>JALYQD010000066.1 GCA_030856025.1 Actinomycetota bacterium
GGCAAGGACCTTGGTGCCGATGCGGGCGTGCCACGGCCATACGCCGCGGGCGATCGGCCGGCGCCAACCGACGGCCATCGTCGCATCGCCGGAGCGAACGGCAGCGAGGAGTCGGGGCAAGTCGTGAGCGGTCATCGATCCGTCGCCGTCGAGCACCGCCACGAACTCCGCAGATGCGGCCAGTATGCCGGCGTGGACCGCCGCCCCGTAACCGGGATGCGGCTCGTTCACGACGGCCGCGCCGAGCTCTGCGGCGACCTCCGCCGTCCTGTCCTTCGAGCCGTTGTCCACGACGATGGCGCGGAATCCTGACGGTAGATCGGCGAGCACCCCAGGCAGCGCGAGCGCCTCGTCACGGCACGGGATCACGACGTCACACACGACGTTCGTGTGGTTGCCGGATTCGAACTCCATACGTATGAGGCTATGGCGGCCGACCCCCGACCGCCACTCGACGAGAATGACAAACTCGTGACATCCCCGCTTGTCGACAGGCCCCGGGCGCGCTCGACACCTACTCTGAGGCCATGCCGTCAGCACGATTCGCCTCCGCGCGCCCGGCAGTGGTCTCAGCCGGGGTCGGCGGCACGCTCGTCGCGCTGGCCATCGCCGTGCCACGCATCCGCGACGAATACGTTCACGTGCACTGGCCGCCCCTCCACGCCGACTGGATGCCGCGCTTCGGCCCGATGTCGCTGATCGCGATCGCCTTGGGGCTCGTGCTCTGGCTGGCCCTGCCCGGGCTTTGCGCCAGGTTGTCGTGGCCGGCCCTCCTGCTCACCGCGTATGCGGCCACCTGGTCGTGGATCATGGCGCTGGCCTATGTGGACGGCCCCGACGGTTTGCGCCGCGTGTTCGACCGCGGCGGCGAATATGTCTACGACGCCCAGCGGGTCGACTCGATCCCGCACATGGTGCGCACCTTTGTCGACCACATCCCGATGGATTCGGTGGACCATTGGCACACCCACGTTGCCGGTCATCCGCCGGGCGCCCTGCTCTTCTTCGTCCTGCTCGACCGCCTTGGCCTGAAGAGCCATCTGTGGATCGGCATCGTCGTCGTCTCGATCGGGGCCACCGCCGTCGTCGCCGCGATCGTCGCGCTGCGCGCCATGGGCACCGAACGACTTGCCCGCTCGACCGCCCCGTGGCTCGTCCTGGCACCGTCGGCCATCTGGATGGGCGTCAACGCCGACGCCTTGTTCACCGCGGCCGCCGCCTGGGGCCTCTGCCTGCTGGCCATCGCCGGCAAGACCGGCCGGCGCCTCCCGGCGATCGCCGCCGGACTCCTCCTCGGCCTCTGCGTGTTCCTCTCCTACGGACTGGTGCTGCTCGCCGTCCCCGCGCTCGCCGTGTTGTGGGCCTGCCGAAACTGGCGGCCGTTGCCCTGGGCGGTCGGCGGCGCCCTGGCGGTCACCGCGATGTTCACACTGGCCGGTTTCTCCTGGTGGGAGGCCTACCCGGTGCTCGTCGACCGCTACTACGACGGCATCGCCTCAGAGCGCCCATACGGCTATTGGGTATGGGCGAACCCTGCCGCCTGGACGTTCACGATCGGCCTCGCCGTGTGGGCGGCATTTCCCTCGATCCCCCACGAGATCAGCCGCCGCAACCCGCTGGCGATGGTGGCCGCGGCCGGCCTGGTCGCCCTCGTCATCGCCGACCTGAGCGGCATGAGCAAAGCCGAGGTCGAGCGCATCTGGTTGCCGTTCACCCTCTGGATCGTCGCCCTGCCTGCCCTGTTGCCGCGAACCTGGCAACGGCCGCTGCTCTTGTCGCAGGTCATACTCGCTCTTGTGGTCCAGCATCTGGTGTTGACACGATGGTAGGCGGCGCTGCGGTAGGCGGCGCTGCGGTAGGGAGCGTTGCGACGCGGATCCTCGTCGTCGAGGATGATCCGACCGTGCGTGACGTCGTGCGGCGCTACCTCGAGCGCGACGGTCACATCGTGCTGCTGGCCGAGGACGGCACCACCGGACTGGCGATGGCGCGCGATGCCGATCCCGACCTCATAGTCCTCGACGTCATGCTGCCCGGGCTCAGCGGACTCGAGGTGTGCAGCAGCCTGCGCATCGCGGACAACAGCAGGACTCCGATCATCATGCTGACCGCGCTCGGCGAAGAGGACGACCGCATCAGTGGCCTCGCTCTGGGAGCGGATGATTACGTCACCAAGCCGTTCAGCGTGAAGGAGCTCGCGCTCCGGGTGCAGTCGGTCTTGCGCCGCTCGGCCGGTCACACCTCCGCCGAACCCATCGTCGACATCGTCACGGACGGCGACCTCACGATCAACACCGTGTCGCGTATGGCGCACCTCGGCGGGCGGGAAGTGTCGTTGACGATCCGCGAATTCGACTTGCTGCAGTTCCTGATGACCCACCCGGGCGAGGTCTTCAGCCGGGCCGACCTGCTGAAGCGGGTCTGGGGCTGGAGCTTCGGCGACCATTCGACGGTCACGGTCCACGTCAAACGGCTCCGCCACAAGATCGAGGAAGTCCCCGCAGAGCCCCAACGCCTCGCCACCGTCTACGGAATCGGCTATCGGTACGACCGCACGGAAGGAACCACGCCATGAACACCAACGACCTGCAGCCGGTTCTCCTGGGTCTCGCCTGTTCGCTCGGCGTCGTGGCGCTCGGCGCGCTCGCCCTGCAACGGCTCCGCGGCCGCGCCCTGATCGCGTCGATCCTGCTGCTCACGCTCATACCGCTCGTCGCGATCATCGCCGGTGTGGTGGTGACAAGTGGCTTCATGTTCAGTGCCGAGCTCCGACGCAGCGCGATGGTATGGGTTGCCGTCACCATCGTCTGTGTGCCGACCGCGCTGATCCTCGGCCGTTCGATCGCCCGGCAAAGCATCTGGGAACGCGAGTCACGCGACCGCGAACGAGCAGCCGAACAGTCTCGGCGCGAGCTCCTCGCCTGGCTGAGCCACGACTTGCGGACGCCGCTCGCCGGCGTGCAGGCCATGACCGAGGCTCTCGAGGACGACGTCGTCCGCGAGCCCGCCGAGGTCCACGAGTACGCCCGGCTCATCCGGCAGGAGACGATCCGGCTGGCCAGCATGGTCGACGACCTGTTCGAGATGTCACGCATCCACGCCGGCGCACTGCGGCTCCGGCTGGAGCCGGTGGCCATGACCGATGTCGTCCGCGAGGCCATCGCATCCGTACGTCCTGCCGCCGATGTCGGCGATGTCCGCGTCGACCTGAGCGCCGACGCCGAGTCGCCACTCGTGCTGGGCGCGGCGCCCGAGCTCACCCGGGTCGTGCGCAACTTGCTTGGCAACGCCGTACGGCACACACCGGGGCCCGGGGTCGTGACCGTCACAACCGGATCGGCCAGCGACCACGCGTGGCTGCGGGTCGACGACGGGTGCGGAGGCATACCGGTCGAGGACATCGGGAAGGTCTTCGACATGGCGTTCCGCGGATCATCGGCACGCTCGCTCAACCAGAGAACGGACGCCGATCCGGTGGGGGCCGGTATGGGCCTGGCCATCGCGCGCGGACTGCTCGATGCCCAGTCAGGGTCGATCGCGGTCAGCAATCACGGCGCGGGGTGCAGGTTCGAGATCCGGATGCCGCTCGCGCACTCGACGCCTGCCTGATCGATCGAACGGGTGAGGTGCCTTCGTTACCGGGAAGTAACAAACTGTCGGCGCGCTCGTTGAACACTGGCACACACCTCCGGAGGTCATCGTGCCCACAAATGGACTACGCCGCTGCAGTCTTCTCACGGCGATCGGCACCATGGCTGCCCTCAGCGCCGTTTCGGGATGGTCTCCCGCGGCCTCCGCGCCCGCATACACCGTGCAGTCGCTGCACTTCAAGGTGCAGGTCGGGCCGGACAAGAGTAAGACCTGCGACGTCGTGGGCGATCTCTACATGCCGTCGACCGCCTCGGCCACGAGCCGGGTTCCGGCGATCCTGACGACGAACGGGTTCGGCGGCTCCGCGGCCGACCAGACGCCGTTCGCGCAGAAGTACGCCGCACTCGGCTACGCCGTGCTGTCGTACTCGGGTCTCGGATTCGGCGGCTCCGGGTGCAAGATCACCCTTGACGATCCCGACTTCGACGGCCAGGCCGGGAGCCAGCTCGTCAGCTTCCTCGGCGGTGCGGGCGGAATCGGCTTCACCGACGCCACGCACACCACCGCAGCCACGCCGGTCGACTTCGTGGTCCGGGACAAGGTCGACCACAGCGGCAAGAAGCGCACGGACGATCCGAGGGTCGGCATGTGGGGGGGCTCGTACGGAGGCCAGGTTCAATTCGCCGTCGCCAGTATCGACGCTCGCGTCGACGCCCTGAACCCCCAGATCACCTGGAACGACCTGACGTACTCGCTCGGACCCAACAACACCGGGCAGACCAAGGGTGTCTCGACCGCCGTTCCGGGCGCGACCAAGGTCACGTGGGCCGCGGCGTTCTCAGCGGTTGGCATCTTCGACGGCGTGCAATACGCCCAGAACGACCCGCAAAGGCTGATCGGGTGCCCGAACTTCGCCGACTTCGTCTGCCCGGCCCTCGTCACCGGTGGAGCGACCGGCTACCTCCAGCCCGACGCCGTGACGGCGCTGCGCCACGCCTCCGTCGCCAACTACATGTCGCAGATCAAGATCCCGGTCCTGCTGGACCAAGGTGAAATGGACACGCTCTTCAACCTGAACGAGTCCGTGGCCACCTACCAAGCACTCAAGAAACAAGGCACCCCGGTCAAGCTCATGTGGCGCTACAACGGGCATTCCGGCGGCGTGCCTTCAGCCGAAGGGGCCGCATACGAAGCGACACGCATCCAGTCGTGGTTCGACCACTACCTCAAGGGCACGTCGGCGAGCACCGGCCCCGAGTTCGCCTACTACCAGGACTGGGACGGGAAGGTCGGCACGGCGAGCACCTACGCCGTGGGGAAGGCCAAAAAGCTCTACCTCTCCGACAAGGGTCTGGTCGACTCGACCGCCGGCATCCGGCCCGGCACGCAGTCGTTCGTGACCACCGCCGCGGGCGCACCCACGACGTTGGGTGAGCTCGATGCCGTCGGCGGTCAGGTGGGAGTCACGCTCCCGCTTCCCGACGTCAACCTGCCCGGCACGTTCGCATCCTGGACAGGCGATCCGCTCGCAAAGGCGACCACCGTGGTCGGGTCTCCCGAGCTCGATGTCACGCTGTCCGCCCCGACGGCGGCAATCACCCAGGCTGCCGGGCCCGCCGGTCAGCTCGTCGTGTTCGCCAAGGTCTATGACGTCGACGCCGTCGGCAAGGCTTCGCTGATCAACGGCCTGGTCGCACCCGTGCGGGTGCCCGACGTGACAAAGCCGTTGCACGTCACGCTTCCGGCGTTCGCGCACCGTTTCGCACCGGGCCATCGCATCGCCGTCTACCTGGTCGGTGGCGACGCCAACTATCGCGCCGGGACTGTGGCGGCTCCGGTGAGTGTCGTCACCGGCTCGACAGCCCAAAGGCTCACCCTCCCCGTCGTCAACTGACGGATTCGGTTGCGCCGATCAGCCAGTCGCGCCAGATTGCCGTCCGAGCCACCGTTGCAGGGCGATGGCCAGATGCACCGGCGCGTCGTATTGAACCAGGTGTCCCGCCCCGGCGATCAGTTCGATTTCTGCTCCCGGGATCAGCCGAGCCAGCTCGGTTGCCCGCTCGACCGGTATCCAACCGTCGTCGCGACCCCACACGATCTTCACCGGAATGTCGATCTCGGAGTAGCGATCCTGAATGTCGTCGGTGAATCGTTCGTCCGCCTCCGCGATCTGCCGATAGAACGCCCGCTGACCTTCGGCCGAGAGCCATGGCGATGTCAGCGACGCCATCTGTGCCGAAGACAATCCGCAATGACTGGCTCCGGCGATGTATGCCTCGAGGACTGCCCTGTGGATCGCGGGCGGCTGTGCGGCGAAGGCTTCCTCGTTCTGACTGATGCGGCGAAAGAACTCTGAACCCCAAGGGCGAAGCGCCACGACGTCGACCAGGGCCAATGACGAATAGGGCGCGTCGTGCAGCAGGTGCGCCCCAAGCGACACCGCGCCGCCGAAGTCATGGGCGACGACATGGGGCGCTCGCAGATCCCAGTGGGTCAGCAGATCGGTGAAGAGTTCGGCTTGCAGGCCGAGATCGACGGCGTGGCCCGAATGTTTCGAGGACCGACCGTAGCCCGGCATGTCCCACAGGTAGACGGTGAATTCCTGGCTGAGGGCTTCGGCGAACGGCACCCATACGGTGGAGGACCACGGCGTTCCGTGGCACATGACCACCGCCGGCCCCGAGCCGAGCCGGTCCCACGCAACCGAGCGCCCGCGCCATTCGACTGTCCGCGACAACTCCATGGGTCGAGGCTCCCACATCAACGGGTGCGGAGTGGATCCGTCGCGAGGGCGGTGATGCCTTCGGCCGGACCGATGGCGGCGGTGAATCCGAGACCGTCGACAGCCGCTTCGGGCGACGCGACGATGTGCCGCACGTCAAAGGCGCGGTAGTCCCCCGTCACGACCGGTTGGGGACCGCCGGCCGCCTTGGCGAGCTGTCCGGCCATCGCACCGATCGTGAATGGCTGCCCGGAGGCAATGTTGTAGGCCGTCACCCGGCCCGGGTGATCGGCGACCCGCTCGACCGCCGCCACATTGGCGCGCGCGATGTCCGAGACGTGGACGAAGTCACGCATCTGGTTGCCGTCCTCGAAGACCTGTGGCGCCTCCCCGCGGGCGAGCGCCGATCGGAAGATGGCCGCGACACCTGCATACGGGGTGTCCGCGGGCATGCCCGGTCCATAGACATTGTGATAGCGCAACGCGATCGCTCTTGCCGATTCGAGCGTGCACCACGCGCCGGCATAGTGCTCCTGCGCGACCTTGGAGGCGGCATAGCTCGTGCGCGGATTGAACGGTGCGTCCTCGGAGATCTCCTGCCAGGCGATCGTCCGCGCGCACCGTGAACAGCGCGGATCGAACGAGCCACGTTCCAGGTCGGCGACCTCGCGAACGGCCGGTACGACGATCCCGTGCTCCTCGCAGCGGTAGCGCCCGTCGCCGTAGACCACCATCGACGACGCGAGGACGAGATTCCTGACGCCCACCCGCGCCATCGCGGCCAACAGCACCGCGGTGCCGTAGTCGTTGTGGGCGGCGTAGTGGGGGAAATCCTGCGCGTCCACGCCGTTGCCGACTACGGCGGCCTGGTGGCATACGACGTCGATGCCTTTGAGCAGTACGTCGAGATCGGCCGTACGAATGTCAGCGACGACGAGGCCGTCGGGACCCGTGACCGACTTGCCATGCGCCTGCGACAGCAACGCGTCGACACCCACGACGTCATGACCGGCGTCGCTGAGGGCGGAAGCGATGTGGAGTCCGATAAATCCCGCCGCTCCCGTCAACAGGACTTTCACGCTGTCCCCGGTCCAGGCAAGTCCAGGGGGAGGTCCAGGCCGTCGAGGGCGTGCGTGCAGGTGCAGTCGAATTCACTCTCCACAGATGTCGCGACCGTGCGCAACAGGCCGCGGAGACGCTCGGTGTGCCGGGAGAACACCTCGATGACCTCGGTGTGGCTGACCGCTGTCGCCTCGTCGACCCCCGCGTCGAGATCGGTGACGAGTGCAACCGTCGCGTAGCAAAGCGCAAGCTCGCGGGCGAGGACCGCCTCGGGATGACCGGTCATGCCGATGATCGACCAGCCCTGCTCGGAGTACCACCGGGACTCGGCCCGCGTGGAGAAGCGAGGCCCGTCGATGACGACCAACGTGCCGCCGTCCTGCGGATCGTCGTCGGCCAACCCATCGAGGAGGGCGTCCCGCAACCGGGGGCAATAGGGATCGGCGAAGGACACGTGGACCGCGCCATCGTCGTAGTACGTCTGGATCCGGTCGGTGGTCCGGTCGAAGATCTGGTCGGGGACGACGAACGAGCCCGGCCCACGCTCTGCCTTCAGCCCGCCAACCGCACACGGCGCCAGGATCTGCCGGACCCCGAGGCTGCGCAGCGCCCACAAGTTGGCGCGGTAGTTGACCTTGTGCGCAGGGAACTCATGGTGCCGGCCGTGACGAGGCAGGAAGGCCACTCGGCGGCCACCCTCGACAGTTCCGACGGCGATCGGGGCCGAGGGCCTGCCGTATGGCGTCTCGACGACATACTCCTCGGGGTCGTCGAGAAACGTGTAGAAGCCCGTTCCGCCGATGACGGCGAGGTCAGGCGCTGGCGATGAGGTCATGGTTCGAGTCTTCCAGCCGTGCGCCGAACGGCAACCCCGCCGCGGCACAAACGTCACCGACCGGAGGAGATCAGCCGGCAGCCTTCGTATGGCTGGCCGCCAGCTTCGCGGCCTCCTCCTTGAGGGTCTCGATGACAAGCTGCACCGACGGCCGCTCGGAGCGATCCGGACGCATCAACGCCGAGATGTCCCGGCGCGTCCGAACGCCGGCAAGCGGCCGGGTGATGAGGCCGTTCTCCCGGTCGCGGGTCGTGTAGCGCGGAAGGATCGCGATGCCCTGGCCGGCGGCAACCATGCTTTCGACGATCCCGTTGTCCATGAACCGCTGCGTGACGATCGCGGGCACAGCGTTGACGGCCTCGATCTCCTGGAGGATCCGGTCGAACGGGAAGTTCACCGGCGAGCCGATCCACGTCTCGCCAGCAAGATCGGCGGGAGTGAGCTTGGCCTTCTTGCCGAGGCGATGGTTTTGTGGAAGGGCCACGTCGAGGGGCTCACTCATCAATGGCACGACCGTCAGCCCGCGCTCGCGCCACGAGGGCGCATTCATCGGCGAGTCGGCAAGGACGATGTCGAAGTCGGGCGTCAGGTCGGCGAAGTCGGGAAGCAGCGGATCCTGGTCGGTGCAGACCAGCCGCAGCCCCGAAACGTCGGCCAGTCGGGACAACACTTGCGGCAACAACATCTGCCCCCCGGTGGGAAATGTCGTCAGCGTGACGTCGCCAGCCGGCTGATTCATGAACTCACGCCAGCCCGATTCGGCCCTCTCCACCGCGATGGCGATCTCGGTTGCCGTCTGGGCCAGCGCGCGCCCCGCGACGGTCAGCGCAATGCCGCGTCCCGCCGGCTCCGTAAGGGGCGTTCCTGCCTCTTGTTCCAGTACTTTCAGCTGTTGCGAGACCGCTGAAGGTGTGACCTTCATCGCATCGGCAACGGCCCCCACGGTGCCCCTTGAGGCCAATTCACGCAGTAACTCGAGTCTCTTGACGTCCATGAAGGAATACTACACGTTGTATGCAGTTAAGTTAGATTGTCCTTGATAGTTGAAAGTGCGAGAATTGGGCTACCCAATCAACGAACAGGAGAAGCTCATGTTTATCTTTGCCAGCGCCATTGGTGCCATCGCCGCTATCGGCGGAGCGTCCGCCATCCGCTCTGTGGTCAAGGACGGCTTCGGCCGCGTTCCCACCCGCACCATGTGAGTTCATCACACTGAACTCCCGAACACAGGAAGCCCCCGCGAGACTCTCGTGGGGGCTTCTTCGTTGCCCTAGGCGACGACCGCCAACTTCCTGGGCGCGAACACCATGTCCTCATCGAGATCCGTGCGCCTCATGTCGCGGGAGTCGAGCAGCCAGTTCTGCCTGATCGTCCACGGTGACGTAGAACCCTGCTGCGGCAGCAGATCGGCGACGCGTGTGACGTAGCCCGACGTCAGGTCGAGGATCGGCCGCCCCTGGCCGGCGGGACCGGCCGGATCAGGCATGCCGAAGGCGTAGCCGTTGTCGTCAAGGTGATTGATGAACCGGCACACATACTGCGACGAGAGATCGGCCCGCAGTGTCCACGACGCATTGGTGTAGCCGACACACCACGCCAGGTTCGGCATCCCGCTGAACATCAGGCCCTTGTAGACGAAGAGCGCATTGGGGTCGATCGCCTTGCCGTCGACGGTCAGCGCGAGCTGGCCGAATGCGACGACCTTGAGTCCCGTGGCGGTGATGACGATGCCGGCCTCGAGGTGCTCACCCGATTCGAGGTCGATGCCGCCCGGCGTGAACGTCTTGACCCGATCGGTGACGATCGATGCCGCACCCTCGCGGATGGTGCGGAACAAGTCACCGTTGGGCACGATGCACAGTCGCTGGTCCCATGGGTCGTAGCGCGGCGTGAAATGAGTCATCTCATAGCCCTCGGGGAGCCTTCGCCTGGCCAGGCCGATGAGCAAGCGGGTGGCAACCTTCGGGAACCGTCGACAGAACATGAAGAAGCCGATCGCGAGCATGGCGTTCTTGCGCCGGACGGCGCGGTGCGCAAGCTTGTCCGGCAAGACCTTCTGCATCACCTGACCAACCTTGTCCTCGATCGGCAACGCGGTGACATACGACGGCGAGCGCTGCAGCATCGTGATGTGCGCGGCGTCTTCGGCCATTGACGGGATCAGCGTGACGGCCGTCGCACCACTGCCGATGACCACGATGTGCTTGCCGGTGTAGTCGAGGTCCGATGGCCAGAACTGCGGGTGGACGACCTGGCCCTCGAAGGAGTCGAGGCCCGGGAACTCCGGCCGGTAGCCCTCGTCGTAGTTGTAATAGCCGCTGCAGAGGTAGAGGAAGGATGCCGTCTGCGTGACCGTCGCGCCATCGACCTGCGATGTCACCGTCCAGAGCGCGTCGTCGGACGACCACGACGCCGCGACGACCCGGTGTCCGTACCGGATGTTCTTCTCGATGCCGTACTCATCGGCAGCTTCCTCGATGTAGGTACGGATGTCGTGCCCGTCGGCGATCGAGTTCTTATGCTTCCACGGCCGGTACGGAAAACTCAGGGTGTACATGTCCGAGTCCGACCGGATGCCCGGGTAGCGAAACAGGTCCCAGGTGCCTCCGACGGCATTGCGCGCCTCGAGGATCGCGTAGGTCTTGCCGGGACACATGGTCTGCAGACGGTAGGCCGCTCCAATACCGGACAAACCGGCTCCCACGATGAGGACGTCGACCTGCTCGCCGCTGGTGTTTTCGCTGCTCATGATGTTCCTCTCGGCACTTCCCAGCCCTCCGGCACTCTAACGCCGACGCGGCCGCGTCACACCGAACAGCGTGAAATTCCTGGGAACTGCGGGCTGAGTCGCCGACTGTGGCATTCGTAACACCCGTATTTCCCGATATTGCCTTGTCATCGCCCGGCGGAAGACGGATACTTAAGTTACTTGTCAGTAGCATGCTGCACTCCGCAGCCAAGCACAGCGCACATACGTTCAGAGGAATGGGCAGGCATGAGCCATTACAAGAGCAATCTCCGCGACGTGGAGTTCAACCTTTTCGAACTCTTCGGTCGCTCCGACGTCCTGGGCAAAGGCATCTTCGAAGACGTCGATGTCGACACGGCGAAGAGCATCCTCGTGGAGATCGACCGCCTCGCCCGCGAAGACCTCGCCCCGTCCTTCGACGACGCGGACCGCAATCCCCCAGTCTATGACCCGGCCGCCAAGACCGTCACGATGAACCCCGCATTCGCCAAGAGCTACAAGACCTGGATGGACGCCGAATGGTGGCGCCTCGGGTTGCCCGAAGAACTCGGCGGCCAGCGCGCCCCCGCGTCCCTCGTGTGGTCCAGCGGCGAGTTCGTCCTCGGCGCCAACCCCGCGGTGTGGATGTATGCCTGCGGCCCCGCCTTCGCGCGGGTCGTCTTCGAGAACGGCAACGAGCGCGACAAGAAGATCGCCCAGTTCATGGTCGACAAGCAGTGGGGCGCCACGATGGTGCTGACCGAACCCGATGCGGGTTCTGACGTCGGCGCCGGCCGCACCAAGGCGACGCAGAACGAAGACGGCTCGTGGAACATCGAGGGCGTCAAGCGCTTCATCACCTCGGCCGAGCACGACATGGCCGAAAACATCATGCACCTCGTCCTCGCTCGCCCCGTGGGTGTCGAGGGCGTCGGCGGTCCCGGCACCAAGGGCCTCAGCCTGTTCCTCGTACCCAAGATCCACTTCGACCACGAAACCGGCGAGCTCACCGGTGAGCGCAATGGCGCCTACGTGACCAACGTCGAGAAGAAGATGGGCATCAAGGTCTCCACCACGTGTGAAGTGACCTTCGGCGACGGTGCACCTGCCAAGGGCTGGCTGCTCGGCGAAGTCCACGACGGCATCAACCAGATGTTCCGCGTCATCGAGAACGCCCGCATGATGGTCGGCACCAAGGCCATAGCGACGCTGTCGACGGGCTACCTCAACGCACTCGACTACGCCAAGGAACGCGTCCAGGGCCCCGACCTGACGCAGGCATCCGACAAGGCCGCTCCCCGCGTCACGATCACGCATCACCCCGACGTACGACGTTCGCTGCTCACGCAGAAGTCGTTCGCCGAGGGACTGCGTTCGCTGATGCTCTACACCGCGACGTGGCAGGACGACATCATGCTGGCCGAGGCCGCCGGGGAGGACGCCTCGCTTGCCGAAGCCGTCAACGACCTGCTCCTCCCGATCGTCAAGGGCTACGGCTCCGAACGTTCCTGGGTCATCCTGGGCACCGAGTCGCTCCAGACCTTCGGCGGCTCGGGCTTCCTGCAGGACTACCCGATCGAGCAGTATGTGCGCGACGCCAAGATCGACACTCTCTACGAAGGCACCACTGCCATCCAGGGCATGGACCTGTTCTTCCGCAAGATCGTGAAGAACAAGGGACAAGCACTCGGCTACCTCGCGCAGGAAGTGCAGGGGTTCTCGCAGGGCGAAGCAGGAAACGGCCGGCTCAAGGTCGAGCGCGAACTCCTCGCCAAGGGCCTCGAAGACGCTCAGGCGATCATCGGCGCGACGTTCACCGATCTCATGGCCTCCAACCCGGCCGATGAGAAGGGCGACGTCAAGAACCTCTACAAGGTGGGCCTCAACACCACGCGCCTCGTGTATGTCCTCGGTGACCTGGTTGTCGCATGGCTGTTGCTGCGCGGCGCCGAAGTCGCCCTCGAGAAGCTTGGCGGCGAAGTCTCCGCGAGCGACAAGGACTTCTACGAGGGCAAGGTCGCCGCGGCGCAGTTCTTCGCCCGCAACGTCCTGCCGAAGCTGGCCGGCGAGCGCGCGATCGCCGAGAACATCGACGGCTCGATCATGGACCTGCCCGAGTCGGCTTTCTAGTCGGCTCGACCCGAAGGCCCTCACCATTGCGGTGGGGGCCATCGGCATGTTGTGGCCGGTGGCCTATCGCAAAGTTTCTACCGCAGCGGGGCGCCCGGTGCGCTGCCGCCAAGACCCGGCATCTCCCTCGGCTCGCCATTCGCCGCGACTCGCCCGCGCCCGTGCCGATGCCGACGGCTGGCTCGCCCATGGTTCGGCGTGGCTCGTCGGCATGGACTACGACACCGGCGAGCGAATGGCGTTCGGGTCTCCCGGCGCCGAGCCGGCCTCACTCGCCGATGCGCTCTGCGCTTCGTGGGCGGTCCCGGGCTGGTTCCCACCGGTGCAGATCGGCGGTCGCCGGTTCATTGACGGCGGTGCGGCATCGACGGCATCGGCCGACCTGCTCATACCGCTGGGGCTCGATGAGGTCATCGTCATCGCGCCCATGGCTTCGGCCACGCCCGTACGGCCCCGTGGGATGGGGCGCGTCGAGAACCGGGTCCTTCGCAGGCCGATGACTGTCGGGTCTGCTGCGCGAGATCGAGGCCCTGAAGAACGCGGGCACCCGCGTCACGACCCTCACGGCGACCGACGAGGACCTCAGCATCATGGGTGCGAACTTCATGGACCCCCGCAAACAGCTTGCTGCCTTCGAGTCGGGGCGGCACACGGTCCAGCGCGCGCTCGAGACAACGCCCGTCAGCCCAGCCCGATCGGAAGGCCATTCATGACCATCTTGTCCATTCGTCGCTATCCCAGCATCCCCCTGGAGGGCGCCACCGTCATCGTCACGGGCGGAGCGCGCGGCATCGGCCGAGCCACCGCCGAGCTGTTCCACGAGAGGGGTGCGACCGTCCACCTCGGCGACATCGACCTCGACCCCGCCGAGGACGCGGCCCGATCGATCGGCCCGAAGGCGTTCGCCGCTCACCTCGACGTCACGTCCGCGCAGTCGTGGAAGACTTTCCTCGACGGAGTCGTGGCTCGAAGCGGGCGGATCGATGTCCTCGTCAACAATGCCGGCGTGATGCCGCTCGGGGCCTTCGACGAGGAGGACGACGCCATCAGCCGCCTCACCCTGAACGTGAATGTCCTGGGACCGATCAACGGGATGAAGGCCGTCCTTCCGCTCATGACGGCCACGGGCCGGGGACACATCGTCAACATCGCCTCGATGGCCGGCAAGATGCCATTCCCGGGAATGGTCGTCTACAACGCCAGCAAGTACGGCGCAGTCGGGCTCACTGCGAGCGCGCGCGTCGAGTACTCCCGGAGCAGCGTCAGCATCAGCGCCGTGCTCCCCAGCGCCGTACGCACCGAGTTGTCGTCAGGCGTCTCTCTCGGCGCCGGACTTCCTACGGTCGATCCGGAGGACATTGCGCGAGCCGTGCTCGGCACGATGAGGAGCCGGCGTGCCGAGACGCCGGTGCCCCGCTATCTCTCGGTATGGAACCGGTTCGGCGGACTCGTGCCCGAGCTCGTGCTGGACCTGGGCCGCCGCGCCCTGAACGACCGCCGCGGTCTCGACGAGATCGACGAAGTCGGTCGCAAGGCGTACACCGACCGCGTGTCCAAACAGGCAATCTGAGAAGTCACACGCAGAGCGTGCCAGGACACAACTGTCGACGGCCTCCACATTCGCCGCTGATAGGCGAGACTGTGGGCAGCGCCTACTTTTTAGATGAACAGAGCTTGGATGAGCAGGGCGTGGACGAGCAGAGTCGAAAGGCCACGGAGTGAAGAGAACAAGCGCGATCTGGTATCTCGTCGCCGTCCTGCTGGTGCTCGGCGGGTGGGTTGCCGCCGCCGCGATCGCCTCCACGGCGTGGCAGGACCTCGAGAAGTCCACCGTCGCCGAGATCGACCCCGGAAAGAAGATCGCCGTCACCGACAAGGGCGTCGCGTTCTTCACCGACATCAAACAAGACCGCGACGTGTCCTGCGCCAGCAGACCCGCCAAGGCCCTGGTCGTCAAGGAACAGCCATTCGACATCGAAGCGCAAGGCGATGGCCGCGCGTGGCACCTGCTGAGTGTCACCAAAGACGCCAAGCCCGGTTCATATTCGGTTGCTTGTGCTCCGGATGACAACGGAGCCGACACCGCCAACTACGGCTACGCCGAGCTACCCGACTTCCGCCGTGCCACGATCGGCAACGGCGTGGGAAGCATGTCCACCCTTGCCGCCGCGCTTCTCGCCGGATGGACATACTGGGGACGTCGCACCGAACGAAAGTTGCTCTCCTATGAATCTTCTTGAGGTCTACGTCCAGGCGTGGCACGACAGCGCCTCGGCGATCGTCACGCTCTTGCCCACACTCGATGAGTCCGATTGGGAGGCTCCGACCGACTGCCCGGGCTGGACCGTCAAGGACATTGCCGCCCACCTGGCCCACCTCGAGAACGAGCTCGCCACCGGAGTCGTCGCGTCCACCGATCCGTCGATGACCGAGATGATCAGCGCCTACACGCAGGCCGGCGTCGAGGCCCGGCGCGACCATACCGTCGAGGAATTGCAGTCGGAGTTCGCCGAGGCAGTCGCTGTGCGCGAGCAGGAACTGCAGAACCTGAACGACGACCCCGAGTCGCCCGCACCGGTGACGCCGGGCGGCATCAGCTGGTCGTGGGACACACTGCTGCGCAATCGCGCGATCGACGTATGGGTGCACGAGCAGGACATTCGTCGCGCCGTCGGCAAACCCGGCGGTATGGACTCCGCCGGTGCCCACGTCACGGCAAACACATTCAAGCGGGCCATGCCGTTCGTCGTCGGCAAGAAGGTCCGGCCGGCTCCGGGCACGACCGTCGGCTGGCACATCACGGGAGAGATTCCGTTCGACCTCATCGTCGCCGTCGGCCAAGACGGCCGGGCCAAGCCAGCTCCGTCGATCGAGGGTGAACCCCAGGCCCTGCTGTCGATGTCGACCGAGGCGTTCACCGCCCTCGGCGCCGGTCGTCGGACCGCCGATCAGCTCGACGTGAAGATCAGCGGCGACCGCGAGCTCGGCACGATCGTGCTGACGGCCATGCCGGTCACATTCTGAGGACTCCGATCGCGCAAGTCATCGGTAGGGTGACTGCATGACCTGGTCGACGAAAGACATCCCCGATCTGAGCGGCAAAACCGCAGCCATCACCGGTGTGACCGGCGGACTCGGGGTGAACACGGCGATCGAGCTGGGCCGCCACGGCGCCTCACTCATCGTGACCGCCCGCGATGACGCCAAGGCAGCCACGGCCCTCGACCACATCGCAAAAGAGGCACCCGGCACGAAGGTCGAAGTCGTCGAGCTCGACCTCGCCGATCTCGCCCAGACCAAGGCCGCAGCAGCGGGCCTCGCCGACAGCGTCCAACACCTCGACATCCTGATCAACAACGCCGGTGTCATGGCCACGCCGCAGCGGCTCACGGTCGACGGGTTCGAGCTGCAGATGGGCACCAACCACCTGGGCCACTTCGCGTGGACCGCCACACTCTGGCCGCTCCTCAAGAGCAGTCAGACCCGGGTCGTCACCGTGGCGTCATTCGCCCACTCCTGGGTCCGGGGAATCGATCTGCGCTCGTTGACGACGCAGGGCTCCCCGCGGCGCTATCGCCGGTGGCAGTCATACGGCGAATCCAAGGTCGCCAATCTGCTTTTCGCCCTCGAGCTCAACCGCCGGGTCAAGGACGCCGGGCTGAGTGTCGTGAGTGTTGCCGCGCATCCGGGCTACGCCTCGACCAACCTCACGTCGGCCGGTCCGAGCATCGGCGGCAACTCGCTCCGGGCAATGGGTATGCACCAGATCACCCGCGTCATCGCGCAGCCCGCGGCGATGGGCGCCTGGCCGCTGCTGATGGCGGCGACCGATCCCGAGCTCGTCGGCGGCGAGTACACCGGGCCGTCGCACCTGCGGCAGATGCGTGGCAACCCCAGGCTCGTCGGTATGACCGGCACCGCGCGCGACCCCGAGCTGGCGGACATCCTCTGGACCGCGTCCGAGCAGGCCGTCGACACCGAATTCCGGATCTGACATGACAGGATCTGATACAACCATCCGACCGATCGAGCCAGCAGACTGCGATGCCGTCCTCGCGCTCAATCAGAGCGCACTCGACGGCGTCGGCCCACTCGATACCAACCGGTTGCAGTGGATCGTGGGCCTCTCCGATCGAGCCCTCGTCGCAGACGTCGACGGCGACATCGGCGGGTTCGTCATAACGATGCCGTCGGGCACGGCATACGACTCCCCCAACTATGCGTGGTTCGAGGAACGGTTCGACAACCACTGCTACCTCGACCGCATTGTCGTCGCGCCGACTCATCGCCGCATGGGCATCGCCTCACAGCTGTATGACGAGATCGAGCGGACCCTGCCGGTGACGCTCGAGGTCTACGCCGAGCCGCCCAACGGTCCGTCCCTTGCGTTTCATGCGGTCCGTGGATATGAAGAGATCGGCCGGTTGCCGCAGAGCAATGGCAAGGTCGTCGCCTTGTTCGTGAAAAGGGCCGAGCCGTAGGGGAAGGAGTCGCCGTGATCGGAGATCCCGTTGCGCTGTCGATGACTCCGGAGCAGCTCGAGCACCATCAGCTCGAGCGGCTTCGCTGGACACTTGTCCGCGCCTACGAGGAGGTCGACCACTACGCGGCGTCCTTCGACGACGGCGGGGTCACTCCGGACGACTTCGCGGTCACCGCCGACCTCCGGAAGTTCCCGCTACTCACCGAGGACGAGCTCACGATGGCCCCGCTGGCGCTGATCGCGGTGCCGAGAACGGCGATACTCCGGGTTGTCGAAGACGGTTCGCATCGCACCGGCTTCACCTTCCAGGACGTCAAGGCCAACGCCGACCTGGTGTCCCGGACACTTTTTGCCGCCGGTCTCCGTGCCGGCGACCGCGTCATCGTGTCCATGTCCGGGCCGGACGCCATCGCCGTCATGGAGGGCGCCGAGGCGCTCAGCTGCTCGGTTCTGCGCACCAGGCGGACGTCCGTATGGTTCGGCGCGGATTTCCGGATCGGAACCGATGGCCTCGAGCTGATGTCGGTCCCGGCGCTCGGCGGTCCGGGTTTCGGAGCCTCCGGCGACGACGGCGTCCACGTGTGGGAAGACCACTTCTTCCCCGAGATCGTCGACGGTGAGCTCGTCGTCACCACGATCATGCGTCAGGCGATGCCGCTCGTGCGCTATCGCACCGGCCTACCCGGCGAGCTGGCGCCGGGCACGACCTACCCGCAGTTCCGAAGGTTCATCGAACGGCGGCCGGCAATCTAGCCGAGCTTGGTCGCTAGCCGAGTCTCGTCATCTTGGCGCGGGCATCGGGATCCTCGGCAAGTATGCGCGCGCGCGTCTTCAGCCGGTAGCGCCAGATCTGGATGAGCCCGAGACCCCACAGGACATACTGCGCCGACATCGCCCAGCGAAAGGCCGACGGCGAGTACGCGGTGCTGGAGCCGGGTGTCCGCCAGTCCAGGATGAGGCCGATCGCCACGACGAGAAGCAGGCTCGCGACGAAGCCGCCCTGGTTGATGATGCCAGTGGCGCTGCCGAGCCTGTGTTCGGGATTGGAGGTGCGGCCGAAGTCGAACCCGATCATCGAAGCGGGGCCGCCGATGCCGACCACGATGACGAGAACCACGAGCAACGGCAGGGGCGCATTGCCGGGCCATACGAGCACGACGGTCCAGACGGCGACGATCGACAAGATGATTCCGAGGACGAGCGTCGAGCGATACCAGGGATGGTTCGTGATGATCCAGGCGAGGACGGGCCCCGCCGCCATCACGGCGATGACGAGAAGGGTCAGCAGGATGCCGGCCGTCCGCTCGGACAGCTGCTCGCCGCGGACGAAAAACGGATATCCCCACAACAGGCCGAGAGTCGTCGCGCTGAATTGGGTCGAGAAATGTGTCCACAGCCCAAGCCGGGTGCCCGGATGCGCCCAGGAATCGGTCAGGCTCGTACGAACCTCGGTCAAGGACAGGGGCGGTCCGGTGATCGACCGGGTGTCCGGGCTGTCATGGATGAAGATCAACAACAGGATGGCCACCAGGATGCCGATGCTGGCGGCAATCAGATAGGCCCTCGTCCAGCCGAGCTCGCGCAAGGCGATCGTCATCGGCACGGCCGCAAGGATGCCGCCGAGCTGACCGAGAACGCCGGTCAACTGGGTGATGAGCGGTATGCGACGCGACGAGAACCAGGTGTTGACCAGCCTCAGGACACAGATGAAGATCATCGCGTCGCCGGCGCCGACGAACAGCCGGGCGATCAGCGCCAGCGCATAGGTGTCGGCGAAGGCGAAACCTGTCTGCGCCAATGTCAGGACGAGGACACCGGACAGCATGATTCGACGTGAACCGAAGCGATCCAGCAGGAGCCCCACCGGAATCTGCATACCGGCGTAGACGAGCAGCTGAATCGTCACGAACGTCGCAAGCTGCGAGCCCGAGATGCCGAACCGGTCGGTCGCGGCCAATCCCGCGACCGCCATCGACGAGCGATGGAAAACCGCGAGGAGATAGACCGCCAGCGCGATGAGCCAAATGCCTACGGCGCCCTTGTAGCGGTCGTCGACTTGTTGGCTCACCGAGCCATTCTAGGGGTTGTCTAGAACGTGAGCGCGACCGCCGGATCAGTCAGGATTGAGGCGATGTCGGCGAGGAATCTCGACCCTTGCTCACCGTCGACAAGACGGTGGTCGAAGGACAAGGCGAGCGTCGTCACCGACCGCACGACGAGCTGTTCGTCGGCATCGACCCACGGGCGCTTGTTGATCGCACCGATGGCCAGGATGCCGGCCTCGCCCGGGTTGAGGATCGGCGTGCCTGCGTCGATGCCGAAGACACCGATGTTGGTGATCGTGAACGATCCGCCGGCCATCTGCGCCGGTTGGGTCTTGCCTTCGCGTGCCGTCTTGGTGAGCTCACCAAGGGCCTGGGCCAGCTCCAGCATCGTCATCGAGTCGGCGCCGACGATGTTGGGAACGACCAGCCCTCGCGGTGTCGCGGCGGCGATGCCGAGGTTGACCGCACCCTTGAGCACGATCTCCTGAGCGGCTTCGTCCCACGACGAGTTGAGGTCCGGCGTACGGCGCATCGCCAGGCATACGGCCTTGGCGACGACCAACAGCGGCGAGACGCGCACACCGGCGAAGGTGGGATCGGCCTTGAGCCTCGCGACGAGGTCCATCGTCCTGGTGACGTCGATCGCGACCCATTCGGTCACGTGCGGCGCGGTGAACGCCGACGAGACCATGGCCTCGGCCGTCATCTTGCGGACGCCCTTGATCGGGACGCGGACGTCACCGGCCCCGGACTGGATGGGCGCGGACGGACGAAGTGCCGTGACAACGCCGGCTGCACCGTTGGCGAAGGCCTCGACGTCGGCGCGGGTGATGATCTCGCCCGCGGCCGGCACATCGTGGAGGTCGATGCCGAGGTCCTTCGCGAGCTTGCGCACGGGCGGCTTGGCCAGAACCCTCAGGTTCTTCGTAGCGCGCTCCGGCGCCGGTGCCACCGGTGCGGCAACCGGAGTAGCGGCAACCGGAGGAACAGTGCGCTGGGCGACCTTCTCGGTGTCCACCGAGGCGACGGCTGGCTTGCGGGCACGCCGCTTGAGCGAAGCCGTGCGCGGTCCATAACCCACGAGAACGGCTTGACGCTCTTCGACGACCGGCGAGTCGGCTGAGGACTCTTCGTCGCCTGCGGCGCCTTCGTCACCGGTGGAAGCAGCGCCACTGGGGGCAGGAGCGTCATCGGGCGACGCTATGCGGATGATCGGGGTGCCGACCGGGACGGTCTCGCCCTCGGCGACGAGAAGCGCCTCGATCGTGCCTTCATACGGACTGGGCAGCTCGACGATGGACTTGGCCGTCTCGATGTCGACGATGATGTCGTTGATCTTGATGACATCACCGACCTCGACCTTCCAGGCCACGATTTCGGCTTCGGTCAGGCCTTCGCCCACGTCGGGGAGATTGAATTCACTCATCAAAACTCCTAGTACGCGAGGGAACGGTCGACGGCGTCGAGGATGCGGTCGAGGCTGGGCAGGAACTCTTCCTCGATCTTGCTCGGCGGGTAGGGCAGGTCATATCCGGTGACACGTATGACGGGCGACTCCAGCGAGTGGAAGCATTCCTCGGTGATGCGGGCCGAGATCTCGGCACCGAGGCCGAGCGTCCGCGCGGCTTCGTGGACGACGATCGCGTGACCGGTCTTGCGCACGGACTCGAAGACGGGCGGAAGGTCGAGCGGCGACAGTGTGCGCAGGTCGATGACTTCGAGGTTGATGCCGTCTTCGGCGGCTGCTTCGGCCGACTCAAGACAGGTCTTGACCATCGGGCCATACGCGATCAGCGTGGCGTCGGTGCCTTCACGGCATACGCGCGAGGAGTGCAGGAGCGCCGGCTCGTTGTCGAGGTCGACCTCGCCCTGCTCCCAGTAGCGACGCTTGGGCTCCATGAACACGATCGGGTCGTCGCTGGCGATTGCCTGCTGGATCATCCAGTAGGCGTCGTTGGGGTTGGAGCACGACACGACCTTGAGCCCGGCGGTGAGGGCGAACTGGCCCTCGGGGCTCTCGGAGTGGTGCTCGACCGCACCGATGCCACCACCGAAGGGGATGCGGATGACGATCGGCATCTTGACCTTGCCCTTGCTGCGGAAATGCAGCTTGGCGACCTGGCTGACGATCTGGTCGTAGGCGGGGTAGACGAAGCCGTCGAACTGGATCTCGAGGACCGGTCGGTAGCCGCGGAACGTCATACCGATCGCGGTGCCGAGGATGCCGGCTTCGGAGAGCGGTGCGTCGATGACCCGGCTTTCGCCGAAGTCCTTCTGGAGTCCGTCGGTGATGCGGAAGACGCCGCCGAGGCGACCCACGTCCTCACCCATGATGAGGACCTTCTCGTCGCCTTCCAACGCGGCGCGGAGTCCGCTGTTGAGGGCCTTGGAGAGCGCGAGCTTGGTCATGCGGGAGTCCCTTCACTAATCAACCCTGGTTCCTCGCTGCGCTCGACCATGCCTGCTGGTTCCTCGCTGCGCTCGAAACTATCCCGATAGGCGATGTATTGCGCCTTTTGCTCTTCGAGCTCGGGGCTGCCGTCGACGTAGACCTGGTCGAACAGAGCGGCCAGGTCGGGCTCGGGCAGTGCCTTGCAGGCGGCGCGGAGGTGGCGGCCGAGCTCTTCGCCCTCGACATCGAGGTCGTCGAAGAATTGCTGCGGAGTTCCGTTGACCATGAGGTATCTCTTGACCCGTTCGAGCGGGTCCTTGAGCTTCCAGGTCTCGACCTCGGCGCTGTCGCGGTAACGGGTCGGATCGTCGGACGTCGTATGCGCGCCCATGCGGTAGGTGTAGGCCTCGATGAGGGTGGGTCCTTCGCCGTCGCGCGCCTTCTGCATGGCTGCGGAGGTGACTGCGTGGCACGCGAGGACGTCGTTGCCATCGACGCGGATGCCCTTGAAGCCGAAGCCCTGGGCGCGCTGAGCGATCGGGACGCGCGTCTGGCGTTCGATCGGGGCAGAAATCGCGTATTGGTTGTTCTGGCAGAAGAAGACGACCGGCGCGTTGAACACCGCGGCCCAGTCGAATGCTTCGTTGACACTGCCCTGGCTCGTGGCACCGTCGCCGAAGTAGGCGATGACGGCCGCGTCGCGCTCGGGGTCGTTGTGGCCGACCGCGCCGTCGAGGGTGAGGCCCATGGCATAACCGGTGGCGTGAAGGGTCTGCGCACCGATCACGATGCTGTAGAGCGCGAACCCGTGTTCGGCCGGATCCCAGCCACCGAGCTCGACTCCGCGGAACAGCCCGAGGAGGAGCGCCGGGTCGACGCCGCGACACAACGCGACCCCGTGCTCGCGGTAGGTCGGGAAGGCGAAGTCCTGCGGGCGAAGCGCACGGCCGGAGCCGATCTGGGCGGCCTCCTGGCCCTGTGCCGGAGCCCACAGGCCGATCTCGCCATGGCGCTGCAATGCGTGGGCTTCGAAGTCGATGCGGCGCATCATGTACAGGTCGCGGTAAAGGTCGCGGATGCTGTCGTCGTCGCCGGTGTATGAGAAGTCCGCGTGACTGACACGCTGGCCTTCGGGTGTCAGGAGCTGGACCAGCGGATACGTTCCATCCGGGTCGTCAGCTACGTAAGAATCGGGCACGGGTGCGCTCATGCGTACTCCCTCAATCAGCCGGCTGCGGGGGTGACCGCTCCGGTGTCGAAGATGCGCCGAATCTCGCCACGGAGGTGGTGCGGCAACGACTCGACAACATGTTGTGACTGGCGTCACAAGTAGGATTACGGTAACTCCTCGGAGCCGAAATAACCAATCGCCGCGGCCCTCGTACGGGCTTGCCGGTTCCGCGGTTGCGAAGCCCGCAGGTCAGCTCGCGGAACGGGCCTGCCAGGCGCCCGCTGCGGCCAGGAATTCTTCGTTGACGGACGGGTCGCCGACGCTGACACGTACGCCGTCGCCGGCGAACGGACGCACCGAAACCGGGTCACAGGTTGCGGCGAAAGGCAGCGCGTCCTCGCCCAGCGGCAACCAGACGAAATTGCCCTGGGCGTCAGGAATTTCCCAACCCTGGCCACGCAAGGTGCCGACCATGGCGTCGCGCTCGGCGACCAGGGCGTCGACGCGTTTGGCGAGCTCCTCGAACGATTCGAGCGACGCAATGGCGGCCGCCTGGGCAAGGTCGCTGACACTGAACGGCGCCGTGGCCTTGCGGATCGCCTCGGCGATCTGCGGCCGGGCGATCGCATAGCCGACGCGGAGACCGGCAAGCCCATAGGCCTTGGAGAAGGTGCGGAGGACGACGACGTTGTCGTGCTCGGCGAGGAACTCGAGTCCCTTCACCGCATCGGGTTCGCGGATGAACTCGACGTACGCCTCGTCGACGACGACAACCACGTGTGGCGGGACCTTGGCGAGGAAATCGGTGAGAGCGGCGGCGGTGACGATCGGCCCGGTGGGATTGTTGGGCGTGCACACGAGGACGATCCTGGTGCGGTCGCTGATCGCCGCGGCCATCGCGTCGAGGTCGTGCGTCGCGTCGGCGGCGAGCGGGACCCGCACCGAGCGCGCACCGGTCAGCTCGACGGCGATCGGGTAGGCCTCGAACGAACGCCAGGCGTAGACGACTTCGTCGCCGTCGCTGCACATCGCGTTGAGCAGTGAGAACAGCACCGCGACCGAGCCCGTACCGGCTGCGAAGTGGTCGGGGCTCAACTCGAATCGGTCGGCGAGGGCGTCATACAACGCGACGCAGCCGGCGTCGGGATAGCGGTTCATGTGCCCGAGCTCGACGGTGGCCCGCTCGATCACGCCTGGCAACGGCGCGTAGGGGTTTTCGTTGCTGGACAGCTTGTAGGCGTCACTGGCGGCGGGCTTGCCCGGTTTGTAAACCGGGATACCGTCGAGCGCTTCGCGGGTGCGGGGAACGGGCATACCGGCAGGGTATATCCCGCGCAGTCAGGAGCGGCTGCCACAATCAGCGGGTGCCACAGACCCGCCCCCGACTCGGATATGGGCTGGTCATATTCGGCGCCGTCCTGTTCGGCGTCAACGGCGCGGTTTCGCGGGTCGCCATGCGGGCCGGCATCAGCCCCGAATCGCTGACCACACTGCGTATCACCGGCGCGACGCTGGTCTTCGCGCTCGCCGCGCTCATCTGGCGCCGGTCGGCATTGCGTCCGCCGACGGGATCGAGCCTGTTGCTCATCGCGGCGCTCGGACTGGTCGGCGTCGCTTCACTGCAACTCACGTACAACATCGCAATCAACCGGCTCCCGCTCGGCATCGCGCTGCTCATCGAATACCTCGCGCCGGTGCTCGTCGTCCTGTGGGTGCGGTTCATACGCGGCGAGCAGGTGCGCAACCGCATGTGGTCCGCCGTCGCCCTGTCGCTGGTCGGCATCGCCACCGTGGGCCAGGTGTGGATGGGGCTCGACTTCGACACGCTCGGCATCATCATGGGACTGGCCGCCGCTGTGAGCTTCGCTTCCTACTTCCTCCTCGGCGAGCACAACGTAGGCTTCGACGACCCGCTGCGCATCATCCTGTGGGCCTTCGCGTTCGCCACGGTGGTCATGAATGTGATCGCACCGATCTGGAAGGCCGAAACGCTCTCGGTCGATGCGTCGCTGCTGGGAAACCTCGACGAGTTCTCCCTGCCGCTCTTGCTTCTCGTCGGCTGGATCATCCTGCTCGGCACGGTGGCACCGTTCTTCCTCCAGCTGATCGCGCTGCAACACATTCCGGCGACTGTCGTCACGGTCATCGCGACCCTCGAGCCGGTCATCGCGGTCGTGCTCGGCTGGGCCTGGTTCACCGAGTCGCTCAATGCCGTCCAGGTGGTCGGCGGTGTCCTGGTCCTTGCCGGAATCGGCCTCGCCCAGTCCGCGCGTCGCGAGATCCATACGGCTTTGCCGCCGCAATAGCCCGCCTGGGCGAGCGGTGACTTAGCGTCCACCACCCTCGGCCAGCGGTGACCTTGCGTCCACCCCGCGGCGGTGAATGGACGCTGAGCCACCGCCACTGGGATGCGGGATCTGGGATGCGTGATGCAACAATTCGTCCATGCCTAAGTTTTTGACGTCATGGGTGCTCAGCGCCGCAGCCCTCGCCGCAGCAGCAGGGCTGCTCGGCACTCACATGAGCATCGGCGACAGCAGCGCCACCACGGCCGAGCAACTGATCACCCTCGCGGTGGTCGCCGCGATCTTCACGGTCATCAACATGTTCGTGGCGCCGGTCGTGAAGACGCTGTCGTTGCCGTTCATCATCATCACGCTCGGCCTTGCGCTCCTCGTCATCAACGCCCTGCTTCTGCTGCTCACCGACTGGGTCGCCGGCAAGCTCGACGTCGCTTTCTTCATCGATGGCTTCTGGTGGGCAGTCCTTGGTTCGGTCGTGATCTCGATCGTCAACGCCGTGCTGGGCACGTTCTTCTCCAAGAAGTGACCTACCGCGTCGCCCTGGTGTGCCTCGGCAACATCTGCCGTTCGCCCATGGCCCACGTCGTCCTGCAATCCCGCCTCGAGGCGGCCGGCCTGTCCGATCGGGTCGCGGTCGCCTCGGCCGGCACCGGCGGCTGGCATACGGGCGAACCCATGGACCAGCGCGCGGCGGCCATCCTGAGCATGGCCGGCTACGACCCCTCGCGGCACGTCGCCCGCAAGTTCGACATCGACTGGTATGCCGGCTACGACCTGCTGCTGGCGATGGACGAAAGCAACTACGCCGACATGGCCGATCTGGCGCCGAGTGTCGTCTCCCTGGGCAAGCTGCGGATGTTCCGGGACTTCGACCCCGACGCCACCGAGCGCGACAACGAGGTGCCCGATCCCTGGTACGGCGGCGACCGGGGTTTCCGCGAGGTGCTCGAGATGGTCGAACGCACCGCAGACAATCTGGTCAGACGGTTGCCGGAGTTAATTTCGCGTTAGTTTCCGCTGGCTCGATACTGGCGGTACGGTCAACAACATGGCACGGATGGCAGGCATCGCGGCACGGGCTGAGGCCCTTCTGGGCCGCGGCGTCGTCTCCACAACGCCCGTGGCCGGCGGAGACATCTGCACGTCGACGCGGCTGCGACTGACTGACGGTCGCAGCGCGGTCATGAAAACCCGCGCCCATGCCCCGGACGGCTTCTTCCGCAGCGAGAGCGAAGGACTGAAGTGGTTGCGTGATGCCGAGGGCGCAAAGGTCCCAGAGCTCCTCGCCTCGGCCGACGACTGCGTGATCCTCGAATGGATCGAACCCGCCCGCCCGTCTGGCGACATGGGCGAGAACCTCGGGAGAGCGCTGGCCGTCACACACCAGGCCGGTTCGGAACAGTTCGGCGCTGCCTCCGACGGGTTCGTCGGGCTCGCACCGTTGCCCAACCGCTCGCTGCCGACGTGGCCGGAATTCTTCGCCTCCCGTCGGGTCATGCCCTATGTCCGCG
>JALYQD010000071.1 GCA_030856025.1 Actinomycetota bacterium
GTCACAGTCATGGCGAGGAGCGAGGCCGTCACGACCCAGGTGTATTGGGTCTGCGAGCCGTTGAGGTCGGCGATTATCGTCGGCAGCGCGTTCGACACGATCGTCGAGCTGATGATCGCGGTGAAGAGCGCGGCAAGCAGGCCGACCAGCACCTCGAGGATCTCGCGGTGGGTCAGTTCGCCGGTCGGCTGGGCATCAGGGGTCTTGGTATCAAGTTGCACCCTGCAACTATAATTTACTTAGTTGTAGCATGCAACTAAGTGGTGGCAAGCGTGACGCAGTCAACAACCGCAGGCTGGATCAGATGAGGTCGACGCCATCGACGGACACCGTGTCGAACACGTGTGGCGCCAGCACCTGGGGTGCGGCCGACTTGCCGAGCTTGGCGCCCGAGTGCGCACCACAACCGTGGGCGAAGGCCACGACGCGGCCGTCGTCGTTGGCCATCGCATTGGCACAGACGCCGAAGGACAGCGACAGCGGTCCGGCCATGCGGACGAGGAAGCCGCAGCTGCGGCAGACACCGGGGGCTTGCTGGGCGATCGGGACATCGGGTCCCTGGTCACCTTCATACCAACGCTGGGCGGCTTGTTCGCGGCCCTCGATCGACAAGACCAGTGGGCGGCCGATGGCGACGTCCTTGGCGACGGCACGGTCGGCAGGGTTGTCGTCGACGTCGCCGGCGAACCAGGCCGGCACAAGCCGCGGGTCATCGTCGTCGGGCGGGAGCACGTCGCCGGGGCTGAGGTCGCCGGGCTGGATGCGGTCTTTGTAGGGGGTCCAGGACGGCGCGATGATGGCGTCGTCACCGGGGAGTAGGACCACGTCGTTGACGGTGACCTTGTCGCTGTCCGGGGCGCGCGTGACGCTGACCGCCCAGTACCAGCCGAGGTAGCCGGGCTTGGTGCAGGCGAAGAGGTGTGAAACGAAGCGTTCGCCGTCCGCGGTGACGCCGAGCGCCTCGCCGACGGTGCCCTCATCGGTTGCCTCGAGGAGCGCGGCGCGGGCGATTTCGGTCGCGGCGGCGCTTACGGAATCGGCAGAAGTGGGCATACGTCGATTGTCGCTTATGTCCGGCCTGCGATGGGTAAGGGGGTAAGGCAGGATGGGCGTATGGAGGAACCCGAGCAGCCAACTGCCCCCGAGCCTTCCCACACCGACCCGTCACGGCCCAATGCTTCCCGGGTCAGGAAATCGGCGCAGACCGCACGCCGCGTCACCGGAAGCACGGCACGCATCATCGCCACCGGAAGCACCAAGGCATACACCGGTGCCCGGCGGTTCACCCACGCCAAGGGCGCCGGCGAAAGCGGCTTGTCCAGGCTGTTGGAGATGCACGCGTTCAACACCGCCGGCGATGCCGCGGTGGCGGTTTCGCTCGCCGGAACCCTGTTCTTCACTGTCCCGTCGGGTGAGGCCCGCGGTCAGGTCGCCACTTTCCTGCTCCTGACGATGCTGCCGTTCGCGATCGTCGCCCCCTTGATAGGCCCGTTCCTCGACCGTTTCCGTCGCGGTCGACGATGGGCAATCGGCGCCACCCTGGCCATCCGCGCCTTCTGCTGCTGGGTGCTGGCCGGAGCCGTCGACGGCGATTCCGCGGCGCTCTTCCCTGCCGCGCTCGGTTGCCTGGTCGCCTCCAAGGCCTATGGCGTCACGCGGGCGTCGGCGGTCCCGCGCGTGCTGCCCGATGGATTCACCCTGGTCAAGGCAAACTCACGCATCTCGCTGACCGGCACCGCAGCGGCGGCCATATCCGCGCCGCTCGCGATCGGAGCGGCTGCGATCGGCTCTCCATGGGCCCTTCGCTACGCCTTCGTCATCTTCGTCATCGGCACGGTGCTGGCCATACTCCTGCCCACGCGGGTCGACTCCAGCGAAGGCGAGGAGCCTGGCGCCATCACCACCGCCGGCGAAGGCAAGCGCCAGCTCTCGGTCACGCATTCGGTGGTCAACGCCCTGCGCTGCAACGCCGGCCTGAGGTTCCTCTCGGGGTTCCTCACCCTGTTCATGGCTTTCATCCTGCGCGACCGGCCGTTCGAGGGCTGGGAGGACCGGGTCACCCTCCTCATGGGCCTCGTCATCGGTGCCGCCGGCATCGGCAGCACGATCGGCGTCCTGCTCGGCTCGGGCATGAAAACCCGCAAGCCCGAAGCCGTCGTCGTTTTCGTGCTGGTGCTCGACGTCGTGGTGGTCAGCTTCGCGGCGGTTGCCTACACCTTGTTGACGGCCATGCTGCTGGGCCTCACGGTCGGCATCTGCCAGTCACTCGGCAAGCTGAGCCTCGACGCGCTCATCCAGCGCGATGTGCGCGAGGCGGTCCGCACGAGCGTCTTCGCGCGATCGGAGACACTGCTGCAGCTGTCGTGGGTCATCGGCGGCTTCGCCGGGCTCGGATTGGCCCTGCAGCCTCCACGGGTCGGCCTGTTCGTCACGGCTGCGGTGTTGGTGGCCTGGCTCGTCTTCGTCGTCGTGCAGCCCCATCTGGCTGCCGCCAAGCAGCAGGAGGCTCCCACAAGTCCTCAGCCACCAACACCGTGAGGGTGACGTTTGGCATGGGACACGCCGAGGAGCGCCTGCCAAACGTCACTCCCAGCGGGGACTGAACTTAGAGCTCGAGCTCGCTGGCCAGTGCGCGGAGGAGATTGGCCGTCGGTTTGGCGGCTTTGGCGTCGGGGTGGCGACCGTGGCGGTAGCCCTCACCGATGCCGTCGAGCAGACCGATGAGGTCCTCGACGATGACGGCCATGTCTTCGGGCGACTTGCGGCGGGCCTGCGACTGGGACTTCGACACCGAGGTGACGGGATCGAGGAGCCGGACCTGAAGCGCCTGGTCGCCCTTGCGTCCCTGCACGATGCCGAACTCGACCCGAGCGCCGGACTTCAGGGCTGTGACACCGTCGGGCAACGCCTCGGCACGCACATAGACGTCGGGGCCTTCGTCCTGGCTCAGGAATCCAAAGCCCTTGTCGGCGTCGTACCACTTCACTTGGCCCGTGGGCATGGCGTTCCCTCTTCTCGATGCGCTGCACAATGATTGCGACGGCAACGGCGCTCGCCGCGCGTCACGTTGTGTCAAGCCTAGTGGGTGGGAGTAGCCACCGCTCAGACTGTGGCAAGGAAGTCACGAATGACTGCGACGAGTCGGCCGGGACCCTCGAGCATCGGCAAATGGCCGGACTCCACCTCGGCTCTGAATCCCGCGCCGAGCCGCTCGTCGAATCGTTGCTGCAGCGCCGGCGGGACCTCTTTGTCCCTCGTCGTATGGATGTAGCCGCGCGCGAAAACCGCGTCCGGCTGTCGCGGCTCGTCACGGAACAACCGCTGGGATTCGGGAGCAAAACGGCCGATGACGTCGTCCGCGCCGGCCCCGTCGAGACCGGCACAAAGACCCTTGCGGAGCATCCCCTCAGGCGGACGAGTCCCCAGGAGGCGAACCATCGTGCTGACGATGGCCCGTTGCGGGAACGGGAAAGCCGAGAAGAACGAGCCACCTGGTGCGGGCACGACACCGGCGATGCTGAGCAGGCCGTCGACCCGGTCACCGAGCAGAGCCGCTGTCTCCAGGGCGACAACCGTGCCGATCGAATGGCCGACCAGAGTCACGCGGTCGGCTTCGGCCGCATCGATCTGGGTGATTACATGGCGCGCGTAGTCGGCCAGGCCCCAGTCGGTCTTCGTCTCGGCGGGATAGTCGATCGTGACCACCTGATCGAGATCGGGGGCCACCTTGCCCCAGGTCCATGAGCCGAGACCGGAACCGGGAAGCAGAATCGCGCACGTCGTCATACGGACACCATTTCACTGCTCACCGACAAAAACTGCGCACCCGCAAAACACTGTGTCCCGACAGAAAAGAGCCCGCCGGCCGAGGCATGGAGAACCTCGACCAGCGGGCAGTATCTGAGCCGGGTTGCTACGGAGCGGGGAGGACTTCCCGGCCCCACGTGGCGGCAACGATGCTCGCCGCCGAGAGATAGAGCGCCACGAGCGCATCGGCGATCAGCACGAATCCGGCGAGCTCGGAGAGGAACGTGTTTCCGAGGAACGAGCCGAGAGCGGCCAAGTAGAACACCGCGGTGAGGAGCACGAAGATGAGAAGCACGGTTCGCGTCGTACGCACCGCCGCCAGCAGCATGTAGGTCGAGAAGACCGCCCAGGCGAGAAGGAACACGCCTGTGATCGCGGCGGCGTCGCCCTTGGCCTCGGTGACAGCGGGCAGGAAGAACTGCACCAGCATCACGTAGCTCAGCCAGAAGCCCGCATACGTCGTGAACACGACTGCCGGGAAGGTTTCGCCACGCTGGAAGTGCACGATACCCGCGACCAGTTCGGTGAAGAACCCCAGAGCAAACGCGAGGGCGAGCACGGCCGGGAGTGCCGCGCCGCCGATCAGGCCGGACATGACCGAGGACAGCACCAGCGCGGATATGCCGAAGCTGGCAAGGCCGAGGGCGAACGGGTCGCCGAGTGCCGAGGGAAGGGGGGCGGGGGTTGCGACGTGGGTCTCGGTTTCGAGTGTTGATGTGCTCATTGGGAGCCTCCGGAGTGGCGTTTTTTGACAGGCACCTCGTCCACGGACAACAGCCACCGCTTGTCGAATGAGGTGTTCGAACTGCCTTTGACATTAGTGACGCGCGTCATCTGAGGTCACTGGCGTGACAGGCGGAATCTCCCGTCCGGACGGCGAGGTCTCCCCCGTCCGCCGGCGATCACTTCGGTGGGGAATCGGGCGGGGTCGCCGAAGGCGGGGCGTCCTTCTTCTTGCGTTCCCCGAACGTCACCTCGACCGACTGGAAGCCCTTGTGCCGCTGCGATTTGGCGTAGCCCGAATAGGCCCGCCGATCGGCCTGCGTGAGCGACACATTGTCGGTGAACGGCGTGAGCAGGGCGCGCGGATAGAGCTTGCGACGAAGCACGACGTTGAGCTCCAGCCCCATGACCGCCATGACCGCGGCGACATAGATGAACGCGAGGAGTCCCAGGACCAGGGCAAACGTCCGGTTCATCTGGTTGGCCGTGGTGAGCATGTTCTTGACGAAGGAGTTGCCGACCATCTGGAGCAGTTGCCACATCACCGCGCTGGCAAAGGCGCCCGGGAAGACCGACCGCACCCCGGCGCGGCCCGCACTCACGAGACGGAACAGGCCCACGAAGATCAGCACGGTCAGCAGGAAACCGGCAATGCGGATGAGCCAGCTGAGACCCTCCTCGACCCTGGTGCCCAGGGACTCGGGGTTGGCCAACAGGGACGTCGTGATGGCCACGGCAAGGATGCCCAGTCCCCCGATGGCAAGGAAGATCAGGCTGCGGAACCGCATGAGGAACGGGTTGGCCCTGCTGTTGCGCGGCACCGACCAGGCGACGTTGGCCGCGTTCTGACAAGCCTGGCCGAGCCCCATCGAACCGTACGTCGCCGCCACGGCGCCGATGACGATGGCCGAGGTGCTGCCGCTGAGCCCCTCGGGCCGGCCGAGCTGATCGCCGATGATCGGGAACTGGCTCAGCGCTGAGTTGAGCAGCCGGTCGCGGAGGCCGGGGTCATTCTGCAGGAAGAACCCGAGGATCGATGAACCCATCAGGAGCAGCGGGAAGATCGCGATGAACGCGTAGTAGGTGATGATCGCGGCGAGATAGGCGCCCTGGTCATCGAAGTACTTGTAGACCACCGCGATCGGGAAACCGAGTGCCTTGTGTTTGCGCTGGAAGGCGTCGACACGGCCCACAGGACTACTCAAGGTGCCGTCTCGCTTCGGTGGCGATGTGGTTGAAGCGCGCCTCATCGAGCACGGCTCCCTCGCGTCGAACGGTGTGCGGGTCGAGCCTGATGAACCGGTTGATGCGCACTTCGCTGACCCGCCCCTGGCGGTCCCAGGGTCCGGTGCCGAGGTCGGTCCAGAACCTGCCTTCGCGGGCTTCCTGGGCGTGGTCGCGGTCGTGGTCCTTGGACGTCAGCATCAGGCCGATCACGGATTCGCCCTCCCGGGCGATGATGAGCAGCGGCCGGTCCTTGCCTTGGGTCGCGTCCTCTTCATACGGAACCCATGCCCAGACGATTTCGCCCGGATCGGGCTGCCCGTCGGGATTGGGCGCGTAAACAATGTCCACGGAAGAACCCTCCCACAGCGGGTGGAAGGCGCTACTCGAAGTCGGGCAGTTCGCGCTTCATGACCTTGCCGGTGGGGTTGCGGGGCAATTCGTCGAGGAACATCATCTTGCGCGGCACGGCGAACCGGGCGACGCGTTCCTTCGCATACGCGACGATCTCGTCCTCGGTCAGCTTCTCGCCCTCGCGTACGACGATGTAGGCCGCGAGGCACTGTCCCCAGGCCTTGTCGGGTATGCCGGTCACGACGACATCGGAGATGCTCGGATGGTCGATGAGGGCGTCCTCGAGCTCTCGGGGGAACACGTTCTCGCCGCCGGAGATGACCATGTCGTCGTCGCGTCCGGAGACGAACAGGCGACCTTCCTCGTCGAAATGACCGAGGTCGCCGGTGCTCATGAGCCCGTTGGCAAAGCTCTTGGTGTTGCCGTCGGTGTAGCCGCCGAACGGCATGTCGTTGCCGACGTGGATGACGCCGGTCTCGCCTTGCGGCACTTCCTTGCCGTTGACATCGAGGATGAGGACATTGGTGCGGAACGGTGGCGTACCGGCCGTCCCGGGCGCAGCCCGCAACTGTTCGGGGGAAGCGATCGTAACCCAGCCGGTCTCGGTGGCGCCATAGAAGTTGTAGACCGAATCGGTGTAGAGGTCCATGAAGTGGTTGGCCAGGTCACCGGCGAGCGCCGAGCCGCTGCTCGCGGTGATGCGCAGTGAACTGGTGTCGGTCTTCTTGATGACGTCGGGGTCGATGTCGACGAGGCGCTGGATCATCAACGGAACGACGACGAGCACGTCGGCCTTGTAGTTCTCGATGTCCTTGATGACCTGTACGGCGTCGAAGCGCCGGCGCATGACATAGGTCGGGACGGTCGAAAGGCCGAAGCCGAAGTTGATGAGGCCCCACGAATGGAACAACGGCGCGGCGAGGACGACGGTCTTGTTGCCGCGATAGGGAATGGAGCCGAAGAACGCGAGAAGGGGCTTGAGGTCTTCGGGTTCTTCGCGCTTGGCACCCTTGGGAAGCCCGGTCGTGCCCGAGGTGAAGATGATGACCGAACCGTGTCGGGCGGGCTTGGCGTGATTCTTGGCGGACTTGCCGGCAGCGATCTCGTCGAGACTGGGGATGTCGGCCGGTTTTTCGCCGTCGACCCAGCCGAGGATCAACTTGTCGCGGTCGACGCTCTCGCCGACGGTGAGGAATTCCTGGTCGAGGACGACGAACTTCGCGTTCTCGCGGGCGGAGAGCTCACCGAGCTGGGAGGCACTGGCCATGGTGTTGAGCAGGAGGATGCGTCCACCGGCCTGCATGATGGCGACTGCAGCAATGACCATGTAGCGGTGATTGCGGGCGAGCAGTGCGACCGAGTCGCCCGCTTCGAGGCCCTTGTCCTTGAGGCCCTGTGTGAGCCTGTTGGCCTCGTCGCGGACTTGGCGCCAGGTCAGTTCACCGGCGTCGTCGATGATGGCGAGCTGGTTGGGGAATCGCGCCGCCGCGGCGCCGACCGCCGACGGGAATCCGGGGCCCCACTTGGCGAGTTGGAAACCTGCGCCGATAAGCCGGTGCGGAAGTTGTGGCTTCAGAAGACCGATCTGTCGAAAGACCTTGATCTTGAATCCCAAATCACTCATACGTGCTCCAGATCCCATTCCAGCGGTAGTCGAGGCTATCGCGCGCGTCACATCAGGGGAACTGTAACAGCGATTTACACCCAGCCCCAAGGAAGTCCTGGTCAGCCGGTGCGGGGCTCGACAAGCTGAGCCGTCTCGTCTTCGGTGAAGATCCGGGAGCGGATGATGAACCGGTTGCCGGTCGGCCCCTCGATCGAGAAGCCCGCGCCGCGACCCGGCACGACGTCGATCGTGATGTGGGTGTGCGACCAGTAGGCGAACTGCTCCTTCGAGATCCATACCGGCGCGACCTCCGATCCGCCGAATTCGAGCTCACCGAGGAATACGTCGGACGAACCGGTCAAAAAAGTACCCTGCGTGAAGCACATGGGCGCCGACCCGTCGCAGCATCCGCCGGACTGGTGGAACATCAGCGGCTTGTCGTGCGTGACCCGAAGGCTGCGGAGGAGCTCCGCAGCCTTCGGGGTGATCGCGACACGACTGGTCATCGCGGCCTGACCATCAGAAGAAGCCGAGCTTGTTCTGGTCGTACGACACCAACAGGTTCTTCGTCTGCTGGTAGTGGTCGAGCATCATCTTGTGGTTCTCGCGGCCGATGCCGGACGACTTGTAACCGCCGAAGGCGGCGTGCGCCGGGTACTGGTGATAGCAGTTCGTCCACACGCGTCCGGCCTGGATGTCGCGACCGGCACGGTATGCAGTGTGCGTGTCACGCGACCATACGCCGGCACCAAGCCCGTAGAGCGTGTCATTGGCGATGGAGATGGCCTCGTCGTAGTCCTCGAAACCGGTAACCGAGACGACTGGACCGAAGATCTCTTCCTGGAAAACGCGCATCTTGTTGTTGCCCTGGAAGATCGTCGGCGCCATGTAATAGCCGCCGGACAGGTCGCCGCCGAGGTCGACGCGCTCGCCGCCGGTGATGATCTTGGCGCCTTCCTTCACGCCGATGTCGATGTAGGACAGGATCTTCTCGAGCTGGTCGTTGCTCGCCTGCGCACCGATCATGGTGTCGCTGTCGAGCGGGTTGCCCTGGACGATCGCCTTGACTCGCTGGGTCGCGTCGGTCAGGAACGTGTCGAGGATCGAGTTCTGGATGAGCCCACGGCTCGGGCAGGTGCAGACTTCGCCCTGGTTGAGCGCGAACATCGCGAATCCCTCAAGTGCCTTGTCGTAGAACGCGTCGTCGGCCTTGGCCACGTCATCGAAGAAGATGTTGGGGCTCTTGCCGCCGAGTTCCAGCGTGGCGGGGATGAGGTTCTGGCTCGCATACTGCGCGATCAGGCGACCGGTCGTCGTCTCGCCGGTGAAGGCGATCTTGCGGATGCGGCTCGACTGGGCCAGCGGCGCACCGGCTTCGGCGCCGAATCCGTTGACCACGTTGAGCACGCCGGCAGGAAGCAGATCGGCGATCAGTTCCATGAGCAGCATGATCGAGGCAGGCGTCTGCTCGGCAGGCTTGAGCACGACCGCGTTGCCCGCGGCAAGGGCCGGGGCGAGCTTCCACGTCGCCATGAGCAGCGGGAAGTTCCACGGGATGATCTGGCCGACAACGCCGAGCGGCTCGTGGAAGTGATAAGCCACGGTGTCCTCGTCGAGTTGCGAGAGGCTGCCTTCCTGCGCGCGGATCGCTCCGGCGAAGTAGCGGAAGTGGTCGACGACCAAGGGCATGTCGGCGGCGAGACACTCGCGGACCGGCTTGCCGTTGTCCCAGGTCTCACCGACGGCGAGCATTTCGAGGTTCTCCTCGATGCGGTCGGCGATCTTGTTGAGGATGTTGGCGCGCTCGGTGACCGAGGTCTTGCCCCAGGCCGGTGCGGCAGCATGGGCGGCGTCGAGAGCCAGCTCGATGTCCTCAGCAGTCGAGCGGGCGATCTCGCAGAACACCTTGCCGTTGACCGGCGACGGGTTTTCGAAATACTCGCCCTTAACCGGCGCGACATACGTGCCACCGATCCAGTTGTCATAACGCGGCTTGTAGGTAACCAGACTTCCTTCGGTCCCCGGCTGGGCGTAAACAGTCATGTGCAGCTCCATACATATTGGCCAAAAAGGCTCATTGAACTCAGTGGGTGTGACGGTAGTCACGGCACCGTTGCGTCAACGTTGCACAGAAGGTTGCGTCCGACCTTCGGCGGTGAGCCAGCGTCCACAGCACGTCCGCCTGTGGACGCCAGGTCACCGCTTCAGGAGCCGGGTGGACGCCAGGTCACCGCCACGGAGTGATCAGGCGAGCTCGGCGTCGAGCTTGGCGCAATGCGCCGCGACCTGCGTGTAGCGCGGGGATGACGGCGGAAGCACCGAGAGCGCCGCTTGCCAGATTTCGTAGTCGTCGCGCCCATGCGCGGTGTCGGCGAACGACAGCAGCGCGTCAGCATCCTTTCGCGCGAGAAGGCTCGACCGCAGGTGCATATGGAGCTCGTCGCGCATCTGCTCGATAGCAGGTGCCGTCGACGTCGGCAGGATCGGTCCCTTGTAGGCCGTGACCGCGCGTCGTACCTCGCCGGCCTTGAGCGCATCGCGCACGCGGGCCACATCGGTGTCGATGGCGTTGGTCAGCCGGTATGGGCGCGACGCGAGCTCGATCGGGCCGAGAAGCCCGCGCAACCGCGATAGCTCGGCCCGAATCGTGACCGAGGCTTGTTCGTCGTCGCTGAGGGCAACCGCCAGCTCCCCCGTCGTCATGCCGTGTTGGGCACAAGCGAGCAGCAACAGGATTTCGCTGTGCCGAAGGCTCAGGCGGGTCGTCGTGGTCGCATACGACAGGACCGCGCCGTGGCTGCCGAGGACGTCCATCCGCGGAGCCGTCCAGCCCGACGACGTGAAAGTGCGGGTGTGCGGGGTGCCGCTGAGGCGGTGGAGCTTGAGCTCGGCTTCGGCCGCGGCGACCGTGGCGCGGACCAGTGACAGGCTTTGGGGAGCCGCGACTTCGTGGCCGCCGGTGAGATCGAGGACGCCGAGGATCGCGCCTGTGTCGGGGTCGTGGATCGGGGCGGCCGAGCAGCTCCACGGGGTGACCTGGCGCGACAAATGCTCAGGGCCGAAGATCTGCACGGGTCGGTCAAGGGCCAGAGCCGTGCCCGGAGCGTTGGTGCCGGCACTGGCCTCGCTCCAGTCGGCTCCCTCGACGAAGTGCATCGACTCGGCGCGGGCACGGAGGCTCGAGGAGCCTTCAACCCAGAGGAGCTGGCCGGCCGCGTCGCTGACGGCGACGAGAAGTCCGGCCTCGGCCGCACTGTCGACGAGCAGTCGGCGGATGACCGGCATGACGGTTGAAAGGGGGTGGGCGGCGCGGATCTCAGCCAGAGCCTGCTCATTGATCCGGATCGGCGCGCGTGTGTCTTCGGGGTTGATGCCGCTGTCGACACTGCGCTGCCATGACTCGACGACGAGCTGCCTGACGGCAGGACCAGCGAGCCCGGTGCTGACGAATTCGTCATGCGCAACGTTGAGGAAGCGCGTCAACGTTGCGGGATCGGCTCCGGGCGGAACGGCAAGGTCATTGCTGCGGGCCACAGTCCACAGGGTACCTGCCGCTGTGATCCAAGGCACAATTAACGCTCGGACGGGCCGTCAGGGCATCGCGATCTACGCGTCGCGGCGCAAGAACAGTGCATACGCCAGTGCGAGGAGCCCACCGACGAACGTCCCGAACACGATGCCTCCCCCGACAGCCCCGAAAGGCGTGTAGCCGAGGAAGCTGAGCAGGTCGTCGAGGGATGCCCGGGTGTACATCTGGCCACCCGCGTCATACGGAAGGTATTTGAGGATGCTGACGTATCCCCCGCGGCCGCTCGGGTCGTCCGAGCCGGCCTTGATGGCGATGACGACGGCACGAATGATCGATTCGACCACTGTGGGCACCAGCATGAGCATGGCGACGGCAGCCGTCTGGTTGCGGAGCAGCGCCGAGTAGGCCAGCCCGGACCAGGTGAAGAGGACCGTGAAGAGCACGACGCCGAAGGTCAGTTTCGAGAGTCGGTCGAACGTCGCCATGTCGACGCCGAACACCACGGCACTCAGGAGCCCGATGGCGACGCAGCCGATCGCGGCGCCTGCTGCGACCACCCCGGTGGTCAGCAGCTTCGCCACGAACACTGCGGTGCGACTCGGTATGGCGGTAAGCGTCGCGCGGATCATCCCGTGCCGGTATTCGTGGCCCATGGAGAAGACCCCCACGATCCCGACGATGTAGGCGAGGAACAACGGTGCGACACCCGAGGCCGCACCGACGGTCACGAGCTGGGTCACCGGCCCGTCGCCGCCGGACAACGGACCCGACTCCGGCAGTTGCCAGGCGATGAGCATCGTCACGATCAGCTGGAACGCGAACGACAGCCCGATCAGCCAGTAGGTCGATCGGACCGTGCGCAGCCGCATCCATTCATAGGCGAGGGCGGCCCTCATACGGCTCCCCCCTTGAACTCCTCGGACAGCCCGGTCGCGTCGAGGAATGCCTCCTCGAGGGTTGCGTCCTTGGTGACGAGCTGGTGGATCCGCGCCTGCACCTCGTGGGCGGCGTCGCCGATCTGCTCGGCGGTGAGACCGGTGATGGTTAGCTCTACCTCTTCGCCGTTCACCGCGTCGCCAGTCACAGCGTCGCCGGCCAAAGTGCCGCCAGTTACCGTGTCGCCGGCCAAAGTGCCGCCAGTTACCGTGTCGCCGGTCACCGTGCCACCGAGCGCCGTGATCGCGGGGACGAGCAGCGAGCTGTCCGGCGAGATGACGTGCACGGTCCCCCGGGTGCTGCGATGGACGAAGTCGGAGACCTTGCCGTTGGCCAGCATCGTGCCGCGGCCGATCACGACGAGGTCATCGGCGAGGACCGCCATCTCCTGCAGCAAGTGGCTGGAGACGAACACCGAACGCCCTTCGCCGGCGAGGTGCTTGAGCAGGTTGCGCAGCCAGGTGATGCCTTGCGGGTCGAGACCGTTGCTGGGTTCGTCGAGGATGAGCGTATGCGGGTCGCCGAGCAGGGCAGCCGCGATGCCGAGGCGCTGACCCATGCCCATGCTGAACTTCTTGGGCTTGCCGCTGGCCACTGACGTCAGGCCGACCATGTCGAGGACTTCATCGACGCGGCTCGTCGGGATCTGGTTGGCGACGGCGAGCATACGGAGGTGGTTGCGGGCATGCCGCGTCGGGTGGAACGGCTTGGCTTCGAGCAAGGCTCCCACGTGACGCATCGGGTGCTTGATCTGGCCGAACGCCTTGCCGTCGAACGTCGTACGGCCCTCGCCGCGGTCGAGGCCGAGCATGAGCCGCATCGTCGTGGACTTGCCCGAACCGTTTGGCCCCAGAAAGCCGGTAACGCTCCCCGGCCGCACCACGAAGGACAGGTCGACGACAGCCGGTTTGGACCCAAACGTCTTGCCCAGATGCTGAGCCTCGATGACAGCCATGGCCACCACCCTCCCACGGCGCCCCAAGCGATTTCGCCAACATTCCGCTGAGAGTGACGTTCGGCGGGGCCTACGCGGCGTGTCGCATGCCGAACGTCACTCTCAGCGGGAAGGCGAGTTCTAGGCGCGTCCGCTGCTGGTGCGGGCGCGACGTGACAAGGAGTCGATCGTCACTGCGAGGAGCAGCACGGCACCGGTCACCATGTAGCGGATCTCGGCCTCGACCCCGATGAGGTTGAGACCGCTGGTGATCGACTGCAGCACGAGCATCCCGAACAGCGCCGCATACGTGGATCCGCGTCCACCGAACAGGCTGGTGCCACCGATGACCGCGGCGGCGATGGCCATGAGGTTGACGTCGGCGCCACCGCTGGTCTGCGCCACCGACTGCAGCCGAGCCGCAGCCAGCACGCCGCCGAGGGCCGCAAAGCCCGAGGTCAGCGCGAAGACCGAGAGGTAGACGCGGTTGACCGCGATACCCGAGCGGCGCGCGGCCTCCTCATTGCCACCGACGGCGAACACGTGGCGACCCCAGGCGGTCTTGCGCAGCAAGAGGTCGACGAAGACGATCGTCAGGACCCACAACAGCGGCATGTAGCCGATGCCACGGTCCTCGTTGAGGTAGAACGCAAGGTAGGCCAGCGCCACGGTGAGCAACACCGCGCGGATGGCAACGCTCCGGATCGTCGGGCCCGACAGGTTGGCCGCGATCCGCTGGCGGATCGTCCGGGTGCGGAACACGAAGTACACGAGGCCTGCGGCGACGGCAAGGATGTATGACGCCGTCGGCGACAGGAACTTGAAGCTGGCGAAGTCGATCAGGGATGAGTTGACCGGCAGGTTCACAGTGCCGTTTTTGCCCAGGACCATGAGTTGCAGCCCGAGGAAGGCGAGCAGGCCCGCGAGGGTGATGACGAAGCTCGGCACGCCGAAGCGGGTGTAGAGGAGTCCGTACAGGGTGCCGATCGCGAGACCGGCCGCAAGCGAGGCGAGGATCGCGAGCGCCACGGGCCAGTCGTGATAGACGAGAAGGACGGCCAGGATCGCGCCGGAAACGCCGCTGACCGAGCCGATGGACAAGTCGATCTCGCCGAGAAGCAGGACGAGCACGACGCCGATCGAGATCATGCCGATCGTGGCCGAGTCGAGGCTCAGCTCGACCAGGTTGCGTGAAGACAGGAAGCGCGAGTTCTGGGTCTGGAAGACGATCCAGATCGCGATGAGGCCGACGATGACCGGGACCATACCCAGGTCGCCTGATTTGAGCTTGTTGATGGAACCGAGGAGCAGCGCCTTCGGCGAGGAATCCTCGACCAGGCGCTCGTCATCCTTGTCGGAGAAGGCTTTGGTGGGGTCGCTCATTCGGATTCCCTTCCTTCAGGATCAACACTGTCAGGATCAACGCTGTGCGCTTCGGATGCGGCGGCTGACTCGTCCCGGACCCGCGTCGCCCGCTGAGTGACCACATTGTCCGACGCGCCGGTGATGGCAGCGACGAGTTGTTCGGTGGTGACGTCGCCGATGTTGAATTCGGCTCCGTTCTGGCCGAGGCGCAAGACATAGATGCGGTCCGCGACAGCCTGGACATCGGCCATGTTGTGGCTGATCAGGACGACGCCGAGTCCACGGCTGCGGAGTCGTTCGACGAGGTTGAGCACTTCGGCAGTCTGGGCGACACCCAGGGCGGCGGTCGGCTCATCGAGCATCACGACCTTGGGATTGCCGACGAGGCTGCGGGCGATGGCCACGGTCTGGCGCTGGCCGCCCGACAGTGAGGCGATCGGTATGCGGACCGAGGGGATCTTGGCCGAGAGCTGGCGCAAAAGTGCCCAGCTCTGCTTTTCCATCTCGACTTCCTGGAGGGTGCCGCCACCAGTGAGCTCCTGGCCGAGATAGAGATTGGCGACGACATCGAGGTTGTCGCACAGGGCCAGGTCCTGGAAGACGGTGGCGATGCCGAGGGCCTGCGCCTGCTTCGGACCGGTGACGGTGACCGGCTCGCCGTCAAAGACCATCTGACCTTCATCGGCCTGATAGACCCCGGACATGATCTTGACGAGGGTGGACTTGCCGGCTCCGTTGTCGCCGACAAGGGCAACCACTTCGCCGGGATGGACATCTATCGACACATCGTGGAGCGCCTGCACGGCGCCGAATCGTTTTCCGATTCCGGTGAGCGTCAACACCGGTGCATTGGCAGTAACCATGGGGTGACCTTAATCCAGAAATCTGTACTCGGACATGAACGCAGCGACAAAGGGGGCGAGAGCGTTCTCGCCCCCTTTCGGCTTGCGTCCTAGCTGAGGCCTGCGGCGGAGCAGGCCGAAGCGAAGTCACCGGTGCAGATGTCGGCGACCGAGTAGAACTTGTCCTTCACCACGGTGTCCTTGACGTTGTCCTTCTTGACGACGACCGGATCGAAGATGAACGACTTGACGCCCTTGAAGTCGGTCGTGCCTGTGACTTCGTCACCGTTGACGACCGCGACTGCCGTCTCGGCGGCCTTGTTGGCCTCGATCGGTATCGGCTTGTAGATCGTCATGAACTGGTCGCCGGCAACGATCCGCTGGATCGCGGCGAGCTCGGCGTCCTGACCTGTGACGGGCGGCAGCTTCTTGACACCGGCCGAGCGGAGCGCGGCGATGACGCCACCGGCCTGGCCGTCATTGGCGGCATACACGCCGGCAACGTCTTCCGGGTCGATGTTGTTGAGCTGGCTGCTCGTGAACTTCTGCGCGTTGTCCGGGCTCCAGTCCGGGTTGTCGTACTCGGCGGCGATCTTCAGTCCGCTCGAATCCAGAACACTGTGCGCGCCCTTCTTGAAGTCGGCGGCATTCGGATCGGTCGGCGCACCGTTGAGCATCAGGATTTCGCCCTTGTCACCCGTCGCCTCGACGAGTGCGGTCGCCTGCATCTTGCCGACGGTCTCGTTGTCGAAGGACAGGTAGTAGTCAGCGCCTTCGACGAAGCGGTCATACGCGATGACCGGGATCTTCGAGGACTTGGCCGACTTGACGACACCGGCGGCAGCCTTGCCGTCGACCGGGTCGAGCACGAGCACCGAGGCGCCGTTGGTGATGGCCGACTGCGCCTGCTGCTGTTGCTTGGACGCGTCCTGGTCTGCATTCAGGTAGTTGACCTTGCAGGAAGCACAGAGTTCCTTGACCTTGGCTTCGAACAGCGGCTTGTCGAAAGCCTCGTAGCGTGTGGTCTTAGTTTCGGGGAGCAGCAGGGCAATCGTCTTGCCGTTGCCGCCCGAGTCGCCTCCCCCATCGCCGGAACCGCAGGCGGTGAGCGCCGCCAGGCCGGTACCGGCAGCGATAACCAATATGGCTGCGCGTGCAATCTTCTTCACATTTCCTCCAGTGGCAGCGACGCGGGGTGCGCGCCGATCGTTGCCTGCAAGTGTCGTACGTCACAAGGTTATCGTCAAGTGTTGAACACAAAAAGTCTCTATTTCGTAATTTTCACTGTTTTGTCGACATGTCTTGACGGCAACGGGGGTCTTGCGTCAATGTGTCCGTATGTCAGCGCCCGGATCCACCGCGTCTCTGCGAACGGCGAACCAACGCCGTGTCGTCGAGGCGCTGCGTGCGTCCCTGGAGTCCGAGCTCAGTCAGGCCGAAATCTCCCGCGCCACTGAGCTCGCCCCTGCGACGGTGTCCAACATCGTCAAGGAACTGTCCGCTGCGGGCTTCCTCGAATCCGAGAGCGGAGCCGGCCGGCGCGGCGCCACGGTGAAGATCGCCCGCGGAGCGGGACTCGTCGCAGGCGTCGACTTCGGCCACACCCATTTGCAGATCGCCCTCGGAGACCTCTCCGGCGACGTCCTCGGGACCATCGCACGCCCGCTCAAAAACGATCACGACCACGCCGAGGGCCTTGCTCTCGCCGCCGAGCTCCTCGACAGCCTTCTCGCGGGTCAGGGCGCCGATCGCTCCGAATTGCGCGCCGTCGGCATGGGCCTGCCGGCACCCATCAGCAACAGCGGGACGATCGATTCGGGATCGATCCTCCCGGGCTGGGTCGGCGTCAACGCTGCCGCAGTCGCCGGGGCAAAGTTCGGCGTCAAGACTCTCGTGGACAACGACGCCAACCTCGGCGCACTCGCCGAGCACGCTCTCGGCGTCGGCGTCGGGAGCACGTCGATGGCCTATCTCAAGATCTCCTCGGGCGTCGGCTGCGGCCTCATCCTCGAAGGCAAGGTCTTCCGCGGCGGCCTGGGCACGGCCGGCGAGATCGGCCACCTCACGATGGACGAGAACGGTCCGCTTTGTCGTTGCGGCAGCCGCGGTTGCCTCGAAGCGTATGTCGGCGCCGATGCTCTGATCGCCCAGTTCGCCGGACGACAGCCCGACATCACCGCAACCGAGCTCATCGCCCTCGCGCTCGACGGCGACACCGGCGCACAAAGGCTCATCGAGGATTCGGGCCGCTACCTCGGGCGGGCGGCCGCGATCCTCGCCAATGTCCTCGGACTCGAGCTCATCGTCATCGGCGGCGACATGATCGCCGCCGGCGACCTCCTATTCGACGGCGTCCGCAACGGCATACGACGCCATGCGCTGGAGCCAGTGGCCAAGACCGTGCGCGTCGAACAGGCCGCCCTCGGCGACAAGTCGTCCGCGATCGGCAGCCTCCTGTTTGCGCTCGAAGCGGTCGAGTTGCCCAGTTAGCGACCCCTGACCTGGCGGTGATCAGGCGTGCCGAGAAGCCTTGTCTCGGGCAACCAGTAATCTGATCCCGTGCCCACCGCAGCGCCCGAACAGTCCAGGACTCTCACATGATCGATGAGAGGGAGATCCGTCGCGCGGTCGATGAGGGCTCATACTCGCGTGGCCGCGCTTATGCCTCACAGCGGCGGGTCAGAGAGATCGACTGGGACGCCGACGAAGGCGTCCTGACCGGCACGATCGCGGGATCAGGCAGAGCACCTTATGTCGCCGAAGTGTTCGTGTCCCATGAGCCGGGGCGCGGGAACTTCGTCGAGGAAAGCTATTGTTCCTGTCCCGTCGGCGGCGACTGCAAACATGTGGTGGCACTGCTTCTGACCGCCCGGTCTGCTCACCAAGCTGCTCCAGTCCCGGCCGCTCAGAAGGCCTGGCGGCGCGCGATGGACGCGGCTTTGCACACCGAGGAACCCCCGGGCTCGATTCTCGAGCGCGCTGTGCAGTTCGAGCTGATCGCATCGAAGCCCACACGCTACGACACACGAAGCACTCTTCCATTCCGGGTTGGAATGCGTCCTGTGACAATGGGAAAGTCGGGCAAATGGGTGCGTTCGGAAGTCTCCTGGCGCAATCTGGCCTATGCCAGTGCGACGAAGCGGTTCAACCCCCGGCACCATCAGGTCCTGACCAGTCTGCAATCACTCCACTCAGCCTCTACCCGTCACACCTACTACTACGGTCAGGGCGATCAGTGGATTTACCTCGATCAGCTGCGCGGGAGCCAGTTGTGGAACATTTTCGCCGAAGCACAGGCCGCCGGCCTCCCGTTCGTGCATTCACGCAAAGACGGACCGCCGGTCGAACTGGCCGAGCCGGTCGAGGCCGTGCTGGACCTGAACCGCACGAAGGACGGCATCCAGCTCCAGCCCTCGATCTACGCAGGGGAGACACGGCTCGATCCCGTCAGCCACGGATTGACCGGGGGCAGCGAACCGTCCGGGGCCTATTGGTGGTCTGTCGCCGACGAAGGCGCGCCGTCGCTCAAGAACTGCACTATCACGCTTGCGCCGTTTTCAGCACCTGCCACCGAAGCCTTCGCTTCGCTACTCACGGCTGACGAGCCGATTCACGTACCAGAGGCTGAATCATCGGAGTTCCTGCTCAGCTACTATCCCCGGCTCGTCGCGCGTATGCCGGTCGAGTCCCGGGACGGCTCAGTGCAGCTGCCTTCCCCACCCCGGCCACGGTTGCACCTGCAGATCCAGAACTCCGGCCAGCACCGACTCGCACTGCGTTGGAGGTGGGAATACCGTCCGGAAGAGGCGTTGGCAAACGACTCCGGCGTGTTCCTTCCGTTGTGGCCGCAGCCCGGGGAACAGTCCTATCGCGATACACCCGAGGAGAAACGCATTCTGGCGGCGTTGGATCCGATCGTGGGATCGACCGGCCCGTTGTTCGACTCGCGCTCCCCGTTGGCGCGGCTCAACGCGAAAGCCGAACTTTCGGGCATGCAGGCCGCCGCATTCGCAACCGATGTGCTGCCCCTCATTCGCGACATGCCCGACCTGGCGATCGAGATCGCCGAAGATATGGCCGACTACCGCCGCTCGGCCGAGAACCCCATCGTCTCCCTGTCGACGACGAGCAATCACGAAAGCAGGGACTGGTTCGACTTGTCGGTGACCGTGACCGTGGAAGGCGAGGACGTCCCCTTCGACCAACTCTTCCTCGCCCTGGCGACCGGTCAGGACTCGCTCCTCTTGCCGAGCGGCCTGCATTTCTCCTTGGACAATCCCGAACTGCACCGGTTGCGCACCTTGATCGAGGAGGCCCGCGCCCTGCAGGATTCGCCGGCAGGCCCGCTGCGACTGAGCCGCTTCCAGGCCGGCCTCTGGTCCGAACTGGAGGAACTCGGCGTCGTCACCGCCCAGGCCGCCGAATGGCGTCAGGCCGTCGATGACCTGCGCGGGCTCGATGACGATGCCCCGGCGCCACTGCCGGCGACTGTCCACGCGGAACTTCGCCCCTACCAACTGACGGGCTACACGTGGTTGTCCCGACTGTATGACGGCGGACTCGGCGGCGTACTCGCCGATGACATGGGGCTCGGCAAGACCCTGCAGGTGCTCGCCCTGATCGCCCGCGTCAGGGAGCGCGACGATGCGGCCCCGCCTTTCCTCGTCGTCGCACCCACGAGCGTGGCGAGCAACTGGGCCGCCGAGGCCAGGCGTTTCGTGCCTCATCTGCGCGTGAACAGCATCGACCAGACCAAGGCCCGCCGCGGAGAAAAACTGGATGAGATCGCCGGCCACTGCGAAATCGTGGCGACCTCCTACACGCTGTTCCGGCTCGAGTATGACGACTACGACGCGTTGAACTGGTCCGGGCTCATCCTCGATGAGGCGCAGTTCGTGAAGAACCACCAGTCAAAGACTTATCAGTGCGCCAAGCGGCTCGACGCCCGCATCAAACTGGCGGTGACAGGCACGCCGATGGAAAACAACCTGATGGAACTGTGGGCTTTGTTGGGCCTCGTCGCGCCTGGCCTGTTTCCCTCGCCGAAGCGCTTCACCGACTACTACCGCACACCGATCGAACGCGAAGGTAACCAGGAGCGGCTCGGCCAATTGCACAAGCGCATCAGACCCCTGATGCTGCGGCGCAACAAGGATCAGGTGGCCGTGGACCTCCCAGCCAAACAAGAGCAGGTGATCGAGGTGGACCTGTCCCCCAAGCACCGTGCTGTTTATGACCGGCACCTCAATCGCGAGCGGCAGAAGGTGCTCGGGCTGATGGACGATTTCGACGGCAACCGCTTCGCGATCTTCCGTTCGCTGATGCTCCTTCGCAGGCTGAGCCTCGACCCGAGCCTGGTCGACGAGACGTATGCGGGGGTTCCGGCGACCAAGCTGGACGTCCTCTTCGACCTGCTGGACGAGGCGACCGCGGAAGGCCACCGGGTTCTGGTGTTCAGCCAGTTCACCGGTTTTCTCGGTCGGGTGCGCGACCGGCTGGACAAACACGGATCCGACTACTGCTATCTCGATGGCAAGACCCGCAAGCGGGCCGAGGTGATCGAGCGATTCCGCACCGGGGCGGCGCCTGTGTTCCTGATCAGCTTGAAGGCCGGTGGTTTCGGCCTCAACCTGACCGAGGCCGACTATTGCATACTGCTCGACCCGTGGTGGAATCCCGCCACCGAGGCCCAGGCAGTGGATCGCGTGCACCGCATCGGCCAGCAACGCAACGTCATGGTCTACCGCCTGGTGGCCAAAAACACCATCGAAGAGAAGGTGATGGCGTTGAAGGCTGGCAAGGCGAAACTGTTCGACAGCGTCATCGGAGATGCCGAGCTCGCCGGCGGCCACCTGAGCCAGGCCGACATTCGCGGGCTGCTCGAATAGGGCCTGCCTGCGTGGGCAATTCCGCACCGTGGCGGATCTGCACAGGAACCCTTGTGAAACAGTGCCGCTATGAATGAGTCTTTCCGGCCGATCGAAGAAGGCGTCGCCACCGACCTGCGCGACGAGATGACCTACGCAAGTTATTTGCAGTTGCCCACGTTGCTCGCGGCCCAGCAGCCGGTGTCTGATCACCACGACGAAATGCTGTTCATCATCCAGCACCAGGTCACCGAGCTCTGGCTCAAACAACTCATCCACGAATTGCGGTCGGCGATGGCCCTCATCGCCGGCGACGACCTGCCTCCCGCGCTCAAACGGCTCGCGCGGGTCAAGGCCATCCAGCGGCAGATGTTCGAGCAGTGGTCGGTGCTCGAGACCCTCACGCCGATCGAGTACGTGCAGTTCCGCGACCAGCTCGGCAAAGCCTCGGGCTTCCAGTCGCCGCAGTACCGAACGGTCGAATTCCTGCTCGGCAACAAGAATCCGCAAATGATCGCCGTCTTCGCGCACGACCCGGATCTCTCGGCCGCGCTCAACGCCGACCTTGCCGCGCCGAGTCTCTACGAGGAGTTCCTACGTTCGCTGACACGACGTGGATATGCCATCCCGTCCGAGGTGATCGAGCGCGATTTCACCCAGCCGTATGAGCGCAACGACGGCGTCGTCGCGGTATTCAAGACGGTTTATGA
>JALYQD010000074.1 GCA_030856025.1 Actinomycetota bacterium
GGGCACGCCTCGAACAGCTGCTCCGCGCCGGCAAGCTCTCGGGCACCGAGAGTGACGAGCTGGTCGAGCTCTACCAGCAGGTCGCCACCCACCTGTCGGTCGTCCGGACCTCCGCGCCGGACGCCTCGCTGGTTGCTCATCTGTCATCGTTGCTCGCCCGGGCCCGCAACAAGGCGGCCGGCACCCGGGTGGCCACTTGGCGCGGGGTCTGGATCTTCTTCGCGGATCGGTTCCCGGCGGCCCTCTACCGGCTGCGCTGGTGGTGGCTGGGCTGCTTCGCGGCCAACGTGCTGGTGGCCGCGGTAATGATGTGGTGGCTGCTGGAGAACCCCAGAGTCGAACAAGGCTTGCTCTCCCCGTCCGAGGTCGACCAACTGGTGAATGGGGACTTCGAGGGCTACTACAGCGAGTACGCCGCCAGTCATTTCGCGGCCCAGGTGTGGATCAACAACGCCTGGGTCTCAGCGCTTTGCATCGCCCTGGGGATCGTGGGATTCCCGGTGATCATGCTCCTTTTCAGCAACATCCTGAACCTGGCGGTCATGGCCTCGATCATGATCCGGCACGACCGGGGCGAGCTGTTCTGGGGGCTCATCCTTCCCCACGGACTCCTCGAGCTGACGGCTGTCTTCGTTGCAGGGGGCATCGGGCTTCGGTTGTTCTGGTCCTGGATCGAGCCGGGCAACCTGAGTCGGAGTGCCTCCATTGCCCGCGAGGGCCGTACCGCGGCCACGGTCTCGCTCGGCCTCATGGCAGTGCTGCTGGTCACCGGCATCATCGAGGCCTTCGTGACGCCGTCCGGGCTCCCGACCGGGGCTCGGGTCGGGATCGGCGTCGTGGCCGAGCTGGTCTTCTTCGCCTATGTGTTCATCCTCGGCCGCAACGCGGTTCAACGGGGCTACACCGGCGACATCGACGCGTCACTGCTAGAGGCGCGGGTCGCATCGCAGGCGTGATCGGTCCGGGGCGTGATCGGTTCTAGAGCAGCCCCCGCGCCTTCAGCGACAGGTAGTGGTCTGCCAGCGCGGGAGGGAGTCGTTCGGCATCGGCGTCGACCACGTCCACGCCGAGTTTTTTGAGGAGATCGGCCGTACGGGTGCGGCGGCGCAACACCTGCTCGGCCGCGGCGGCGTCATACACCTCGTCGATGGTGTCGCGGGCGGCAGCCAGCTGCTCGAGGGCGGGATCCTTGACCGAGGCGAGCACGACTCGGTGATGCCTGGTCAGCGCCGGGAGCACGGGGAGCAGTCCTTCTTCGATGGCCGACGGCTCCAGGGGCGTGAGGAGGACGACAAGGGCTCGCTGGCGGCCCAACCTCTGGACGGCGCCGGCGAGGGCGGCCCAGTTGGCTTCGGCGATGACCGGCTCTAGCCCGGCCATGGCGTCCTGGAGGGTTGCGGCGATGTCACGGGCCCGGGCCGAGCGGACCCGGGAGCGCACCCGGCGGTCTCCGGCCACGAAGTCGACCCGGTCGCCGGCTCGAGCCGCGAGGGCGGCGAGCAGCAAAGCCGCATCCATCGCGGAGTCGAGCCGCGGCACGTCCTCGACCCGGCCCGCCGATGTGCGCGACGTGTCGAGCACCAGCACCACCCGGCGGTCGCGCTCGGGCTGCCAGGTGCGGACGACCACTTTGCTGGTCCGCGCCGAGGCACGCCAGTCGATGGAGCGCACGTCGTCTCCTCGCACATACTCGCGGAGTGAGTCGAATTCCGTGCCCTGGCCGCGGACCCGCACCGCGGCCCGGCCGTCGAGCTCTCGCAGGCGCGCCAGGCGGGACGGCAGGTGCTTGCGTGATTCGAAGGGCGGCAGGGAACGGACAGTGCCCGGCACGTCGAACGTCTTTTGCCTGGCGACAAGGCCCAGCGGCCCGTGGAACCGTGCGGTCAGGCCGGTGGCGCGCAGGTCGCCGCGCCGTCGGGGCAGCAGCGGCGTGCGAAGCCGTACCCGATCACCCGGTGCGAGCCGAACCCGATGACGGTTGTCGCTGGCCCCAGCGGTCGGTTGCCAGGCGTCACGGACAAGAGCACTGACCCGGTGTCCCGAAGCGTTCTCGGCAACGACCACCGACTCGGTCGGATAGCCCAGCCGCACCGAATCGACAGGAGTACGTGCGAAGGACAGCGAGGCGGGGCGCGGGGCGAGCAGCCAGTCGAGGAGGCAGAGAAGCAGTACGACCAGCAACCACAGCCCCACGGTGCTCATGGCAGGACGCAGTACAACCGGGATCATTCCCAGCAGGAGCAACAGCGGCACCCGGCCCGAGATCGCCATCAGGCGGCCGGAGTCATCGAGGCACCGGCACCGAGCCGAGTGCCGAGGAGAGAACCCGGGCCACGTCCACGCCCTCGAGCTCGGCCTCCGGACGCAGGCCGAGCCGATGTGCCAGCGTTGCGTGTGCGAGCGACTTGACGTCGTCCGGTGTCACGAAGTCCCGTCCGGCGAGCCAGGCCCACGCCCGTGCCGCCCGCAGCAAGGCGGTTGCTCCTCGCGGGCTGACCCCCAGCGATAGCGACGGCGACTCGCGTGTCGCCCGGGCGATGTCGACGATGTAGCCGCTGACCTCGGGCGATACCTGGACCTTCTGCACGGCGGCCTGTCCGGCCGCGATGTCCGCGCCGGACGCGACAGCCGAAACACCCGCCCCGGCCACGTCCCGTGGGTCGAACCCGTTCGCGTGCCGGTTCAGGATCTCCAGCTCGTCTTGGCGGTCGGGGATGGGTAGGACGACCTTGAGCAGGAACCGATCGAGCTGCGCTTCTGGCAGCGGGTATGTGCCTTCGTACTCGACCGGGTTCTGGGTCGCGGCGACCAGGAACGGTCTCGGCAACGGATGAGAGACACCGTCGACCGTGACCTGTCCCTCCTCCATCGCCTCCAGCAGCGCGGCCTGCGTCTTGGGCGGCGTCCGGTTGATCTCGTCGGCCAGCATCAGGTTGGTGAAGACGGGACCCTCACGAAAACTGAGCTCGCCCTGATTGCTGTCGATCACCATCGAGCCCGTGATGTCACCCGGCATCAGGTCGGGGGTGAACTGCACCCGCCGGGCCTCGACGGACAGGCTTGCCGCGAGAGTGTGGACCAGCAGCGTCTTGGCCGTGCCCGGCACGCCTTCCATCAGCACGTGGCCGCCGCAGAGCAATGCGACCAGCAGTCCGGAGACGGCGGCGTCTTGGCCGACGACAGCCTTTGCGACCTCCGTACGCACGGCGGAAAGTCGCGTGCGCAAGTCCCTGTCGTCGAATTCCTCGTCCAGCGTCGAAGCGGTCTCGGTCATGTTTTGCGTACCTCTCTGTCGAGCTCGGTCAGTTCGCGGGCCAGCTTGATCAGATCACGATCGGATGCGGGCGTGTCGGCGTCGGGGCTGATGAGGGCGGCGACCTCGGCCGCCGGTCGGCCGACCTGGTGAGCCAGGTCCCGGACCAGGGCGTCCTGATCGTTCCCGACACCCAGGCCGAGTCGCCGGGCGGCGCGATCACGTGCGGCGCTCCGCAGCGCGGCGGCGGCGTGCGACCGGTCCTTGGCCTTGCGGTAGAGCCGGCCCCGGCTGTGAGTTGTCTCAATGGCCTTGACGACCACGGGCAGCGGTTCGGTGGACAGCGGCCCGAGCCGGCGGGCGCGCCATACGATCAGGAAGATGGCGGCAATCGCGACCATCCAGAGTCCGGGATCGATCCACCGGGGCAACAGCGAGGAGACGCCGAGCCCCTCGTCGGCGCCGACGTCCTCGAACCGGGGGACATACCAAACCAGGTTGTCTCCCTGACCCAGCAGTCGCAGGCTCACCGCCGCATTGTCGCCGCGGAGGATCTGGTCGTTGGTCATGGCCTCGCCGCCACCGAAGATCGTCACCCCATCTTGCTCCTGCAGGACCGAGCCGGCCTCATCCTCGAAGCATCCGAGGCCGCCGTCGTAGACGAGCGCGGAGTCGACCTCGAGGGTGAGACCTTCGAATGTCTGGTCGGCACACCCGGCGGCGAGTCCTTTGTCCGGGAAGACCTGGGCGGCCTGCGCGGAGACGCCTACGGCGTCGACGACGTCGGGTCCCGGGTCGACGAGCACGAGGTGACTCCCGCCCACGTGCGCCAGCAGCCGGTCGACGGTGTTCTCGCCGAGATCATCGGTGGATGTCACGACCACCAGGGTGTCTGCACCAATGGCGGTGTCGTCAAGCTCGTCGGCGGAGCGCGCGACCGAGACATCGACCCCCTCGTCGTCGAGCACACGGGCAAGCGCGCGGGCTCCGTCGGGCCCGGCGTTGTCCGGGTCGTAGCGCGCCGAACGTCCCTCACCGTTGCCTAGCATGATCGACACGATGACGGCCAGCAGGAACGCGCCGACGACGATCAGCGTGGCGCCGTGCCGCTGTCGCCAGGGGGTGGCACCAATGGTTGTCGTCCCGGTCATTTCTTGCTCCGGAGCTCGTCGTCCAGCTCGAGCACGTCGACTGCCTGACCGCGGCTTGCGGGCCGGTCGCCGTAGAGCACCGAGTCGAAGAGCAAGGCGGATCCGTCGACGCGTGATCGTTGGTCGGGATACGCCCGCGACAGGACCCTTGCCGCTTCCTGCGCGGTCGTGCCGGGGGTGTCCTCGAGGCGGCCACGCTCGACCTGACGCACTGCGAGCGCTCGGAACCCGTCGACGAGGGCCTCCTCGTTGCGACCCTCGGCCAGGGCGGCCTGGGCGCGGGCACGCAGCTGCGCGGCCGTGACCACCTCGTCGGTGAGGACGGCGTGCCGGGCGCTGGGTGTTCGGGCGGAGGGTCGTGTCCGGGCGATCAGCCACGCGAGCCCCCCGATCAGGAGGACTGCCACGAGCATGGCCGCGAAGGTGCTCAGCGGTGTGAAGTCGTTCGCCGCTTCCATGCCCCTGCCGAGCAGGCGGTCGAGCCATCCGAGGAGGCGATTGACCCAGTTGCCCTCGAAGTACTCCGGCTTCAGCAGCTCTCGTCGCAACAGTGAGATGGCCTCGTCCGGTGAGGGCTCGAGCGTGCGATCGACGACCAGAGTGATCACGAAGCCGTGATCCCGGCCCGGGTCATCAGCTCGACGTCGAACGCCTCCTTGCGCATTCGCTGGTCGATGTACTGCAGGGACGCCACGGCGGAGGTGAACGGGGCGACGAACGCCGAGGAGATGACCGATGAGACGGCCTGCGTGACCGCGAGCCCGAGCAAGGCGTACTCAGGAACGGCCAAGGAGGCGATCTGACCGATGAACGAGACGGGGCCGCTGAGCATCGATCCGGCGATGGTCGTGACGACTATTGTCAGGACGCCGATGCCGAGGATCCGCCAGAACTGCTGGCGGGTCAATCCGTAGCCACGCCTTATCGCGCCGAACACGCCCACCGGCTCGAGCATCAGGGCGGGAGCGGGCAGGTAGTACAAGCGCACCCAGAACCAGACCATCCCGGCGATGAACGCCGGAACGGTGACCACGCCCCAGAGCACGATCGGGCCGGGCGAGCTGGAGACCGTGACCACCAGCGCCCACAAGCCGACGTAGACGCCGAGGGCGAGGATCCACGCCAGGTTGATCACGCAGGTTAGGCCCAGCAACTTCCAGCGCTTGCCCCGGGTTGCCCCCCACGCCTCGCCGAGGGTCAGGCGCTTGCCGATCGCGGCAGCGATCGTGACGTGGGCGATCATGCCGGTGACGAAGATCAATCCGATCTGAAGCAGGATTGTGCCGCCGATGAGGGAGGCGAACGACACCGTCGCGCCGACCGTTTCGCTCTGGCTGGCGTTCGGGGCGATCTCGCCGGCCTGGTCGAGCGCGGCGCCCACGGTGAACGTGAAGATGGCACTGATCATGACCGGGATGAGCATCGTGACAGAGGCGACGAGCACGGCCGAACCGACCGTGGCCTTGGGGTTGAACCGGATGATCCGGAACGCCGCGTTGTACATGTCGCCGAGGGCGAGGGGGCGCAGTGGCATCGCACCCGGCTTGTGCGCCGCGCCCAGCATTCCGGGGGCCGGCGCCCAACCGGGCGGCGGGTTGTGGACGGCCGCGTGCGGTGGCGGTGCTGGTGGCGGCGGAGCCTGCTGAGCTCCCGGCGGCGGAAAGGCCTGATCGTCCGACATGAGAATCCCCCTGCTTCGCGCTCATCCTTACAGATTAGGGGCGACATGTTCGTCCATTCACGCTATCTGCTGCAACAACAGTGGAGCCCGCCACAGTGGCGGGCTCCACGGGCGTTGATTGTCAGGCGCCGTCGTATGCCTTCTGCAGTGCGTCGCAGTCGAGCCGCTTCATCTGCATCATGGCGTCGCGGACCCGTCCGGCCTTCTCCTGATCGGGATCGCCCATCAACTGCATGAGCAGCGTCGGGATGACTTGCCAGGTCAGGCCGAAGGCATCGGTGAGCCAGCCGCACGGACCTTGCTCTCCGCCGCCCTTGATGAGGGCGTCCGAGATGCGATCGGTCTCTTCCTGGCCTTCGACACTGACGCACAACGAGAACGCCTCGGTCAACTGGTGGTCAGGTCCACCGTTCATGGCGACGATCTCCTGGCCTTGGACCCGGAAGGTCCCGATGAACAGCTTTCCGTCGGGGCCGTTCTGCGAGTCGACGAGCTCGGACTCGGGGAACACTTCGAGGTAGCGGTCGATCGCCTCGCCGGCGTTGTCGCCGTACCAGAGGAACGGGGTGACTGTGATGGACATGATGTCTCTCCTCTAGATCTGGGCGGTCTGGAACTTGGCCGGGGTGGCGAGCAGCGCATCGAGCTTGTAGAGCGACTGGTTCCAGCCGGTCTCGCTCATGTCGCGCATCTCTTCGGGGAACGGGCTCTGGCGGAGTTCGAGCCGTGTGCCGTCTCCTTCGGGGATGAACTCGACGCTCATCGAGATCTTGGTGCCGTCCTCCATGCCGGGGAAGCCCTTGGTGATCTCGTAGCCGACGAGCAGCTGGTTCTCGACGACCTCGGTGAGGACCGAGGTGATCGGCGACCTCCATTCGGGGTTGTCGTTGCTGACCATCGTCATGTTCCAGTGGCCGCCGGACCGGGCGTCGATCGACACGGTGTCGCGTGGCACGTGGAAGGTGATCGGACCAAACCACTGCGCGATCTGATCGGGGTCGGTGAAGGCCTTGAAGACCAGCTCCGGCGAGGCATCGAAGTAGCGGGAAATGGACACTTCGTACGTATGCGGTTCAGTCATCGTTCTCTTCCTTGTCTTCAGGTGTGGTTGGGTGTTGTTCAAGTTGCTTCTTGACGGCTGCCAGGTGGGCATCCAGGCGGTCAAAGCGCTCGTCCCACAGGTGGCTCAAGTGGTCCATCCAGGTCGTCGCCTCCTTCAGCGGTTCGGCACGCAACGTGCTCGTCCGCCATTGGGCCTGGCGATCGCGGGAGATGAGTCCCGCTTGCTCCAGCACCTTCAGGTGACGGGATACGGCCGGCAGGCTGATCGGGAACGGCTCGGCGAGCTCGGTCACGGTGGCCACACCCTCGCCCAGCCGCAAGAGGATCTCGCGGCGGGTGGGATCGGACAACGCCGAGAACACCTTGCTGAGCGGATCTGTCGCCATGTTCTTAACCTTCGCGTTAATTAACCGTTTGGTTAAACAGTAGAGCTCACCGGAGCTACCGTCAAGGGGTGGTTCGAGAATATTTGCGCGGAGGTAAATGCGCGGAAGAATCCATCATCGAGCCGTGCCCGGCCCGACTGGATGCCCGCCTCGGCATCCGTTGCTGTGACGTCGACGACGACGCGACAACGCTCCAGTGGTCAAACGTGGCCTTCCAGTCCCCGGGGAATCAAAACTCCGGGCTAAGTTACGGTCACGACTATGAAGGTTATGTGGAGGGTCGGCAGCGATTCGCTCGTCACCGAGTCGCCGAGCGGGGGCTGAGAGGCAGGCGCAATGGACCGTAACGAGATCCGAAAGCTTGCGGCCCTCGAGGACACGCACTGGTGGTACCGCGAGCGGCGCCATCTGCTTGCCAGGCAGATCCGCAGGATGCGGCCGGGACGTGCTCTGGATATTGGCGCGGCCGCCGGGGGCAACACCCGAGTCCTCCGGGAACACGACTGGAAGGCTTTCGCCCTCGAGCACAGCGAAGACGGTGCGCAGATCGCGCGCGAGCGCGGCCTGCCTGTGGTCCGTGGCGACGCGCTGGCTTTGCCTTTCCCCGACATTAGCCTTGATTTGGTGGTGGCCTACGACGTCCTGGAGCACATCAAAGACGACGACAGGGCAGTCCAGGAGATCTGCCGGGTTCTGCGGCCAGGCTCAACGCTCCTTGTCGCGGTGCCTGCCGATCCCAAACTTTGGAGTGCCCACGATGACGCGGTCGGACACGTCCGCCGGTACACCCGGGGTTCCCTGACGACTTTGCTCGACCGCAACGGTATGGACGTCGACGACATCAGGTCGTGGAACGTCCTGTTACGGCCGGTGGCCGCGTGGCGTCGGCGAACGAGCACCGAAAGCGACTTGTCAGAGACGTCATGGGTCCTCAACGTTTTGTTGGGGGTTGTCGTCGCGGTGGAGCGCTATCTTCCGCTCGGCTCGCTGCCGGGGGTCTCGCTTCGAGTGCGGGCTCGGCGTCGATGAACGGGTCCTGCAGGTCTTGTTCGTAGCTGTCGTAGCCGACGGTGAATGTCGGCCGGGCCTGGACCGTGACGAATATCTTCGCCACGTATTCTCCGAGCAATCCCACGCAGATCAGCTGTACTGCCCCAATGCCCATCACCACGATCAACGTGGATGTCCAGCCGGGGACGGTTTCGCCATACTGCGAGACAATCACCGCAGCCACAATCAGCGCCAAGCAGCTGATGGCACTCAAGCCGCCAAGCCAGGTGGCGATTCGCAGTGGAGCAGCGGAAAAGGCCGTCACGCTCTCCCATGCGAGCGCAACCATGCGTGACAGCGGATACTTCGTCTTGCCCGCAGCTCGGCTCTCTCGAACATAGGGGTAGCGGCGGCTGGGGAATCCCAGCCAGGGAACCATCAGCCGATAAACACGACCGGCCTGGGGTTGACGTTCGACGGCATTCAACACTCTCCGCGACATCAGCCGAAAATCGCCGGCGTCAGCCGGAAGTTGAGCTCCGACCAGTCGGCGCATCAGCAAGTAGTACAACTTCGCGGAAAGCCGTTTGCCCCAGGCGTCGGAGGAACGATCAGCGCGGACACCGTAAACGACGTCGAGACGCTCGTCTCTCGCCAAGGCAAACATCGGACCAATCGCCTCGGGCGGATCCTGCAGATCAGCGTCGATTGTGATGGCGTAGCGGCCGCGACAAAGTGTCAGACCGGCTCCGATAGCCGCCTGGTGGCCGGAATTGCGCAAGAGCCGAACAAGCCGGAGTTCGGGCCACCCGGCGCGTACCGACTCAGTGATGCGCGCGGTGTTGTCACGGCTGCCGTCATCGACTGCGATCACTTCGTACGACAAGTCCAGCGGATCAAGCGCAGCCCGCAGCCGCGGATAGAATATGGGCAGGACCTCCGCCTCGTCGAACATCGGTACGACCACAGACAGTTCTACGCTTTCCCCAAGCTTCGTCATCCCTTTCCCATCCTTCCGTCGAGCCGGTAGATCAGCACATCGTCATTGCGGTACCGCAGAGTCGCAAATTTCCCCAGGAGCGGCGACACTTCGGTGGCCCGACGATCGGCATAGATCCACTTCACTCCGCGTCTTTCCAGCTCGGATATCACCGTGGAACTCGGGGACCGAACCGCCGTCAGGCTGAGTGCAACCCGGTCAGGCCACGGGGAAGCGAGCCTTTGATATTCGACGACGCCACCGAGGCCGTACTCCTTCAGACTCCTCTCCGTGTATGCCCACGGCCCGACCAGTAGTTGTCGACCAGTCAGACCCGCAACCCAAAATGAGACGTGCCGACACGAGGGTCGGTAGTGGGTCCGAACACAGAAGACGTTGATGGCAACAATATCCTCGGCGCCTGAATGTTTGTTGAGCCAGAGCGCTGCACGCTGTTCGTCACCTGTGACATATCGCGGACTGGCCCGGTCAACCACTGACAGGTGCGCGCGGTATTGGACCGTACGCGCGAGGTCGAAGCCCACCACGGTGGTGCCGACCGCACAGGAAAAACACGTGACAAGGGCCACTGCAGGGACGGGTGCCCAACCCAGCCGAGCCGAAAAGAAGCGCAGGACCAGGAGCGTGACAACCAGTACCGCGGCCGCTTCCGCGTACGGCACCAGCCGATCCGACACGGCATACTGCACGAGCTGAGGCGGTATCGGGATGATCTGCAACGGGTCGGCGACGGCGGATACTGCCGCAGTAGCAATACCGGCGCCGACAACAACGACGACAGCCGGCAGTGTCCGACGAGGGTTTTCCGGCAGAAGGCGCACGACCATGGTCACTGAGAGCACAACGCCAAGGGGAATGACGATGCGCCAGAAATAGTGCTGGCTGTAACCCGGGTGGGCGAGGACCCATAGCCCGGCAAATCCCGACCCGACCACTCCGGTGCACCACCACGTGCCGGGGTCGCGGCGAAGAGCGGCACTGAACGGACTCGCGAGCCCTAGAAGTCGGGGCAATTCGGTCAGGACGAAGAGGGCGAACAATCCGAGGCCAACGGCCCATACGTGTCCGGAACCGCTTGCCAGGGCGGGTGCCAACCACCCTCCGTGCCCCGGGAGACTGGGCGGGTTTCCAGCGGCCTCGTCGAGCGCGGGATCGAGTGCCAGGGTCTGAAAGAGTTGCAGTCGACTGCCGCCCCTGCTCCCGATCACCGCGAGCGCCGCGATCGGGATCATCAACACGGGAAGCAAAGTGAGGAGAGCCGGCACCACGGGAAATTTTCTCGTCTTGACCCACTGAGCGAGCCCGACCAGCAGCCCGCCGCACGCGACCACCGGCAGGAGGCTCGGCTTGGTGCCGGCGCCCAGCGCAATTAGGAGCAGCAGGAGGAGCCATGCCCCCCGCCCGCCGAGACCGTGCAGCAGGTCCAGCGCCGGCCCGACGAACGCCAAGACAACGACCAGGGCCAACACGCCAGACGTGCTCGACGGGACAAAGCCGTCGTCGATGGCCGGCAGCCGTGGCACACCCAGGAACATTGCCGCTGGAAGCGCAGTGGCAAGGAATGCGGCTAACGGTCCCGCCCACCAACGCGCGGCCGGCGGGTCATCCCCGCCGGCGCCTTGCAGGATCCGCTCGGTCGCGGCCGCCGTGACAAACAGGAGCGTCAGGAGCATGAGCGCAGACCACAGATGAAGGACTACTTGTGGCGCGGGCACCCCGCTGAGCTCCTGAGTCGCGGCAGCGTGGGCATTGGAGAACCAGTGGTAGTGGAGCGGAACACCTGATGCTGAAGGGTCATCGATGGCGACGGAGCGCCGCAGCGCCTGTGTCAACGACAGCTCGTACCACGCGTCCTGAAATATGGTGGATGTTGGCGACGGCGGGAGCTTCCACACGTTCAGGATCATGAAGTAAAACCGCAGGAAGGCGATGCCACACACCACCATCATGGCGGCATGCCATCGACCGTGCGTGCGAAGGCCAGGTAGCCGGCGCGGCCACCAGTGGTGCCGCAGGGAGGGTACTGCGGCAAAGGCCGCGATCATGCCTCCTGGCAGCAACCACATCAAGGAGGGCCGATGCACGAGGGTTGCCGGTAGCCACGCCAGGAGTAAAAGCGCGATGCCGAGAACAGAACCGAAACCGATCTCCTGGACAAAGGTGGTCGGCCGTGCCAAGGCCCGCCACAACAGCACGCCTGGCAGTGTCGTCGAAAGCAACCACACACTGAAGTACGCGACGACCGATGTCGCAGAATTGCCGACGGTCGTCAGCGCAAACACCCCGACGGCCAGCACAGATAGCCAGATGATCGCGGTAGCCGTGCCACTCCGAGTCTGCGCCATGATCCGAGTCACGTAGTGCCGACAGAACCAAAGCGAGTATGAAGCCCACATTTCTGTCTCACGTGAGAACTTCCAGTAGAAAGTTGCCTGTGCACCCTCTCGGGCCTGAGTGGCCCCTTTGGCCCGGGTCGGCGAGGATTCCCACGAACAGATCCGACCATCGCACCGTCCCGTTCGGCCTCACGAGATACAGCATGAGCGAGCCTCCTTTGGTTGTGAGGCCAAACTATCGGTCGGCCCAGCGGAAGAACGCGGACTTAACATACTTACCGCTCATGAAAACGCCGCTCGGCCGGGGCCGCTCGAGATCAGTCTTCCAGGCCATGGACAGCCGCGGGCGGAGTCGCGCCGCTCAGCGACACCGCATACAGCGGGACTCCTTCCGGCAAGGGTGAGCCCGATGTATTGCCGCGCACGGTGTGTTGTCAGCAGGTAGCGGAGACCATACGATGAATTGAGACACAAAGTGAATGTGTATCGCGGAGTTACAGAGCACCGTAGAGCGAGGAGTCCCAGGCGTATGCATCTCATCGAAGACGACGGCGTCACCGAGACTTCGTCCGTCCCGCAAAGCCACCCCCCGGCACTGGCGTATTTCCTCACTGAACCCTTTCGCGGCGCGCTCAGCCTTGTCTCGCTCCCGCTCGCGGCTCCGCTGCTCGCCCACGCGCCACGCGGCGAGGGCCACGGCGTCCTGGTCCTACCGGGTTTGATGGCCGACGACCTGAGTACCCGCCCGCTGCGGCGCTTCCTCAAGCTCCTCGGCTACGACGCGCACGGTTGGGGGCTGGGACGCAACGTCGGGCCCACATCGTCGATCGTCGCCGGGATGCCCCGCGCCGTGGACGTTCTCGCCGAGAGCACCGGCAAAAAGGTTTCGGTGATCGGTTGGAGCCTCGGCGGAATCTTCGCGCGCGAGCTCGGGCGCCAGGATCCCGAGTCGATCCGCCAGGTCATCACCCTCGCCAGCCCCTATGGCATGCGGGACAGCCAGCAGAGTCGCGCCGACATCGCCTTCCGAGCTCGGGCCCGAAGCCACGTCCCGGGCGGCGTTCCTCCGCGTTCGACGATGCGACTGCCGATCCCGGTCCCGTCGACCGCCGTGTTCTCGCGCTCTGACGGCATCGTCGACTGGCAAGCCTGCATCGAGCCGGCGAGTCCCACTCATGAAAACGTCGAGGTCCGCGCAAGCCACCTCGGCATCGGTGTCGACCCCGCCGTCATGTGGCTCCTCGCCAACAGACTCGCCCAGCCCGAAGACAAGTGGAGGCCGTTCGAACCGCCGGCGCGCTTCCGGGTATTTTTCCCGGTGTCCTCGTGACGGCGTCGACCGTGACGACTCACGAGTCCGTATGGTCGTTGGCCGCGCCCTGGGGCGGCAAGGGCTATGTCACCGACCTCGACGGCCCGGTGCACTGGATCGACTTCGGTGGCCCTGCCGACGCGACGCCGGTCGTATTCGTCCACGGCCTCGGCGGCTCGCACCTCAACTGGGCTCTCATCGGCCAGACTCTCGCCGAGGGCCGTCGCGCCGTCGCCCTCGACCTTCGCGGTTTCGGATTCACGCAGGGCACCCGGCAGACCACCACCGTCCACGCCAACGGCAGGCTGCTCGAACGCTTCCTGTGCGAAGTCATCGGCACACCGGTGGTCCTCGTCGGCAACTCGATGGGCGGCATGGTGTCGGTCCTCCATACGCACGCCGCCCCCGACACCGTCGCCGGTCTCGTCCTCGTCGACCCCGCACTGCCAGTGCCCAAACGGCTCCCTGATCCCGGCGTGGCAGCGACATTCCTGGTCTATGCGGTCCCCGGTGTCGGCGAATACTCGATGCGGGCCATGCAGGCGCGGCTGTCTCCCGCGGAGGTTGTCGACCGCATCGTCAGCCTCTGTTTCGCCGATCCAACGCGGGCAAATCCCCGGATGCTCGCCGCCGGCGCGGACCTCGTCGAAGCGCGACGCCCGATCGCGAGGAAGGAAGAATCGTTCCTCGGCGCAGCCCGATCGCTCATGCGCGTCCTGGTCAAACCGGACCGTTATGTGGAGAAGCTGCACGGCATCGACAAGCCGGTGCTCCTCATCCACGGCGAGGAAGACCGTCTCGTCCCGATCGCCGCAGCCCGCCGCGCCGCCGCGGCCAACCCCGCCTGGGAGACGGCGTTCTTGCCCGGAGTGGGCCATACCCCGCAGCTCGAAGTGCCCACCCAGACGTCGGACATCATCGCCGAATGGCTCGCCCGCGTCCCGTCCCTCCCGAAAGGCTGAGCAGGCCCATGCAGCAACTCACCGGTCTCGATGCGTCATTCCTCGCCCTCGAGACGAAGAACTCAACCGGGCACGTCGGCGGCGTATGCATCCTCGATCCGAGTGAAGCGCCCAAGCCCCTCGACCTGGCCACCCTCACCGAGGTGATGGCCCAGCGACTCCCGCTGGTGCCGGTGATGCGACGAAGGCTCCTCGAGGTGCCGCTCGGACTCGACCAGCCCTATTGGGTGGACGACCCGGAGTTCGACATCGAATATCACATCCGCGAAGTCGCTCTCCCCGCTCCCGGCACGGACGCCCAGCTCGCCGAACAGATCTCGAGGCTCCACGCCCGTCCGCTCGACCGTCGCCGGCCGATGTGGGAGATCTACCTGATCACCGGTCTGGCGAAGGATCGTGTCGCGGTCTACTCCAAGGTCCACCACTCGGCCATCGACGGTGCCTCGGGTGCCGAGCTGCTGACCATCCTTCTCGACCTGACGCCGGCCGGCCGCGAGCTGGCCGCATTGGTGCCATTCGAAGCCGGACGTCGACCTTCGACCGGGTCCCTCGCGATGCGCGCGGCGTTGCGGCTGGCCTGGCGACCGGTCGACACGGTCAAGCTCGCCACTGGGCTCGTCAAAGTCGCGCCGACGCTGGCTCCGGCGGTCGGCTCACTCGTCGGCGGGATGCTCGGCCTCAATCGCGGTGACGGCAGCGTCATCTCGTCGAAGGCGGGTCGCGCTCCGGCGACCCCGTTCAACAAGCCGATCACGCCGCATCGTCGCTTCGCGTTCCGCAGCGTCGACCTCGCGGCGGTCAAGGAAGTCAAGAACGCCTTCGGCGTCTCGGTCAACGACGTCGTGATGGCCATGTGCGCCGGCGCGTTGCGGCGATGGCTCGAGGACCACGACGCGTTGCCAGAGTCGGCTCTCGTGGCGATGATCCCGGTCTCCGTGCGCGACGAATCGACCAAGGGCAATCTCGGCAACCGCGTCTCGGCCATGCTGGCGACGCTGCGGACCAACCTCACCGACCCCGAGCAGCGGCTCCGCGTCGTGCACGAGGGGACGAAGATGGCCAAGTCCCAACAGGCGTCGATCCCGCAAGGACTCGTCGACGACATTTCCGAGTTCGCGCCACCGGCCCTGGCCGCCCGCGCCGCCCGTGTCGTGTTCGCGACCGGGCTCCTGCACCGGTTGCCCCCGTTCAACGTCACCATCTCCAATGTCCCGGGCCCCAACATCCCGGTCTACCTCGCCGGCGCCCGCCTCCTCGCGCAATACCCGGTTTCGGTGGTCACCGACGGCCAGGGGCTCAACATCACCCTCGTCGGCTATCTCGGCCAGCTGCACTTCGGGCTGGTCTCGTGCCGCGAGCTGGTGCCCGACATCGACAAGATGGCCGGTTATCTCGTCGACGAGCTCGACATCCTGATGGCAGCTGCGGCCGAAAAGACGCGATGACGACCGATGCGGAGCTGATTGTGCCCGAAGGAGTCGGAACCCCGACGTCCATCCCGGCCGACGTCTTCGCCGCCGCCACGGCTGCATACGTCGCGGAGCAACGGATCGACATGCGCGCGCTCGCCAATGAGCTCGGCATCGGGAGGGCGACGCTCTATCGCCGGGCCGGCAACCGCGAGGAACTCATCGACGAACTGATCTGGTGGCGTTCGCGCAACGCGCTCGCCGATGCCGCCAATGCCAGTGCCGACCGGCGAGGCGTACCGCGCCTGGTCGCGATGATCGACCAGTTGCTGCGCAGGATCGAGAACGATCGACCCCTGCATGCCTTCCTCGAGAACGATCCGGAGGTGGCGCTGCGCATACTGACCGGCGCCCACAGCCTGGTGCAGCAAGGCATGTCGAAGTCGCTCGAACGGCTCATCGAACTTGAGGTCACGCGCGGCCATTTCGTCGCCGACCTGGATGCGTCGACGCTCGCCTATGCCATCGTGCGGATCAGCGAAGGCTTCCTGTATGCGGACATCATCGCCGACCGTTCGCCCGATATCGACCGCGCGAGCACCGTCATCGAAGCACTCATGCGAGGCCTGGACACATCCACGCGATTCGCGTCAGCGCCCTGACGGCCGGCTGTCCTTTTCCTAGTGCAACCTCAGGTCGGGATTGTGCGGGCCCTTGGGCTCGACCCAGAAGTCGAGCGCGAGCTCTTCCTCGGTGCCGCCGTTCAGGTAGATGGAGAAGTCCGTCACCCCGGCCGCTTCGAGGATGTCGTCGTCGATGACGAACTGCCCGGTGAACTCGCGGCTCGGTTTGATCAGGATCTCGTAGGCGGCATCAGCCATGATCTGCGGCGTGCGCGAATGCGTCACGAGGCCGGCGCCGACGACATTGCGGACGGCAGCGGTGTCGATCGCGGTGCGCGGCCACAGCGAGTTGGCGGCGATGCCGTCGGCACGAAGCTCCTCCGAGAGCCCCAGCGTCACGAGGCTCATCCCATACTTCGCCATCGTGTATGCCGTGTGGGCCGTGAACCACTTGGGATCCAGGCTGATGGGCGGCGACAACGTGAGAATGTGCGCGTTGCCGGACTTGCGCAGGTGCGGGATCGACATCTTGGCCAGGAGGAAGGATCCGCGGGCATTGATGTCGTTCATGAGGTCGTACTTCTTCATCGAGATCTCATCGGTGTTGGTGAGGTCGATGGCGCTCGCGTTGTTGACGACGATGTCGATGCCGCCGAAGGCCTCCGCGGTCTGCGCGACGGCCGACTCGACGAAGGCGTCGTCGCGGATGTCGCCGACGAGTGGGAGGGCCTTGCCGCCGGCTTCCTCGATCGCCTTGGCGGCGGTGTAGATCGTGCCGGGAAGCTTGGGGTGGGGCTCGGTCGTCTTGGCGAGCAAGGCGACGTTTGCCCCGTCGCGGGCGGCGCGGAGCGCGATGGCTTCGCCGATGCCGCGGCTGCCGCCGGACATGATGATGGTCTTGCCTGCGAGAGAGTTCGTCATGATTATTTGATCTTTCCGGTCTCTTTTGAACACGAATGTCCGTCAGCGTAGCCGTCTCGGTACGAGGTCGTGCACACCCTCATACGGTGACCGCGGTCGGCCTTGTGGGTGATGTACCGGTCACCGTAGTCGGCTTCGACGAGTTTGCCATCGCGATACCAGTCGTAGCGAATGTAGGAAGGTTTGGCATTCCAGGTTCCCTTCGATGAGGCGACGAGGTTGCTGTCGATCTTCAGGGTGGGAGCCTTTGAGGCCTTGAGCGTCGGGTAGTGAAACTGCAAGGTTGCTGCAGTGACGTTCGCCGAGGTCACCGTGATCGGCGTCGCGGTGGCGAATGTTTTCTTGTTCGTATACCACTCCTGGTAGTGCGCCACATCGGACGGCGATGCCTTCACCTTGTAGGTGCCACTGTGAAGGCCACCGACACGCACCATCCCTTGGGCATCGGGCTGTTCGGAGTTGATGAACTGGCCGTCGGCGTCGAACACCTCGACATTCCCGGCGGACGGCGTCTTGTTCGGCTTGGTGAGGGTTATCTCGAGAGTGCCGGCACTCGTCAGCGTTATGTCGTTGCCGCTGAGGCGTTGCCCAGTCCTCACCGTGAGCGGCGTCGCGGCCGAAGCAACCGCAGCATCGGGGAACCATTGCTGACCATAGACAAGTGGAGTGGCGTGGTCGGAGACGCGCAGCTTGTATGTGCCCGCGGCAAGCTCGGAGACGTCGAAATGGCCGTCGTACGTGATGTTCGAGAAAGTGTCGTATGACTGGGGAATCGTGCCGTCCGCGCGGACCCGGTACGCCTCGACCCAGAGGAAGCGTTCGGAAGGTGGTCCGCCGTCGACGCCGTGGAGATAACCCGAGAGCTTCGCACCCCTGACCATGGAGATGTTGACTGTTTTCGCCGTGGTGGCGGCTAGCGTGTGCGGAGTTCCGGTACCGCCGCCGACTTGTTGCCGTACCCAATTGCCGTAGAGGCCAGGAGCATCCGCATACAGCCGGAAGACTCCCTTGTTCAATGGCAGTGTGTATGCACCCCCACCGGCACTCCTGGTGCAACTGTCGTACTGCCACGAGGTTTTCGAGATCTGGCGCTCGGCACATACTTCGAGGCCATCGATCGGACCCGTGCCGTCGGCGGCCGTGACCGTGCCGGAGATCGAAGGTGGCGTGGCGGCCTGGGCCGTGGTTGCGGCCGACGCTGACAACATTCCGACGACGACGATGACAAGTGTGACTAGCGTGCCTCTATGAGGACGGCTTCCCCCGAGAACCATGACTACATCCTGTCGGATGCGAGGCGTCACCGTGGGGGTATCGTCAATGATGTCCACAAACAGTCAATGCTGACGGTAAGTGATTGGAAGGACCCTATGAGCAGCGATACCCCAACCTGGTTCACCGATGCACTTGCACAGTCGTACGACGTGGCCGAAGCGACCGTCGACGGATGCCGCATCAGCTATCGGTCCTGGGGCAAGGTAGGTCGGCCCGTGGTCGTGCTCGTCCACGGGGGCGCGGCCCATGCCGGCTGGTGGGACTGCATCGGCCCCCTGTTGACCGACGAGCACCGCGTGATTGCCCTCGACCTGTCCGGCCACGGCGACAGCGACCATCGATCGTCCTATTCGCTCGACACGTGGGCGGCCGAGGTCCTCGCCGTCGCGCGTCAGGAATCGGACGCCAAGCCGATCGTCTTCGGCCACAGCATGGGCGGTTTCGTCGCGCTGACCGCCGCCAAGCTCTTCGGAGCGCAGCTCGGCGGCGTCGTCGCGATCGATTCGCCGGTGCACGAGATGTCGCCCGAGGCCCGCGCCTGGATCAATTCGGGCAAGCACGTGCCCGGCAACAAGGTCTACCCGAGCCGCGAAGCCATCCTGGGGCGCTTCCGTACGCTGCCCGAGGACGACTCGAGCCTGGATTACGTCCGATCGCACATCGCGGCCGGTTCGGTCAAGCAGGTCGCCGACGGCTGGACGTGGAAATTCGATCCGAACATCTTCCTGCGCTCCCGCATGGAGCCCGAGGAGCTCGCCCAAGCCGCCTGCAAAGTGGCCCTCATACGCGGCGAGCGGGGGATCGCCACGTCCGACATCACCGAGGTCGTGTCCGAACGCCTCGGCGGCAACGTGCCGGTCACCGTCATCCGCGATGCCGGCCACCACATCATGCTCGAGCAGCCCGTGGCCCTGATCGCGGCTCTGCAAACCCTGCTCGGCCAATGGCGGAACGTATGAACGGCATCGAAGACCTGGAGCGCCTCCTGGCCGACCGCTGGAGCTGCCGCGGTTTCCTCGACAAGCAGGTCCCGCGAGAGACGATCGAACGGCTGCTGGCTGTCGCGCAGCGCACGCCGTCTTGGTGCAACACGCAGCCGTGGCACCTGTCGATCACCTCAGGCGCGGCAACCGTCAAGCTGCGCGATGCCCTGCTGGCCTCCTTCGAGGGCTCCGGCACGGACTTCGACTTCCCGGTCCAATACGCAGGAGTCTTTCAGCAGCGCCGTCGCGAGACCGGCTGGCAGCTGTATGACGCCGTCGGCATCGAGAAGGGCGATCGGGAGGCCTCGACCGCGCAGGCACTCAAGAACTTCGAGTTCTTCGGCGCACCGCACGTCGCGATCCTGACCACGGAGGCCGACCTCGGCGTCTATGGGGCCATCGACTGCGGTCTCTACGTCGACACCTTCCTGCTCGCCGCCCAGGCACTCGGCCTGGGCGCCATCGCGCAGGCTGCCCTCGCGGCACGGGCGCCCTTTCTGCGGGAGTGGTTCGACCTGCCCGAGAGCCGCAAGGTCGTGTGCGGGATCTCCTTCGGCTACGCCGACCCCGACCATGCAACGGCCACCTACCGAACCAGCCGCGTCGACATCACCGACGCCGCTACCTTCTTTGACTAGCCCAGATGGGTGGCAACCCAGCCTCAGCCTGCGTGCTTTGAGCGCCCACCGCAGGCAAACGAGCCACACCCGCCGGCACTTCTGACGTGTCGGGACTGTCACAACTCACCGACCTCCGGCGTCTTAATGTCGAACCACCGACAACAGGAGGCAACGATGACCAGCAACACCCGCATTCCCCGGACCGAGATCAACGGCATCTACGGGGGGCTGCTCAAGATGGCGATGCGCAGGATGCTCGGCGGCGTACCGGAAAGTGCCGAAGTGCTGTGGCACCACCCCGCCGTCTTCAAGGACATGATGAAGTTCGGCCGCCGGACCGAGAAGTGGGACCGGCTCGACCGCAACCTCACGTCCTTCGCGAGCATGGCCGCGGCCGCCGAGATCGGCTGCAGCTTCTGCCTGGACTTCGGCTACTTCATGACCCACAACAAGGGGCTCGACGAGGCCAAGGCACGCGAGGTGCCGCGGTGGCGGGAGTCCGACGCGTTCACCCCGTTGGAGCGACGGGTCATGGAGTACGCCGAGGCGATGTGCCAGACCACGCCCACGGTCACCGACGAGATGTCGGCCGCGTTGCTCGAGGATCTTGGGGCGCCGGCGCTCCTGGAGCTGACCGCCAAGGTGGCCTTCATGAACGCCAGCGCCCGAACCAACGTCGCCCTCGGCATCCACTCCGAGGAGTACGCCGCGGCCTGCGGTCTGCAGCCGCTCGCGACCCGGACGAAGCCGGTAGTCTCCACGCCATGAGTGGAGACCCGTTCGTCACCCATCGCCGCCTGCTTTTCACCGTCGCCTACGAGATGCTCGGCTCCGCGGCCGACGCCGAGGACGTGGTGCAGGAGACCTGGCTGAAGTGGACCAACGTCGACCAGGTCGAGGTCCGGGACCCCCGCGCCTTCCTGGTCCGGATCGTCACCCGGAAGGCGCTTGACCAGTTGCGGACAGTGGCGAGGCGACGCGAGGACTACATCGGGCCGTGGCTACCCGAGCCACTGTTGACCAGCCCCGATGTTGCCGAGGACGTCGAGCTGGCGGACAGCCTGTCCATGGCGATGCTGATGGTGCTTGAGACACTGACGCCGACCCAGCGAGCCGTGTTCGTGCTCCACGAGGTGTTCGAGCTGGGGTACGACGAGCTCGCGGAGGCGGTGGGCAAGAGCCCCGCCGCCGTACGCCAGATCGCCCACCGTGCTCGGGAGCACGTTGCCGAGCGTCGGCCCCGCGGGGTCGTCTCCGCGGCCGATACGCGGAGTGCGCTGGAGGCGTTCCAGTGGGCGCTCTCGACCGGCGACTTCCAGGACCTGGTCGACATACTCGCGCCTGACGTCGTCGCCCTGGCTGACGGCGGCGGCGTCAAGCAGGCCCTGCCGCGGCCTGTGATGGGTGCCGACAAGGTGGCTCGCCTGATGACTGCCGGCCTGGCCGCCTGGCGTGCCAGGATGACGGCCGAACTGGTCCAGGTCAACGGCTGGCCGGCCCTGATCGTCCGGCTGGATGGGGAGATCGACAACGTCGTGTCGATGCGCGTCGAAGACGGTCTGGTCAGCGCGATCTACACCGTCCGGAACCCCGAGAAGCTGTCGCGGATCATGCAGGAGGTGGCTGTCAGTCGCTGAGGAAGGGGACTCACGGCGACGTCTCGCGCGAGCCGGGCGGCTGCGGTGACTCCCGAATCATCGACTGAGACAAGTTCGTCCAACTAGTCCAGATGGGTGGGGGCAAACATCGAGAGGTGGCCCCTGACGATCACGACGTTCGGCCCCTTGCCATCGAGCGCTTTGGCAAGCACGTCGCCGACGTTGTCGAAGGTGGCGACATTTGCCTGGACGCCGAACGCGGCCGCGAGTGCCTCGAAATCGGGCCGGGCGAGCTCGGTCGCGGTTGCCCGGCCGAAGGTGTCGTTCATGTACTCACGCAGGATGCCGTAGCCACCGTCGTCGACGATCAGCCATGTGACCGGCAACTGGTGCTGCACGGCGGAGGCGAGCTCGGCGACGCCATACATCGATCCGCCATCGCCACTGACCGCGAGCACCCGGCGGTTGCCGGCGGCTGCCGCACCCAGAGCAGCCGGGAAACCGAACCCGAGGCCGCCCGCCCCCTGCGCCGAGTGGAATGCACCCGAGCGTGTGTCCCAGGCCGACCATGCCCAGTACGCGGCGATCGTCATGTCCCAGTACGTCGACATGCCATCGGGAACCGCTGAACGCAGGTCGGCCAGGAACTTTTGTTCGGTGGCCAGGTCCTGGCTCTCGAGACGCTCGTTGACACGGGCCAACACGTCGCGTGCGGCCGATCGGCCGCGCTCGCCGTCAAGGCTCTCGACCCGCGCGACCAATCCGGAAAGCGCGATCGACGCATCGGAGTGCACCGCGAGAACGGGATGATTGGAGCCGAGGACGTCGAGCTGTGCATCGATCTGGATGAGTTCTCCACGCGGTACGAAGGTGAAGTAGTTGCTGGTCACCTCGCCGAGGGCTGACCCGACGACAAGCAGGACGTCCGCGTCTTCGAGCAGCTCGGTCACATAGCGATCCTCGACCCAGGACTGGAGCGACAGCGGGTGGTCCCAGGGGAATGCGCCGTGACCGCCGGGCGAGCACACGACGGGAGCACCAAGTACTTCGGCCAGGGCCAGAAGCTCGACCTCGGCGCCGGATCGGCGGACGCCGCCGCCCGCCACGATGGCAGGGCGCTTGGCTGCCGACAGCATGGTTGCTGCGCGGTCGAGGATCTCCTGACGCGGAGCGGGATGTCTGGGGTCGGGGACATCGACGGTCACCCGCGGCAGGTGGGTCTCGCCCAGCAGGACGTCCTGGGGGATCTCAACCCAGGTGGGCCCTTGTGGCGCCGTGGTGGCCTCCAGCCAGGCAGCCGTGATCGCCGAGGGAATGTGTGCGGCATCGCGGACGAGGTGTGTGCTCTTGCAGACCTGCCCCGCGGCGGCCTGCTGGTTGTCGAGCTGGTGGAGCATCCCCTTGCGGGCACCCCCCAAGCCTGAACTGGGGATCTGACTGGAGATGACGACCAGCGGGACCGCCGTCGCATACGCCTCTTGCAGGCCGGCGAGTGCGGTCAACGCGCCGGGGCCGGTCGAGACGAACAAGACGCCGACGTCACCGCTCTCCCGCGCATAGCCGTCGGCCGAAAATGCCGCGTTGTTCTCGACCCGTGAGCTGACGAACTCCAGGTCGCTGTCGGACAGTGCGTCGAAGAGGCCGAGCGCATGTTGCCCGGGGATGCCGAACACGGTCGTGGTGCCCAGTGCTGTGAGGGTCTCCACCACAAGTGAGCCGCCGTTGCGCGGTCGCGAGATCGTCACGAGGCCTGCGCTCCTTCGATGCCGGGAGCGGAGCCGTCGGTCAGGTCGATCGAGATGGTCATGGGCTCACGCTTCCGGAAGTTGTTAAATAAGCGACAAATGTTTACCTTAGTGAATTACGTCGCGGCTCGCCTGTCAACTTGTCCGACAGCATTCGGACAGCACGACCGGCGACGGTTAGTTCCTCAACGCGCCCATGCCGAGGACGGCGGCGAGGCCGAGTGCGCTGCGCGGGTGATAGGCACCTGTCCACAGTCCGCCGTGGGCGGCGTTGGTGGCCTCGTCCTGCCATGGTTCGACCTGCGCGGGGACATCGGCACGCAGGTCATGGACGAGCAGCGCGGCCATGAGGGTGTTGCTCGTTGCCGGGTCGAACACCTCGACGCCGAAGCGGTGCGCGCCCGCATACGCGGCCGCGAGCGCCTTGTTCTTGAGCACCGATCGCGTGCGCGTGGAGGGTGCGACATTGAGCGAGACGGTGAGTCCCTCGTGGCGGGCCGTGGTCGCGCGCCAGCGCTGGACCCGCTTGGCCAGCGCGTAGTTCGGGCCCTGCTGCGGCACGAGCGCATCGCAAATGCCGGGGTCGGCGGCCGGAGGATAGTTGCGTTGCAACAGCCGGCCGCGGCTCGCCACGCGCATCGGGGTCCGCAACAGCTTGGAGATGCTGCGGGCGTTGTAGGCGTCGTTGGATCGATCGACGTCTTCACGCGGCACGGCGAACACATCGGTCGGGGTGGCAAGGAACGCGAGAGCCGTGTCGGGCCGCTGCGACGTCAGGTGTAGGCCGAGGGCGTCGCCGGCCATCGCGACCCGTACGTGCATGGACGCGTCGGCGTAGCAGTAGTTGCCGAGGACGAGGCGGCCGTCGATCCCTTCGAGCCAATGGGCGAGGGCGGGGAGCTCGCTGACGATGTTGGCTCCGACCGGCACCGGCGTGTCGGTGACGATGCGAGCAGGCAGGTGCACGCGGCCGGCGCCGTGGGCAGCCAGCTCGGTGATCCGCGCCTGCAGGTCGACATCGGGCAGGTCGACGGCAACCACGTCGGCGCCCCACCGCAGCAGCGCTCGAAGCGGCCCCATCTCGGCGCCCGCGCCGAGGATGACGACGGTGTCTCCCTCGAGCCGCAGCCATTCGGGGTTGGCCTGGACCGTGCGTACGGCGTCGGCGCAGCTCGACGTGATCACGCCGCGAGTGACCCACGCGTCGAGCTGGTCGAGGAGTGCGCCGCCGCTGAGGCGCTCGCCCTTGTAGGGGATGGAAAGCGCGGCGTCGGGTTCTCCCGTGCCGACGACGGTTTGCGTATGGAAGGCCTGCACCAGCGGCAGTGTGCCGATTGCGTCGTCGAGGGGTACGTCGTCGTAGCGCATCTCGTTGTGGATTGCCTTGAGCCCGTCGGCGGCGATCGAATGAGCTGCAGGGGCCTCGCCGATGCCGGCCTCGACCGCACGGCGGAAATGGGTCAGGTAGTTGCGGCGCCAGTTCGTCTCGTTCTCGACCGCGCGCGCACCGACGGGGTCGGCCTTGAGCAGCGCTTCGGCAAGCGTCTTGCGGGCCGTCGACGAGGTGCTTTCGGTGGGAAAGGACACTCCCTCACGTGTGCTCATAAAGCCAGCGTAGGAGCGATTTTCTGTTACTGACGAGTCTCCCCGCGGGTAACCGTCAGGAATTCATCGGTTCGAAACCAATCCCTCCGACCACCAACTCCGAATCAGCCACGTGAACACCTCAGGGAAGACTGACACAGCACCGTGGTGGTCCGGCGCGCTCGCCGGCCTCCTCGCCGCGGCAACCGGGGTCAGTGTCGCCACCGGCCTCGCCGCGGTCCTGACCGGCGTTCCCTCTCCGATCGAATCGGTCGGCAACCAGGCCATCGACCAGGCTCCGCCGTTCCTCAAGGAATTCGCGGTCAAGCAGTTCGGGACGGCGGACAAGCCGATCCTGATCGGCGGTGTCATTGTGACTCTCGCGATCATTGCGGCCGTGGCCGGCGTCATCGGCCGTACCAGGCCGAAAGTTGCCTACGGAATCATCGGCCTCATCGGCCTGGTCGCTGTCCTCACCGCGGCGATCGACCGCACCGCCACGGCCAACCGGGTCGTCACGATGATCCCGGCCCTCGTCGCACTCGTCGTCAGCGTTGCCGGCTTCCGGTACCTCCTTGGTGCCTTGCGTGGCGCGCCGGCGCTGCCCAAGGGAATGGCGGGCGATGAGCTTCCTTCGACCTTCAATCGCCGCAAGTTCCTCCAAGCCGCCCTCGGTGCTAGCGCACTCATCGTGGTCGGTGGAACGGTCGGCAAGCTCTTTGGCAGCGCAGCCGCCGCCGCATCGCGCGCCGGCATCAGGATCGGCCGGGCGGCCGACGCCGCGCCTGCCGTTCCGAGCGGAACCGAAGTCGACCTCAAGGGCATCTCCAGCTACATCACGTCCAACCGCGACTTCTATCGCGTCGACACCGCCCTGCGTGTCCCCGACGTGCCCGCCGAGGGCTGGACACTCCGGGTCCACGGCATGGTCGACAAGGAGCTCAACCTGAGCTTTCGCGATCTGATGGGCATGGCCCTGGTCGAACGCCGGATCACGCTCACCTGCGTATCCAACGAGGTCGGCGGCCCGTATGTCGGCAACGCCAGCTGGATCGGCGTGCCGATCAAGGACATCCTCGCCAGGGCCGGCGTGAAGGACGGCGCCGACGCGATCAAGTCGACGAGTGCGGATGCCTGGACCTGCGGCACCCCGCTCGAGGCAGTCACCGACGACCGCAATGCCATCATCGCGATCGGCATGAACGGCGAGCCGCTCCCGCTCGCCCACGGATTCCCGGCCCGTATGGTCGTCCCCGGCCTCTACGGATACGTGTCGGCGACCAAGTGGCTCGTAGACCTCGAAGTCACCCGGTTCGCAGACTTCAAGGCCTACTGGACGACGCGTGACTACGACGCCGAAGCACCGATCAAGATGTCCTCTCGCATCGATGTCCCGCGCTCGTTCCAGTCCTTCCAGCGCGACGCCGTCCGTGTCGGCGGCGTGGCCTGGGCGCAGACCGCAGGCATTAAGCGCGTGGAGGTCAAGGTCGACGGCGGTCCGTGGGTCGACGCTGACCTGGGCACCGAAGACAGCATCGAGACCTGGCGTCAGTGGTCCTGGAAATGGGCCGACGCGACCAAGGGCCGTCATACCCTCACCGTCCGCGCGACGGATGCCGACGGCACAACCCAGACGTCCGATCGGGCACGAATCCGTCCGAACGGCACGACCGGCTGGCACAGCGTCCAGTTCACGGTCGAGTAGAGGCCAAGCCATGAACACCAACCGCTACACCGCTGCATCCACCAAACGCTGCATCCATCAAACACAAATAGGAGAATGAAATGCGTACAACCAAGGGCAAGTCCCTCGCGATCGCGGCAATTGCGTCGCTGTCGCTGTTCACCGCCGCTTGTGGTTCGAGCGACGAACCGAAGGCCGACAAGCCTGCCGCTACGTCCGATGCTCCCGCGGACGACGTAGCTGCCAACCTCGTTGGTCCCGGCTGCGCCGACTACGCGAAGGCCGTCCCGGATGGCAAGGGTTCCGTTGCCGGCATGGCCGAAGATCCGGTAGCCACCGCCGCCAGCAACAACCCGCTGCTCAAGACCCTCGTCGCTGCTGTCAGCGGCAAGGTCAACAAGGACGTCAACCTGGTTGACACCCTCAACGGCGGCGAGTTCACGGTGTTCGCACCGGTCGACGACGCCTTCGCCAAGATCGACGCGGCAACGCTCAAGACCCTCGGCACGCCCGAAGGTGCGGATACTCTCTCGAGCATCCTGACCTACCACGTGATCCCCGGTCAGATCCTGCCCGCCGACATCGCCGGTAAGCACAAGACCGTCAACGGTGCCGAGATCGAGGTCACCGGTTCGGGCGACAGCATCGAAGCCGGTGGCGGACAGGCCAAGGTCATCTGTGGTGGCGTCAAGACTGCCAACGCCACGGTTTACCTGGTCGACACCGTGATGATGCCGCCGAAGGCCTGATCTTCGACAGCGTCACACAACACACAGGTCTGGCTCCAACCCTCCCGGTTGGGGCCAGACCTCTGTCCACCGCCCCGGGCCGAATTCACATACCGGTAGTATCCGAACATGGATATCGAACCTCAGTCACGCGTCCTGATCACGGGTGCGGCATCAGGGCTCGGGCTCGCCCTCGCCAAGCAGTTCGCTCGGCGCGGCTGCCAGGTTCTCGCGACCGACGTCCACGACGCTGATCTCAACGGCGAGGGTCCCGAAGCGTTGCGCGGACTTGCCAACGTTTCTTACCTCAAGCTCGATGTGACCAACGACGTCGACTGGGCCAAGGCCTACGAGTGGGTCGTCGAGACGTGGGACGGTCTCGACTACCTGTTCAACAACGCCGGCGTCGCCGCCGGCGGCCGGATCGAGCTGTCCGAGATGGACCAGTGGCAGTGGATCGTCGACATCAACCTGCTCGGCGTCGCCCGCGGTTGTCGCACCTTTTCGCCGCTCATGAAGAGCCAGGGCAGTGGCAACATCGTCAACACCGCGTCTGCCGCCGGACTCATTCACCCGCCGCGTATGAGCGAGTACAACGCGGTCAAGGCGGGCGTCGTCGCCCTCAGCGAAACCCTGATGCATGAGCTGAAGCCGTTTGGGGTCAACGTCTCGGTCGTCTGCCCGACGTTCTTCAAGACCAACTTGACCGATTCGCTGCGCGGCAAGGACGAGGCCGCCCAGAAGTCGGCGGCCGATCTCATCGACAAGGCGAAGGTGACCGCCGACGACATCGCCGCCGAAGTCATCAAGGGCGTCCGGAAGAACACCCACATCATCCTCACCGATCGCGACGGGCGCGTGGCATACGCGGCCAAGCGCTTCGCCCGCCCCATCTACTATCGGATGATGGCGAAGGTGTCGCGGCAGATGGCCGCCAAAGACTGATGGGCGCGATCTTCCTGGTGCGTCACGGCCAAGCGTCGTTCGGAGCGGCCAACTACGACCAGCTGTCCGCGCGCGGTGAGGAGCAGGCCCGTCAGCTCGGGTATGCGTGGGAAGCGGCCGACTGGCTGCCGACGACCGCCGCCTCGGGATCTATGCAGCGCCACCACCAGACCGCTCTCCAGGCGTTGGCCGCGGCCGGCCAGAACGATGGCTATGAGGTGGACCACGGCTGGGACGAGTTCGACCACGAAGCCGTGATGGAAGCGCAGTTCCCCGGCTTTCGTACCGAGGATCCGCGGTCGTTCCAGGATGCCTTCGCCCAGGCGACCGACCGCTGGGCGGCCGGCGGCAGCGACGGCGATCACGAGTCCTTCGCGGAATTCTCCGAGCGAGTGTTGGGTGCCTTCGATCGCCTCGCCAAAACAGCCGGAAAGCGCGAGACGTCCGTGGTGTTCACCTCCGGTGGACCGATCGCGATCGTGGCGGCGCACCTGCTTGGCGACGGGAAATTGTGGTCGACCCTCAACAGCGTCATCATCAACACAGGCGTGACCAAGATCGTCTCGGGTCGATCCGGGCGAACACTCCTGTCCTTCAATGAACACGGGCACCTGCCCGCCGACCAGGTCACCTACCGCTGAAGCCTCTCTCCACGTAAGGACGTTCAATGCGCACGAACATACTCATCACCGGTGCGAGCTCCGGGCTGGGCGCCGGCATGGCCCGCGTGTTTGCCGCGAAGGGTCATAACCTCGCGCTGACCGCCCGCCGCCTCGACCGCCTCGACGCCCTCCGCGACGAATTGCTTGCGGCCAACCCCGGCATCGAGGTCGTCGTGCACGCGCTCGACGTCAACGACCACGACCAGGTCTTCGCCGTGGTCAAGGAGTCGATCAGCGAGCTCGGCGGTCTCGACAGGGTCATCGTCAATGCCGGCCTCGGCAAGGGCGGACGCATCGGCACCGGCAAGTTCCACGCGAACCTCGAGACCGCGCAGACCAATTTCGTCGCCGCCCTCGCCCAGTGCGAAGCCGCGATGGAGCACTTCTACGAACGCAAGTCCGGTCACCTCGTGGTGATCTCGTCGGTCTCGGCCATGCGCGGCATGCCCGGCTCGATGACGACGTATGCGGCCACGAAGGCCGGCGTCGCGCATCTGGCCGAGGGCATCCGGTCGGACCTCATCAACCGCAAGGACCACGACATCAAGGTGACCACGTTGTACCCGGGCTACATCGCCTCGGAGATGAACGAGAAGGTCGAGCAGGAACAGCGTTTGATGGTCGACACCGAGACCGGTTGCAAGGCGCTGGTCAAGGCGATCGACAAGGAAGTTGCCGAAGCGGCCGTCCCGACCTGGCCATGGGCGCCCTTGAGCACCGTCATACGCCACGCCCCGCTCGGCGTCGTCCGCAAGATGGTCTAAAGATCGGGGCTAGCGGCCCAACGCCGCTGGCGCTCCGTGGTGGGAGAGCGAGAAATGGCACCCACCCAAGCCGCCTGAATCACCTCTACTTTCGTGTTGGATGGTGCGACGAAGGGCGGTATCCCCGCGATGGGGATTGCGCGTAGTACCCACTCAACAGGTCCGTATGCGTGTCCGCTCAACCACCAGCGGCCGAGTAGCATCTGGGCGACGAAGACCACCGGCACGATCGCGATCACGGCGAGCGGCGCGAGCTGATCGACAAGCCCGAAGCCGTAGCCGGTGAACATGACGCCGAGCACCACGGACTGGAGCAGGTAGCTTGTCAGCGCGACCTTGCCGATCGGTGCGAGTTCTCGTTCGATTCGCTCGCCGGTCGGCCAACGTGAGCAGGGTCGCGATTCCGTCGCGAAGAGCGGGGTCGTTCGCCGTGAGTAACGCAGCAACTGCCTCGTCGCGATGGGCGATCGCGGCGATCTCGAGAGCCAGGCCGGCGTAGAGGGGGTCGCCTGCGAGCGTGCACACGTCGTCGAGGAAACCTAGGAGCGCTGCGAGTCGATCGCTGGCTTGGGCGAGCCCGGCGAGGTGCACACGAATCTCGACACCGTCACCTTCGACAAGAGCCAGAAGCACATCGTGCTTGGTCGGAAAGTAGTGGAAGAGATTGCCCGAGCTCATGCCTGCTGATGCGCAGATGTCCGCGGTGCCTGGAACCGATATCGCTCAGGACGGTGTTGCCGGAAACGTCGCCGACGAGCGCCCGGCCCAAAGTGTTCGCCGGTGTCACCGGTCGTTTTTGATGGGATGTCGGACCCGGTGCCCAGTGGTGGCACCGCGAAACTCAACGCGTCTCCGGCTTTGACTGATGGTGAGTCCTACACGGTTCAGGCGTGGGGCAATGACGGTCGTGTCTTCCTGTCAGTTGATGCCGCGGTATCGGTCGTGGCGGTAGACATCCCACGCGCGTCTTACGGCGTTGATGGCCGAGGTGGAGGCGTCGCCGTGCGGGAACGCTATTTTCCAGGCGCCGTCCAGGGTTTCCGGCCCGTGCAGTTCCATCAGAAGTCGGGCAGCCTCCGCGGCATCGTCGAGACGCCGGCCATGGATCAGCGTACAAAGTCGGGCAGTTTCCGGATCAGTGTGAGCACGTACGCGATTGGGGTTGGCGACTTCGTTGGTGTGTCGCGGGGCCGGGACGCGTGGAGCCAGTCTCAGCAGTTCGCGGGCGTATTGAATGGCGGTGGGTGTGTCGGCAAAGACGCGGCCGTCGAGGTGCAGTCGCGTGGCGACGCCGAGGGTTTTCAGGACGTCGTTGTGTTCGTCGGAGATACCGGAGAGCAGCACCGTGATGCCGTGCCGTTCGATCCTGTTGATGGCGTCACCGAGCACCTGGGCCCCGGTTGCATCGATTGTGGAGGTGCGGGACATACGCAGGATGATGACACGGACGTCGGACACTTCGGTGAGTTCGAGGAGAAATCGGTGGGCCGCCCCGAAGAACAGCGGTCCGTCTATGCGGTAGGCCACGATGTGTTCGGACATCAGCGCGTGTTCTTCGGCGGTGTGGTCGCCAGATTCCAAGGGCACCTGATCGAGGCGGGCGCTTTGAGCGATGGACCGCAAAGCCAGGATGATGGCCAGGCCGAGGCCGACGCCCACGGCGGTGACGAGGTTGAAAACGACCGTGACGGTGAACGTCAGAGCGAGCACGGCTGCGTCGGAGCGCGTTGAGCGGGCGAGAGCGAGCAGTGAACTGACCTCCACCATCCGGATTGTTGTTGCCAGCAGGACCCCGGCCAACGCGGCTAGGGGGATTTCTGCCACGAGCGGCGCCGCGGCCAGGACGAAGAGCAGAAGCACGATTGCGTGAACGAGTGCCGCCAATTTGGAACTGGCCCCAGAGCGCACGTTGACGGCAGTGCGTGCAATTGCCGCTGTCGCCGGAATGCCGCCGAAGAGCGGAACGGTGAGGTTCGCCAACCCTTGACCAAAGAGTTCGCGGTTTGGGTCGTGGTGTTCATTGACACTCATTCCGTCGGCGACCGTCGCTGAGAGCAGGCTCTCCAGGGCGGCCAGTGTCGCCACAGCCAGCGCAGCCGGCAGCAGACTGACGAGAGAACTGGCATCGAAGAATTCAATGGACGGTGCCGGAAGGCCGGCTGGTATGTCGCCCAGCGGTTTGAGGCCAAGTTGTTCGAACTGAGCGGCCAATGTCGCTCCCGCGACTCCGATCAGGGAAAAGGGGACTCCCGGGCGCCAGCGGGCGCCGAAGAGCATCACCACGGCAACGCCGATGGCGACCACCACCGGAGCTATATGGGGCTGGGAAAAGTAGCGCCGCAAGGCGTCGCCGGCCACGGCCCACACCTGTTCCTGATCGCCGGCCTTGACTCCCAGGGCTGCCGGAATCTGTTGCATGGCGATCACCACAGCAATGCCGGCAGTGAAGCCTTCGACCACGGGCATCGGCAAATAACGTACGTAACGTCCGAGTCTCGCGAATGCGAGGACGATGAGCACGAGGCCGGCCATCATGCCGACCATGAGGACGCCAGATGTGCCGAAATCATGGACGACCGGCACAAGAACGATAGTCATTGCGCCGGTAGGTCCAGAGACCTGAAGGTTGGAACCGCCAAAGATTGCGGCGATCATGCCGGCGACGATTGCGGTCGTCAGGCCAGCCTGCGCGCCAAGGCCCGATGTGGCACCAAATGCCAGAGCGAGGGGAAGCGCGATGATCGCCACCGTTACACCGGCAACGACGTCGCGGCGCGGCGAACGGCGCACCGCTTCCCAGTCCGAGCGTTGAGGCAAGAGGGAAACGACTCTCCCTCCTGCGTCACGGAGGGCAAGAATTACTTGTGCGGCGGGCGTACTCACGATGCGTCGGCGGTGTTGCGGAGTTCGGCGAGGATTCCTTCTTGGTCGGTCAACAGTGAGGTCAGGATCCGGCGGGCTACGACCATGAGGTCGGCGACGTCCGGTGTGCTCAACGTGTAAACGACTGCCGACCCGACACGTTCGGACGAGACGATGCCCGCTCGACGCAGCAGTGCAAGTTGCTGGGACAGATTCGATGCTTCGATCGACAGTTCCGTCAGGAGTTCGTGCACCGGACGCGGACCGTCCTGAAGCAGTTCGAGCACGCGGATCCGCGTGGGGTGACCGAGTGTCCGAAAGAGTTCTGCCTTGACCTGGTGCAGGGGGACGGTCATGTGCAATTGCCTTTGCGGGAATTCATGTCATCATCATTTCACAACTTGCACAATCCTTCAAGTCGTGTGAGAATGGTGATGCTCGAGCCACCAAGGCCCGCGGCGGCCCCAGATTCGCCGATCCGCGAGTCGATGCGCTTGGCCCGCGATGCGCGAGAGGGAACCACATACGTATGTCTGCAGCTACAACCGAAACGACCTACCGATCGTGGGTTCGTGGGGACCTCCCAGGCAAATGCGTGTGGGCTCTTATCTGGGACAGGGACGCTGGAGCTGAGCATGGCCAACCACCAACACGGGTCGACCAACGACGTGACCAACCCGCCCTCGAAAAGGCGAGTCGTCGCACTCTTACCGTTGCTGCATCAGATTGGGGTCACTTGTGACAAGCGCTGTTTCCAATGACGGTGATAGCCCGCCAGCGGCGCCGTCCTCCTGGTACGTCTATGACCGCCAAGGAAGCCTTTTGCATATTGCGAAGACGTTGGACACCGCCGAAGGATGGACGATTGACCATTGGAATGTGGTCGAGGTGGCCAGCCGTGAGCAGGTGGCACAGGATGACTACTGGTATTTCATCCTGACCGAACCTTCGAAGCCAACCACCGGCAGCTCGCCTGACTACCGCGCGCGCGACTATCAGGCCAGAATCATGAGCAGGGAGCGCGTCGTGGCGATCGGTCGTGACGCTGAGGCACTGCCGGTCTCCCACCGCGTCATTCCATGAATCTGTTGTCTCGAGCCGTTGCGAACCCGCCTCGCCGATCTTGACATGGAACCTGCCCTCGCACGCCGGGTGACGTGTTCGGCGACCAAGTAACACCACCGGTGGACAACTGGCCATCGAGCACCATTCCGACGGAGAGTCTGTGCTACTCCATCGCCAGCGGCTGGGCTGTCGACTCCAGCACGCTGAGCCACAGGTCGCCGTCGGGCGCCACGTTGTGGCTGCCCTGAGTGACGAGCGGGATCGGCACGTGGACGAAACGGTGGCGTCGCCTGCCGACGACCATGTCGGTGCGGCCCGACATCGCCGCGTGAACGGCCGTTTGGGCAAGGCGCGCGCAATAGACCGAGTCCGAGGCGTCGGCCGGCACCGATCGGATCGCGTAACCCGGATCGATGTAGCGCATCGTGAGCGGCGCGTCGCGTTCGGCGAAGTCGTCGGCGATGGCCGCGCGAAGGTAGGACCCGATGTCGCTGAGGACCGCATTGCCGGAGGCATCGGTCGAGTCGTCGGTGGCCAGCAGTTCCTGGCCGGCGCCCTCGGCGACGACGATGACGGCGCTGCCGCGTTCCTTGACCCGCTGTGCGAGTGAGGGCAGCAGCCCGTTGGCACCGCCGAGGGCAAATGGCACCTCCGGGATCAGGACGAAGTCGGCGTCGTGGTTGGCCAGTGCCGCATAACAGGCGATGAAGCCCGCATGGCGCCCCATCAGCTTGACGAGTCCGACGCCACCCAACGCGGCTTCGGCCTCGACCCGGGCGGCCGTGATCGAACGGGCCGCCTCGCTGAACGCGGTCTGGAACCCGAAGCTTTGACCGATGTGCGCGATGTCGTTGTCGATCGTCTTGGGTATGCCGACGACGCCGACGGCCAGCCCTCGGCGGTCGATCTCGGTCGAGATGTTGTGAGCGCCGCGCATCGAGCCGTCGCCGCCGATGACGAACAGGATGTCGAGCCCGAGGTCTTCGAGCCGGTCGACGATCGTCACCGGGTCCTGGGCTCCCCGCGAGGTGCCCAGGACGGTCCCTCCGCGCTCGTTGATCTTGTCGACGTTCTCGGGAGTCAGCCGGACCGTCGGGTGGCCGAGCGACGGGATCAGACCCGCATACCCGTGCCGGAATCCGACGACATCGGCGATCCCGTAGTGCGTATGGAGCTCGAGGACCACGGCCCGGATGACGTCATTGAGGCCTGGGCACAGTCCGCCACAGGTGACGATGCCGACCCGGGTCTTGCCAGGCTCGAAAAACAGCTTGCGGCGCGGTCCGCCGGTCTCGAACGACGGCAGCTCGGCGAACGAGACGCCTCTGGCGTTGATCATCGAGACCGTGTCGTCATAGAGGATGCGGTCGTCCTCGCCGACGTAGTACTCGTTGGTCGATCGGTTGCCGACATACTTCGCCAACGGTGAGTCGAACTGGCATTCGCCGAGAGTGCGGACCTGGAGGTCGGAGAGCTGGATCACCGCAAAATGATATATGAGGATTACCTCAGGTTTTTGCCCTACCCGTCACCGTCTCAGTCAACGGACAGGCCGGCCGACTCCACCGGGCAAACCTCAACCCCCCGTGGCAAATTTGCCCGGTGGAGTCGAGGCAAACCCAGTGACCGTGGTAAACCCCGGCTCAGGCGTAGGTGTAGGCGTCGAGCGGGAAACGGGCGGCGTCGCGGAAGGCGTTGATCGTCGAGGTCGGGCGCAGGATCGCGGCTTCGCCGTGTTGATTGAAGTAGTAGCTCCGTGCGGTCGAGCAGCTGCCGAGGGTGAAGACCGAGTCCTTGAGGTGCTCGGTCATCCGGTCGAGGAACTCGGCGTTGGCTTCCTCGGTGACCTCGAAGGTCCCGGCCTTGCGCTTGCTGACCTCGCCCAAGAGGCGGTTCATGTGCTTCATCTGCGACTCGATCGTCGTGAAGTAGGACAGCCCGCTGTAGGAGTAGGGGCTCGCAAGCGTCAGGAAGTTGGGGAAGTACGGCACGGCGACGCCTTCGTAGGCCTGGAACCGGTTGTCACGCCACCACTTGCCGAGGTTGCGGCCGTCGCGGCCGATGACCTCGATCGCCGGGAAGTTCACGTCCCACAGGTTGAAGCCGGTCGCGAGCACCAGCGTGTCGATGACCGTATTCTTGCCGTCCTTGGTCACGATGCCGTCGGGCTCGATGCGCTCGATCGGCGTCGTCTCGAGGTTGACGTTGTCGCGCATGAACGTCGGGTAGTAGTCGTTGGAGAACGTGGGGCGCTTGCAGCCGAAGTCATAGTCGGGCGTCAGCTTCTTGCGGAGTTCGGGATCGCTGATCTGACGAGCCATGTGCTTCTTGGCCACTCGCTCGGCCGCCTTGTTGAAGACCTTGAACTGCCTGAACTTCAGCACGCCCGCGACCATGATGACTTCGAGAATCCCCGAACCGATCCGGCGAACGATGCGCTGCGTGACGGGGACCCGGGCATAGAGCTTCTGGACCCGTTGCGGGATCGGACCATCCTGCTTGGGCGTCACCCAGATCGCGGTGCGCTGGTAGACGGTGAGCTCCTCGAGCATGGGCGCGATCTTGGGGATGAGCTGCACGGCGGTGGCGCCGGTGCCGATGACGGCAGCCTTCTTGCCCTCGAGGTCATACGAGTCGTCCCACTTGGTCGTATGGATGACCTTGCCGGCGAATGTCTCGATGCCCGGGATGTCGGGCATCCGCGGCTGCGACAGGAAACCAGTGGCCGTCAGGAGGTACGTCGCGGTGATCGACTCGTTGTTGGCGACGTTGACGATCCAGAACTTGTTGTCCTCGTCCCAGCGCGCGCCCTCGACGACGGAGTTGAAGCGCATGTGACGGCGCAGGTCGTACTTGTCGGCCACGTGCTCGGTGTACTTCTTGAGCTCGGCGCCCGGCGCATACATGCGCGACCAGTTGGGGTTGGGCTCGAATGAGTAGGAATACGTCGACGAGGGGATGTCCACGGCGAGCCCGGGGTAGCGGTTGACGTGCCAGGTGCCGCCGAGGTCGTCTTCGCGTTCGAGGATCACCAGGTTGTCGAGGCCGAGGCGCTTGAGCTGGATCGCGGCGCCCATCCCGCCGAAGCCGGCGCCGATGACTGCTGCGTCGTACTGGGGTTTGGGGGACATACTGATTCTCCTCGATTGGCATTTCGGATACTCGCGGTATCTGAAACCAGTAAAACACGTACCCGCGGTATGTGACAACCCCGATGTCCCATGGAGATGTCACGGGCATGCTCCTGGCGATGGTGCAGGATGTCGCTATGACGCTTGAAATCACCGTGCGGGGCTCCGCCGAAAAACGCTTTCCGGCAGAACGAGCCGTGGTGGCACTGTCCGCCGCCGTAGAGGGCCACGAGA
>JALYQD010000151.1 GCA_030856025.1 Actinomycetota bacterium
GCCTGACGCCTGGATCCTCGGTGCGCGTTGTCGTGCGGATGACCCAACCGCTGCCACTGACACCCCAAGCGCTCGGCGACCAGATAGCGCCCATCACCGTGGACAGCACCCATGTCGAGCCCTACGGAACGTACCGCGAGCCAAAGCAGTGAATAGCAAAAACATGAACCGGCGTGAAGAAGGCACCATCACCGTCATGGTGGTCGGGTTCTTCGTCGTGATCGGATTGCTTGCGGTCGTCGTCATCAACGCATCGGCGGCCTTCCTCCAACGGCAGGAACTCAACAACGTCGCCGATGGTGCAGCCCTCGCCGCCACGGACGGGCTCCGGCAGGAAACGATCTACCGGGAGGGCATCGATGAGGATGCTCCGATCGACCCCCGTCGAGCCCGCGAGCTCGTCGCCGCCTACCTCTCGGCGACGACTACCGATCTCAGCACCTGGAGCGTCTCGACCGACAACGACACCGTCCGCGTCCATCTCGATCGGTCCATCACGCTTCCCCTGGCGCCGCCGGGCTGGTTCGGCACGTCGCTGGTGACGGCCGATGCCGCCGCATTGCTGCGCGTGGAGCGCTGACGATCCAGTCGATTTTCAGCGAGAAGGGGACCATCGCGCGCCTATACTGCGACGGTGAGGGGTCACCGGATTCTGCTGCCCATCGCAGGCGCGCTCGCCGGCGTACTGTTGCTGGCCGCTTGCTCCGGTCCGGACGCTGACAGTGCGTCCAAACCGGTCGCCAAATCCTCGGCGGCACCCGACTCCGCGCATTCGGGCCATACCGGCAAGGCCCTCAAGAGCGCGGCGCTGCGCTCGGGTGAGCGGTTCCTCGACTTGTCGATGCCGGAGCCGTACACGCCGAAGGCGCCGACCTACGGCACCGACGACTATCGATGTTTCCTGCTCGACCCCAAGCTCAAGAAGCCGGCCTTCGTCACCGGAGTCGACGTGGTGCCGGGCCGATCCGAGCTCGTCCACCACGTCATCATGTTCAGGGTGGCGCCGGATGCCATTGCTGCGGCCAAGACTGAGGATGCAGCCGCCGCCGGGGAAGGCTGGACCTGCTTCGGCGGGACGGGGCTCGACTCAGATCCCGGTTCGGCACTGGACAGTGCTCCCTGGTTGGCGGCATGGGCGCCCGGAGGCGGCGAACGACTGCTCGCCGACGACATCGGCATCCCGCTCGAGGCCGGAAGCCGCATCGTGATGCAGGTCCACTACAACCTGCGCGCAGGAAAGGGCGCCGACACCACCAGCGCCCGGCTCCGACTCGCATCGGGGACTTCCAAGCTCGCGCCGCTCGAGACAATGCTGATGCCGGCGCCGGTCGAGCTGGCCTGCCGGCCCGGAAAGAGCCAACGGTTGTGCGATCGCGACAAGGCCGTGCGCGATGTGAAGGGCCGTTTCGGCGACCAGACCGGACAGACGATTATCGGCCTCCAGCTGCTCTGCGACGGGAACTTCCAGAACCCGAAGGCGTCGCCGGTCCAGCGGTGCGACCGGAGGGTCCGCGAGGCCGCCACGGTTCGAGCCGTCGCCGGCCACATGCATCTCCTGGGGCGGTCGATCACCGTGGACCTCAACCCAGGGCGCCCGGGGGAGCGCCGGCTGCTCGACATACCGGTCTGGGACTTCGACAACCAGGGCGCAAAGCCGCTCGACAAACCGGCGAAGCTGAAACCGGGCGATGTGCTGCGGGTGACCTGCCGCCACGACCAGGCACTCCGTGATCAAGTGCCGGCGCTCAAGGGTCAACCCGAGCGCTACGTGGTGTGGGGTGAGGGCACGACCGACGAGATGTGCCTGGGCATCGTGATGGTCACCAAGCCCTGACACCGACGCAAATCGGGCAATGGCGCTTACTCACCGGCCATCGACTAACCTCAACTCGTGGCGATTACTGATTTTCCTGAGCACATCAAGGCCCTTGGCGCGACCCTGACGTCGATCGAGAAGGTTCTCGATCTGGACAAGATGCGTGCCGAGATCGCCGACCTCCAGGAGCAGGTCGCGGCCCCCGATCTCTGGGACGACCAGGCCAACGCGCAACGCGTGACGGGCCGGCTCTCGGTCCTCCAGTCCGACCTCGAACGCATTGAAGCCCTGCGCCAGCGGATCGAGGACATGGAGGTCCTGGCCGAGCTTGCAAACGAAGAAGGCGATGCCGACAGCCTCGCCGAAGCCGACCGCGAGCTCGTCAAGATCAGGAAGGCCGTCGAATCCCTCGAGATCCGCACCCTTCTCTCGGGCGAGTATGACGAACGTGACGCCCTCATCTCCATCCGGTCGGGTGCCGGTGGCGTCGACGCCGCCGACTTCGCCGAAATGCTCATGCGTATGTACATCCGGTGGGCCGAGCGCCACAACTACACGGTCGAGGTCTACGACACGTCCTACGCCGAAGAGGCCGGCATCAAGTCGGCGACATTCGCCGTCAAGGCGCCATACGCGTACGGGACTCTCTCGGTCGAGGCCGGCACCCACCGCTTGGTGCGCATTTCGCCGTTCGACAACCAGGGCCGCCGCCAGACATCGTTCGCGGCGATCGAAGTCGTGCCGGTTCTGGAACAGACCGATGAGATCGACATCCCCGACGAAGACATCCGGGTCGACGTCTACCGGTCCTCGGGTCCCGGCGGCCAGAGCGTCAACAAGACCGACTAGGCCGTACGCCTGACCCACATACCGACCGGCACGGTCGTCAGCTGTCAGAACGAGAAGAGTCAGCTGCAGAACAAGGCCTCGGCCATGGTGATCCTCAAGGCCAAGATCCTCGCCCTCAAGAAGGCCGAGGAGCGCGCCACCCTCGACGAGATGCGCGGCGACGTGCAGGCCAGCTGGGGCGACCAGATGCGCAACTACGTCCTCAACCCGTATCAAATGGTCAAGGACCTGCGCACCGAATACGAGACCGGCAACACCCAGGCAGTCCTCGACGGCGAGATCGACGACTTCATCGAAGCCGGCATTCGCTGGCGCAGGGCGCAGGCCGGCTAGCAGCGCTTCCCTGGCAGGCGAGCCTCCCTCGGTCGTCACCGGAGTATGCCTACACTCGATCAGTGATTCGATTCGACAAAGTCACGAAGACCTACCCCGGCCAAAAGCGACCCGCGCTCGATTCGCTCAATCTTGAAATCGAAAAGGGAGAGTTCGTCTTCCTCGTGGGTTCCTCCGGTTCCGGTAAGTCGACGTTCCTCCGCCTTGTGCTCCGCGAAACCCGTCCCTCCCAGGGACGCGTCTATGTCGCGGGCAAAGAGATCAACAAGCTTTCCAACTGGAAGGTCCCCAAGCTGCGCCGGCAGGTCGGCACGGTCTTCCAGGACTTCCGCCTGTTGCCGCAAAAGACGGTGAGCGAAAACGTGGCGTTCGCGCTGCAGGTGATCGGCAAGTCCAAAGCCGACATCAACCAGCTTGTCCCCGAGACGCTCGAAATGGTGGGCCTCGACGGCAAGGGACACCGTATGCCCGACGAGCTCTCCGGCGGCGAACAGCAACGCGTGGCCATCGCCCGCGCGTTCGTCAACCGACCGATGATCCTGATCGCCGATGAGCCCACCGGCAACCTCGACCCGACGACCAGCGTCGGCATCATGAAACTTCTCGACCGCATCAACCGCACCGATACGACCGTCGTGATGGCGACGCATGACCAGTCCATCGTCGACCAGATGCGCAAACGCGTGATCGAGCTCGAAGACGGACACATCGTCCGCGACGAGGCTCGCGGCATCTACGGATACCAGAGCTGAGAACCCCACATGCCCCTCGGAAGCACCCTCAAAGAACTCGGCGCCGGCCTGACCCGCAACAAGTCGATGAGCATTTCGCTCATCGTGACGATGACGGTTTCGCTGCTCCTTGCCTCGCTCGGCCTGTTGATCCAGAGCCAGGCAGACCGCACCGAACGCTATTTCGGCGACCGCCTGCAGCTGCAGGTCAACCTCTGCACCAAGAATTCCCCGGGCGCCAATTGCCTCGGCGGCGTGGTCACCAATGACCAGAAGCAAGCAGTCCGCGACGCGCTCCGCACCAACCCCGAGGTCAAGAACTTCGAGACCCGGTCGCCGGCCGACAACTACGAGCAGGCGCGCGCGCTCCTCGGCCAGACCGACACCGGCCGCAAGCAGCTCGAGACCCTCGGCCCGGAAGCGTTCCCCGAGTCCTACTTCGTGACGCTCAAGGACCCGCGCCAATTCGACGGAGTCGTCAGCCAGGTTTCCGGTATGGACGGCGTCGGCAACGTCAACTCACTCCGCAAGCTCCTCGGCCCCCTGTTCGAGATGCTCGACAAGATGAGATGGGCCTCGCTGGCCACATCATTGCTGCTTATCGTCGCCGCGATCCTGCAGGTCTCCAACACGATCCGCATGACGGCGTATGCGCGTCGCCGCGAAATCGGCATCATGAGACTGGTCGGTGCCTCGAGCTGGCACATCCAGCTGCCCTTTATCCTGGAGTCGCTGATCGCCGCGCTGATCTCGGCTTTCCTGGCTTCTGCGGGGCTCGCGGCGTTTATGTATTTCGTCGTGTACGGCTATCTGCGTGACACTCTCGGCCAGATCACGACGTGGGTCAATTGGTCCGAATCGGTCACCGTGATGGGCTACACGACGGCTCTCGCCCTGATCCTTGCGCTCATTCCGACACTCGTGATGACCCGCAAATATCTGGACGTATAGCAAAAATCAGTTAAGGTCACCAGTAACAACTGTCACACTGGTAACAATTGCATACGTTCTTTGACAGTTCTCCGCCGAGATTCTTCCCCACTAGGTAGAGGTCATGCATTTCACATCGCGTCAAGCGTTGGTCGCCGCCGCACTCAGTTGCGTACTCCTCGCGTCGTTTGCCAGCCCAGGTTCTGCCGACTCCAAGGACGATCTGGAGCGCCAGAAGAAGGGTGTCAGCGGCAAGATCGGCGATGCCGAGAAGGACCTCGAGCATTCGAGCAAGAAGCTTGCGGCCGCCGCCTCGGCCCTGAAGAAGGCGCAGGCCAGTCTCGATGCGGCGCAGAACCACCTGAGTGACACGCGTGGCCAACTCGCCGTCGCGCACGCCAAGGACCAGCAGATGCAGGCCGCGCTCACGGCGAGCGAAGCGGCCCTCAGCAAGGCCAGGGCAGAGCTCGCCGAGGGCGAAGCATCGCTCGAAGAGTCAGAATCCCAGGTCAAGCAGTTCACCCTCGACACGCTGCAGCAGGGCGACCGCGGATTGCGCGCGTTCGGCGAGCTGTTGCGGGGCCAGAGCCCGAGCTCGTTCTCCGAGCAGATGAGCCTCAACAATTCGGTTGGTGACGCCCAGCTGGCGACGATGCAACGGCTCGACGCCTCCAAGGTCATCCTCAGTCTCAACCGTGACAAGGTGCGCAAGCTTCGCGACGAAGTGGCCGAGAAGCGTGAGGAAGCTGCGGCCAACCTGGTGACCCAGAAGCAGCTCGAAGCCCAGGCCGAGGAGCAAACCGCGGAAGTCAGCGACCTTGTGGGTGCTCGGGAGGCGGCCAAGAAGACGGCCAATGCCGCACGCGAAGAAGATGCCGATCAGCTCGCCGAGCTCGAGGCCGAGCGCAACAGTCTCGCCGCCAAGCTCCGTGCGCTGGCCGAAAAGGAAATCGGCAACGGTGGCAAGGGATCGGGTGGCGACGGTGGAGGCACCTTGTCCCGTCCGGTCAGCGGGCCGATCACCTCGTCATACGGCATGCGCAGGCACCCGGTCACCGGTGTGTACAAGCTGCACGACGGCACAGATTTCGGTGTCGGTTGCGGGACCCCGATCCGGGCGGCCGCCGGCGGCACGATCATCCAGCAGTACTACAACGGTGGCTACGGCAACCGCGTCATCCTCAACAACGGCATCAAGCGCGGCAAGAGCGTGGTGACGACCTACAACCACCTGTCGCGGTTCGCCGTCTCGAGCGGTCAGAAGGTCTCCCGTGGTCAGGTCATCGGTTACGTCGGCTCGACCGGCTACTCGACCGGTTGCCACCTCCACTTCATGGTGATCGTCAACGGTGGGACCACGAATCCGATGGGCTGGCTGTAACAGCAAACAGGATTTCCTGCATGGTTGAATGACCTATGTTCACCAAGGCAGTGCCCTTGTTGCCCTGCGCCGCGATCGATGAGATAGCCGACTTCTATGCCCTGTTCGGCTTCGCCACTGCCTCCCGTCAGCTCAGGCCGAACCCCTATGTCGCGCTGAGCGGGCACGGACTCGACCTTCACTACTTCGGTATGGAGGGCTTCGCCGCCGAGGAGTCCTACGGCTCCTGCGTGGTGCTCGTCGAAGACACCGAACCCGCCTTTGACCTATTCGCGGCGGGGTTGCGCGCCTCCTACGGGAAGCTGCCCGGATCACCCGCCCGCGACAGCGCAAGAACGCCGGGGGACTGTCGGGCTTCAGCCTGATCGACCCTGCAGGCAACTGGATCCGGATCATGCGCGATGCCTCGATCAGCGATGCGCCAGAGTCCCAGCCGGCAGGCAAGCTGTCCGAGGCCACGGCCAATGCCGTCGTGATCGCCGACTCCCACGGAGATACCGGCCGGGCACTCAAGATCCTCAGCGGCGCGGTCGCCCGCGAGCAGGAGAGTGCGGGCCCGGTCGAGGTCGTCGAGGCACTGGCGTTTCTTGCCGAGCTGGCCGTGCGCGCAGGCGATACCGGCCGGGCGCGGGAGGCGCTCGACCGCATCCGCGCGCTCGAGCTGTCCCCGGACGACGCGGCCGGGGCCGCCCAGGCACTGGCCCAGGCCGATTAGCTCCGGGCACAGCTTTGACGACGGCAACCCTCTCGAACCGGGCCCTTGGACGCGCAACCCTGGCGCGGCAACACCTGCTCCAACGGGTGTCGTTGGACCCCGTCGCGATGGTCGAGCATCCCGTCGGCCTGCAGTCGCAGACTGCCCAGAGCTGGTACGTCGGCCTCTGGGACCGGCTCACCGAGTTCGATCCCGAGGCCTTCGGCCGGCTGCTGGAGGACAAGGTCGTCGTGCGGATCGCGGCGATGCGGTCGACGGTTCACCTGTTGTCGGCCGCCGATGCGCTCCTGTTGCGGCCGCTGACGCAGATCGTCATCGAGCGCAGCACCCGCGGAGCCTTCGGCAAGCACTGGAACGGCCTCGATCTCGAAGCGGTCACTGCTGCGGCCCGTGACATCGTCGAACGCGAACCGATGATTTTCGCCGCCATCGGCCGAGAGCTCCAGAAGACATGGCCCGATACCGACCACAGCGCGCTCGGCCAGGTCGCCCGTACATATCTCGACCTGGTGCAGGTCACACCGCGTGGCGTGTGGCAGAAGAGTGGCCAGGCTAGGCACACGACGGTTGAGGCATGGCTCGGACGTTCGGTCGATCCGGCTCCCTCGATCGACAACGTCGTACGGCGCCATCTGGCGGCGTTCGGTCCGGCCTCGGTCAAGGATGTGCAGGCCTGGTGTGGCCTGACCAGGCTCAACGAGGTGGTCGACCGGCTGCGGCCCGAACGCATGACCTTCACCGACGCGGCAGGGCGGGAGCTTTTCGACCTGCCCGCTCCGCCGCGGCCGGGCGAGGACATACCGTCGCCGCCGCGGTTCCTCTACGACTTCGAGAACCTGCTGTTGTCCCACGACGATCGGAGCCGGTTCAATGTCCACAACTTCTTCGAATTCGGCTGGACGTTTGACGGCGCGCAACCCAGCTGCCCCCTGATCGACGGCAAGGTCGAAGAGGAGGGGATGAGGCTCGTGCAATTCAAGGAGCCAAAGGTCACCGACGTCGACATCCGCTGGGTGGAGAACACGTAGTTGCCAGGGATGGAACAATGGACGTATGTCCAAGGAAACCGGCCGCAAGCTGATTGCGCAGAACCGCAAAGCGCGCCACGACTATCACATCGACGACACGTTTGAGGCGGGTCTGGTCCTCACCGGGACAGAAGTGAAGTCGCTGCGCGCCGGTCGCGCATCCCTTGTCGACGGGTTCGGGGACATCGAAAACGGCGAGATCTGGCTGCTCAACGTCCACATCCCCGAATACACGCAGGGGACATGGACCAACCACGCGACCAGGCGCAAGCGCAAGCTCCTCCTCAACCGCGCCGAGATCGACAAGATCGAGCGCCGGGTCGACCAGAAGGGTTCGACGATCATTCCGTTGTCCCTCTATTTCAAGGACGGACGCGCCAAGGTCGAGATCGCCCTCGCCCGTGGCAAGAAGGAATACGACAAGCGTCACGCGCTGGCCGAACGCCAGGCCAATCGCGAAGCCACCCGCGAACTCGGTCGCCGGGTCAAAGGGATCAACTAAGTGCTGGGTTCTCGGTAGTGCACGACGCTGACGTGCCCGGCATAGCCGACAACCTTGGCCTGCCCGGACTCTTCGACGTCCATGTCCATTTCATGCCGCCGCAGATCCTCCGCAAGGTCTGGGCCTACTTCGACGCGGCGGGCCCGAAGATCGGCCGCCCCTGGCCCATCACCTATCGCGGCACCGACGACGAACGCCTCGCGCAACTCCGCGACATGGAGGTCAAGCGCTTCTCCGCCTTGTCGTATGCACACAAGCCGGGCATCGCGCCGTTCATGAACGACTGGGCGAGGGACTTCGCCGCCGACAAGCCCGACTGCCTCTGGTCCGCCACGTTCTACCCCGAACCCGAAGCGGCGACGTATGTACCCGAACTCATCGAAGCCGGCGTCGAGGTGTTCAAGGTCCACGTCCAGGTCGGCGACTTCGCGACCAACGACCCGCTGCTCGAACCGGTATGGGGCGCCCTGGCCGAGAGCGGCACCCCTGTTGTGATCCATGCCGGCTCCGGTCCGGCCCCTGGCACACATACCGGACCCGAAGGCGTCGCCGACGTGCTCAGCCGGCATCGCGATCTCGCCCTCGTGATCGCCCACATGGGCGCACCCGAAGTCTCGGCATTCATGGATCTCGCCGACCGATACGACAATGTCAGGCTCGACACGACCATGGCGTTCGTCGACTTCTTCGGCTTCGACCCTGCCTCCGAACCCGAGATCCGGCCGCGGCTCATCGACCTGCAGCCCAAGATCCTGCTCGGATCCGACTTCCCCAACATCCCGTACGAGTATGCGCACCAGATCGAGGGTCTGCTCCGGCTCGACCTCGGCGACGACTGGCTTCGTGACGTCATGTGGAACAACGGCGCAAAACTGTTCGGAGTCTGAGCGGTCTCAGGACTGGCAGTGCGGACACCACGAGGTGATGCGCATCTGGGTCGGCGTGGCGCCGAGCTGACCGGATCGGATCGGCGTGCCGCAGCGTCGGCAGCGCCGGCCACTCCGCGAAAACACCCAATGCATGCGGCCCGGCCGGGTGTCACCGGTCAACGTCCGCTGGACCCGGTCGCGGTTGGCCAGGATCATCCGGCGGCCCCGATCGATGACGCGCTCAAGATCGGGTATCTCGCCGACCGGCCGCGTGGGCAGTATGCCGCTCAGGAAGCACAGCTCGTTGACGTATTCGTTGCCGAATCCGGCGAGGTTGCGCTGGTCGTGGAGCGCCAGGAAGATCGGCCTGGCCGGATCCTGGTTGAGCCGGCGCAGCGCTTCGGCGGCATCCCAGTCGGAACCCAGCAGGTCGGGTCCGAGATGGCCGACGGCGTCATCCTCGCCATCGCGGGCGAGGACCTCCATGATTCCGAGGGAGAAGCCGACGGCCTGACATGTCGCATTCTCCAGCACGACGCGGGCCTGAAACGCCGGTCGTCGCCAGCGCCCGTCGTGGCTGTAGATGCGCCACGACCCCTCCATCTTCAGGTGCGTATGGATGCTGAAGTCACCGGCCCTGATCAGCAGGTGCTTGCCCCTGCTGACGACTTCGTCGACGCTCAGGCCGCGGAGGTCATAGGTCGCGAAGGCGGGGACCCTGAAGTCCGTGCGGGTGAGCACCTGTCCTGCGAGGGCTTCGTCCAGGTGGTGCGCGGTCCGCCAAACGGTGTCTCCCTCAGGCACTGAGTCGCACTCCCCTGGGCACCGGGGAGAAGCCGGCGGCGAGCAGTGCTTCGGCGAACGGCGTGCCATTGACCGAGCGGCCGTTGACCTTCTCGATGGTCATACGGCCGAGGCGACGGGTCTGCAAGGTGTGGGCGAGCGACCTCGCGGCTGCGTCGAGCTGGGCCCGATCGAGGTCGAAGGCGAGGGCGGTCTTGCCGCCACGTTCGACATACAGGATGAGGCGGCCTTCGCACGTCACGACGATGGCGCCGGACTTGCGGCCGGGGCGGTGGCCTTGTGGCGAACCGTCGGCAGCGGGCGGCAGGTCGGGCCACGGCAGCGCGGCGCCGAAAGGGTTGGCCGGGTCCGTCGCCGCCAGGGTGACCGCCTCGCCGATCTGTGGACTGTCGTCTGTCTTGGCGAACGTGCGGAGGCGGTCGACGGTCGCCGCGGCGGTGAACTGGGCGCCGCCAAGGGTCTCGACGAAATAGCCGCGCAGGCTGCGTCCCGATTGCTCCATCTCGCGAAGCACCCGATAGACCGAGGCGAAACCGCCGGGGATCCCCTCGGCGACAACCGAGCCGCGGGTCACCACCCCATAGCGATCGAGAAGGGTTTCGGCCTGTGCGAGTGCCCGGGTCGTGGGATCTCGCTCCGGCTCGGGCAGCAGCGACCACCGCCCGGCGACGGTCGGCGGGCCGGTGCGGGTCACCTGGGTGAGTCGCGGAGGACGGCGGCCGCGGTAGGAGCGGCTACGGGGAGTGGCGCCCGCCGAGCGGTGGCTGCCACGAGATCCGATCAGCGTCCGGAGCGGGGCGAGGGTGTCGTTGGTGACCCGGCCGGCCCATACGAGATCCCATAGGGCGCCGATGAGGGCGGTGTCGTCGAGGCTTCCCACCGCGTCCGACAACTGGCGGAAGAAGAACGCCCCGCCGCCGGCCAGCCCGGAAAGGATCTGCCCTTCGAGGTCGGTCGGCTCGGGCGTTTCCAGCGACAGGACCAACGGCGCGAGATCGGCCGTATGCAGGCGTATCCAGCCATCATTACCGGGCAGGACGCCGCCACCCGACCAGAGGACTTCGCCCGATGTCGTGAGCTCATCGAGCATCGCGGGGGAGTAGCCGCGCACTCGGGCGGGCAGGATCAAGGTCTCCCACGCGGATGCCGGGAGGGGCACGCCGGCGAGCTGCTCGACGGCAGCCAGAACGCCGTCCGACCCCCGGCCACTGCCGCCGACGCCTTGCCAGACGGGCAGGAAGTGGGCGAACGCGGCGGGTTCGACGGGCTCGACCTGCTTGCGCACGGCGGCCAGTGAGCGTGAGCGCAATCGGCGCAACACACCGAGTTCGACCCATTCGGACCCTGTCGCCTGAGGCCGGAACTCGCCTTCGACAAGCCGCCCGTCATGGGCGAGTCTTCGCAGCTGATCGGCGACGACGGCCGTCCCGAGTCCGAACCGTGCGGCGGCCTCGGCAGTCGTGAACGGTCCGTGGGTGCGGGCATAACGGGATAGGAGGTCGGCGAGTGGATCGGGGACAGGTTCGAGGAATGCATCGGGCACACCGTGCGGCAGCGCGACGCCCAGCGCATCCCGCAGTCGCGCGGCGTCCTCGATCGCACACCACCGCGTCTCGCCGGCGATGACGAGCGCCAGGGCGCGCCGCGCATCGGTGAGTTGTCGCAGCCAGTCCTCCGCCTCGGCGACGCTGACCGCGATCGTGCGCCCGGCCGTCTCGGCCGCCGTCAGCGGCCCGAGGATCCGAAGCAGGTCGGCGACGCCTTCGGGTCCCTTGGCCTTGCGGTCGTCGGCCAGGCGCTGCAGCTCGAGGTCGTTCCGGGTGATGACGTCGGGATCGAGGAGCTCGCGGAGCTCGACGCGGCCGAGCAGCTCGGACAACAGCGTCGAATCAAGTGCGAGCGCCGAGGCCCGGCGCTCGGCAAGTGGGGTGTCGCCCTCATAGAGGAAAGCGGCGACGTAGCCGAACAGCAGGCTCTGGGCGAAGGGGGAGGCGTGTTCGGTGGTCACTTCGACGACCTGGATCTCGCGCCCTTCTATGCGCCTGGTCAACGCCGACAGCGCCGGGAGGTCGTAGACATCCTGGAGGCATTCGCGCGCGGCCTCGAGGATGATCGGGAAGTCCGCATAGTTGCGCGCCACCTCGAGCAGCTGCGACGACCGCTGTCGCTGCTGCCACAGTGGTGCGCGCTTGCCCGGGTTGAGCCGGGGGAGGAGCAGCGCCCGGGCCGCGCACTCACGGAACCGCGCGGCAAAGAGCGCCGATCCACCAACCTGCTGGGTCACGAGCCGATCGAGCTCATCGGGCTCGAACAGGAAGAGCTCGGCTCCGGGCGGCTCCGCCTCGGTGTCGGGTATGCGGGCGACGATGCCGTCGTCGCCGTCGACGACCGATCCATCTATGCCGTAGCGCTCGGCGATGCGGGTGCCGACCGCGAGCGCCCAGGGCGCATGCACCCGGCGGCCGTAGGGCGAGTGCAGGACAAGCCTCCAGTCGCCGAGCTCGTCCCGGAAGCGTTCGAGGACCAGAGTCTTGTCGCTCGGCACGTGACCGGTGGCGAGCTGCTGATCGGACAGAAAGGCCAGCAGGTTGTCCACGGCTTTGTCGTCGAGACCGGCTCGGCCGGCTCGCTCGCGCGCATCGGCTTCGGAGGCGCCGGTCATCGTGCGTACGAATGCGCCGATGGCCTCACCGAGCTCGGCCGGCCGGCCGATCCCGTCACCCCTCCAGAACGGGAGCCGGCCCGGTTGCCCATACGCGGGGGTGACGATGACCCGGTCGTGAGTGATCTCCTGCACCCGCCAGCTCGTGGCGCCGAGCGCGAACACGTCGTTGATGCGGGTCTCGTAGACCATTTCCTCGTCGAGCTCGCCGACCCTGCGGCTGCCCCCGGCTTGATCCGAACCCTCGGCGAGGGTGACCGCGAACATGCCCCGGTCGGGGATGGTGCCGCCGCTGGTGACGGCCAGTCGCTGGGCGCCGGGACGACCGGTCAGGGTGCCGGCTTCGCGGTCCCATACGACCCGCGGTCTCAGTTCGGCGAACTGGTCGGACGGGTAGCGACCGGCGAGCAGGTCAAGGGTGGCATCGAAGGCCGAGCGGGGAAGCGTGGCGAAGGGCGCACACCGGCGAACCGTCTCGAACCACGTCTCCACATCGAGCTCGTCGAGCGCTGCGGCGGCGATCGTCTGCTGCGCGAGGATGTCGAGGGGGTTGCGGGGAACGCTCAGGAGCTCGATCTGGCCTGCCTGCATGCGTTCGGCGGTCACCGTCGCGCCGAGGAGATCCTGACGGGTCTTGGGATAGATGACTCCGTATGAGACCTCGCCGACCTGGTGGCCGGCGCGGCCGACCCGCTGCAGGCCGCTGGCCACCGACGGTGGCGTGGACACCTGGATCACGAGGTCGACGAGGCCCATGTCGATGCCGAGCTCGAGGCTAGAGGTCGCGACGACACAACGGAGCCGACCGGTTTTGAGCTCGTCCTCGATGATCGAGCGCTGTTCCTTGCTGACCGATCCGTGGTGGGCCTTGGCCAGGACCTGGAGCGCGCCCGTCGTCTCGCCGCTGGCGCCCGAGAACTGGGCCGGCGACCGGGTCGGCGGACTCTCGTCGCCGTCGCCGTTGCGATCGGCATACAACTCGTTGAGGCGAGCGGTCAGCTTTTCGGCCAGTCCGCGCGAATTGGCGAAGATGATGCTCGAGCGGCGTTGGAGGACCTGCTCGAGGATGTCTTGTTCGACATGGGGCCAGATGCTGCCTTGCGCCGACTCGTTGATCGAGTGGGCGGTACTTCCTTCAGTGACTCGGCCTTCGGTGACTCGTCCACCGCCCGATTGGCTGCCCGCCGCGATTTCGGTCATGTCGTCGATCGGGACGACGACGCTCAGGACGATCGTCTTTTCAGAGGGGGGATCGACGATGCGCACGGGCGCGCTGCCGCCGAGGAATCGGGCGACTTCTTCGTGCGGTCGGACAGTCGCGCTGAGGCCGATGCGCTGTGCGGGCTGCTCGAGAAGGTCGTCGAGACGCTCGAGCGAGAGGGCGAGGTGCGACCCGCGTTTGGTGCCGGCGACGGCGTGGATCTCGTCGATGATGACGGTGTCGACGCTTCGGAGTGTCTCCTTGGTGGCCGAGGTGAGCATCAGGAAGAGGGATTCGGGCGTCGTGATGAGCACATCGGGCGGCTTGGAGATCAGGTTGCGGCGCTCGGCCTGTGGGGTGTCTCCCGACCGCACGCCGACCGTAACCGGGCTGAGCGTCTCGCCGCGACGGGCAGCGGTCTGGGTGATGCCGACCAGTGGTGATCGCAGATTGCGTTCGACGTCGACGGCGAGCGCCTTGAGCGGCGAAATGTAGAGCACCCGAGTGCCTTTCGCATCCGGTCGAGGAGAGGTCATCAGCCGGTCGATGCCGGAGAGGAAGGCGGCCAGAGTCTTGCCCGATCCGGTCGGTGCGACGACGAGGACGTGCCCGCCGCTGCGGATCCCTTGCCACGCGCCCACCTGCGCCGGGGTCGGTTGAAGAAATGCGTCCTCGAACCATTCTTTGGTCGCGGGGGCGAATCCGTCGAGCGCGCCTGCCATACGTCCATCCTGACAGCCCGGTATGACATCGCACCCGAAGTCCGGTTGCCCCGATCACCCGCGGAACAAGAGTGCGTTGTCGTATGTTGACCAATCATGAAGCTTAAGAGCTCATCAGGCCGTTGGCTTCTGGCCGCGACCGTGCTCGGTTCGAGTCTCGCGTTCCTCGACGGCTCGATCGTCAACATCGCGTTGCCGGCCATCGAACGAGACCTTGGCAGCGGGGTCGCCGGTCTCCAGTGGACGATCAACGCCTACACGCTCACTCTTGCGGCACTCATACTCGTCGGCGGATCGCTGGGCGACCGGTGGGGGCGTCGACGGGTTTTCGTCGCCGGCGTCGTGTGGTTCGCGATTGCGTCGTTGTTTTGCGCGATTGCGCCCAACATCGAGATTCTCGTCGCCGCCCGAGCCTTCCAGGGCATCGGCGCGGCGCTCCTGACACCGGGCAGCCTTGCGCTCATTTCGGCATCGATGGACGAGGAGGACCGCGGTGCCGCGATCGGCGCATGGTCGGGCCTGGCCGGGGTGTCGACGGCATTCGGTCCGCTTCTCGGCGGCTGGCTCGTCGAGGCGGTCAGCTGGCGCGCGGTGTTTTACCTCAACCTCCCGCTCGCTGTCGCGATCGTGTGGATCACGCTCAAACACGTCCCCGAGAGCAAGGATGAAGGGATGCAAGGCCGCATCGATTTCCCCGGTGCGATCCTGACGGCGGCCGGGCTGGCGGCACTGACCTACGGACTGGTCGGCTCGATGGTCGTGCCGTCGCTGGCCGGCGTCGCACTTCTCGTCGCCTTCGTCATCCAGCAACGACGCAGTCCGCACGCGCTCGTCCCCCTCAAGCTCTTTGCCAACAGGACGTTCACGGCGGCCAATCTCAGCACCTTCGCCGTGTATGGCGCGCTGTCCGGCGCCATGTTCCTGCTCGTCCTGCAGCTGCAGTATGTCTCCGGCTACTCGCCGCTGGAGTCCGGTGTCGCGACGCTCCCGGTGACGATCATGTTGCTGCTGTTCTCGGCCCGTGCGGGTCGCCTGGCTCAAAGGATCGGTCCGCGCTGGCCCATGACCTTCGGCCCGCTGGTTGCCGCGGCCGGGCTGCTCCTGATGTTGCCGATCGGCCGCGACGCGTCATACGTGACGGCGGTCTTCCCGGGGGTGATGGTGTTCGCGGTGGGGTTGACTCTCCTCGTCGCCCCGCTGACGACCGCTGTGCTGGGCGCCGCCCCGACTTCTCAGGCGGGCATCGCGTCGGGCATCAACAATGCTGTGGCCCGGACGGCTTCGCTCCTTGCCGTCGCGGCCTTGCCGCCGATCGCCGGCATCGGGGGAGCCAATTTCGCCGATCCCGTGGTGTTTTCACCGGGATTCCGTATGGGGACGATGATCTGCGCGTTTATGTTGGCCGGTGGCGGAGTGATCGCCGGTGTGCTCATTCGGACTGAGCCTCTGAAGGATGGGGAAGTATCGGTCGAGGCTGTAGACTAAGAGTTGCCGCTTCAGGGCGGTATTGACAACTCAAGAGGGGCTGAACGGTTTCGACTTTAATCGTTCGATTCAGGAGAAGCGGGTAGAGGATCCAGGGTTATCTCTTTAACGATCTCTGGAAACTATAAGTGCCGATTCCAATCGCACTGACTTCGCACTTGCTGCTTAAGCAAGACTAAGCGAAGGGCTGGCCTGGGGGCGTCTCCGCTCCAGTCACCAGTCTCATTTAGGGGACTTGCTTATCTGGCCACGTCGTGGGGCCAGGTTGGGACATTTACACGACTGAGCCTGTCGATGACGTGTCTGTGCGAGCATCGGGGCTGAGAAAAGCGTCTAGCAGACTGCACCCGGAGAAGTCCTGTTTCAGCATTAGAGGACGCGGGTTCGATTCCCGCCAGCTCCACTGACAACGATGACCCCCGACCGCTCTTTGGTCGGGGGTCATCGTTGTCAGCAACGCAAGTGGGGCAATCGACAGGGCCCCTTCGGCGAGGCGAGTGCAAAGGCGCTCCGGAACCGAAGATGTCGGCTAATCCTCGGTACCCTAGCGTTGAGAGGTTGCGCCCCGGAGCGCTTTTTGGAGGGATCTGTGGTGGCATCACAACGCGAGGACAAAGACATGAGTCCATCCCAGTCCATCGGCCTTCGCATCCGGGGGGTCCGCAAGGCTCAGCGGATGACGATCGAAGCTGTCGCCGACGCGAGCGGGCTGACGAAGAGCTTCCTCTCGAAGGTCGAGCGCGGCAAATCGACGGCATCGGTTGCCGCGTTGTTGCGAATCAGCGAGGCCCTGCAAATCCCGTTGTCGAACCTGTTCGAGAATTCAGCGACGCGCAGTGTCATCCGGGCCGGTGAATATCCAGCCGTGACGTTCGGCGGCCACGACCTGAACGAATTTCTGCTCACTCCGCAGTCCGAACGGCGCGTACAGGTGCTGCTCTCCAAGATCGAACCCGGTGGCGGGAGTGGCGACGAACCCTACCCACTGCCGGGCGAAGTGGAGTTCGTGTTCGTCATCGATGGCCGGCTGGAAGTCTCCTTCGTCGACGGCTTCGTGTCGCTGGGTTCCGGCGACGCCCTGACCTTCGATCCGGCCTCGCACCGGGCATTCTCCGTGCCGGCCGGCGGTCCAGGTGCGACCGTCTTGTGGATGATCTGTCCGGCACTGCCTCAAATGACCTATCGATCCTGACCCCGCGATCACGGACCTTCCAGTCAACCGTTGTGTCCTGACCGGCAGTGCGGAATCCCGCCGTTTGCGGTCAATTTTAGATGACCTTCGGCGCAGAAGTGGCTTGAGAGGACACCTGAGTTGACAGCCCGCTCCGCGACGCTCAGGATGGACAACCAGACGGTGATCGTCCGGCCCGTCCGCATCCGCGGTGGACTCCCGGCGACATCGGGAATCAGGGAGATCAGTGCGTCCAGGACTCGCCAGCGTTCGCGTAGAGGTGCACTGATGCGCGCTGCTCTTTTCCAGGGGCCGCTCGCGTCGGGCGACGTCGCCACCAACGTGGCAGCCATCGCCGATGCGGCGGCACGGGCGGCCGCTTCGGGCGCGGACATCCTGGTCACGCCGGAGATGTCGGCCACGGGATACAACATCGGCGCGCTGTCCGCCCGGCGCGCCGAACCTGCCCGTGGACCCCTGTTCGATGCGATCGCCGGCATATGTCAGCGTCATGGCATCGCGATCGTCTACGGATACCCCGAGTCGGTCGAAGCGGGCAACTACAACTCTGTTCAGGCGATCGGCCCGACCGGCGACGATCTCGGCAGCCATCGCAAAACCCATCTGTATGGCGATCTCGACCGTGGCCTGTTCGTTCCCGGCGACAGGCTGGTGTCCCAGTTCCGGCTCGCAGGCCTCACCGTCGGCCTCGCGATCTGCTACGACATCGAGTTCCCCGAGGTCGCCCGGGCGCACGCAGAGGCGGGAACCGACATCCTGCTGGTTCCGACCGGGCTCATGGCTCCCTTCGAGATCGTGGCGAACATCCTCGTTCCCGCCCGGGCCTATGAGAATCAGCTCTACGTCGCCTACGTCAATCGTTGCGATGCCGAGGCCGATCTGAACTACTGCGGTCTGACCTGCGCGGTCAGTCCGGACGGCACCGAGGTCGCGCGCGCAGGTCCCGGGGAGGAACTCGTCTTCGCCGATATCGAGGCCGGAAACCTCGAAGCGGGCCGGGCGATCAACACACATCTGCCCGACCGCCGCAGCGACCTGTACGGCGCCACGACAACCGACTCAATCGATCCCGCACGACGTGACCCGGCCCAGAATTCGGCAAGGAGCAATACATGAGCATCCCGATCGCACCAGAAGGCGAGTTCGGTCCCGAAGGTCGTCACGCGGGGCATAACTTGCCGCCACTGACCATGTTCGGCCCGGACTTCCCCTTCGCCTACGACGACTACGTCGCGAACCCCAAGGGGATCGGGTCCGTGCCGAGCGAGGCCTATGGCAAGAAGGTCGCGATCATCGGCGGGGGTCTGGCCGGCACCCTCGTGGCCCGCGAGTTGTTGAGGATGGGGCTCCGCCCCGTTCTCTACGAGGCCGATCAGATGGGCGGGCGGATGCGATCGGTGCCGTTCGAGGGGCACCCGGGGATCACCGCGGAAATGGGGGCGATGCGTTTCCCTCCTTCCTCGACGACGCTTTTCCACTATCTCGACGAGATGGACCTGTCCACGACCCCCTTCCCCAACCCATTGGCCGAGGTGACGGCGAGCACGGTGGTCGACCTCAAGGGCGAGAAGTACTTCGCCCGCTCCCTCGACGATCTCCCGGACGTCTATGCCGAGGTTGCCGAAGCCTGGTCGGCGACGCTCGAAGACCACGCTGACTACGACGACCTGACCGACGCGATCCGCCTGCGGGACACGGCCCGGATCAAGGAGATCTGGAACGATCTGATCAGACGGTACGACGACGTCACGTTCTACGGCTTTTTGTGTCAGTCCAAGGCGTTCGAGGACTTTTCGTTGAAGGAGATCTTCGGTCAGGTGGGCTTCGGCACCGGGGGATGGGACACCGACTTCCCCAACTCGATCCTGGAGATCCTCCGGGTGGTCTGCACGGCCGCTGACGACCATCATCGCGGGATAGTCGGAGGGTCCCAGCAACTGCCCGAACGACTGTGGCGCGCTCCGGTCGAGGACCCGGCACATTGGCCGGAAGGCACCTCGGTCCGATCGTTGCACGAGGACGGTCAGCACCGGCCAGGCGTCGTCTCGATCCTGCGCACCCATCCGAACAACATCACCATCACCGACTCATCCGGCGAGGTCGAGACCTTCCCTGCCGCCGTCTTCACCGGCCAGCGCTGGATGCTTCTCAACACCATCCAGTCCGATGAACGCTTGCTGCCGATCGACCACTGGACCGCGGTCGAACGAACCCACTACATGGGTTCGTCGAAGGTCTTCATCCTTGTGGACCGGCCGTTCTGGAAGGACATCGACCCTGAGACCGGTCGAGAGGTCATGAGTATGACGCTGACCGACCGGATGAGCCGCGGGACCTACCTGCTGGAATTCGGCGACGACCAGCCCGGACTGATCTGCCTTTCTTACACCTGGGCCGATGACTCGCTCAAGTTGCTCCCGCTCAGCGCGACCGAGCGGATGGACCTGATGCTCAAGTCGCTCGCTGAGATCTATCCCGACGTGGACATCCGCAGTCACGTCATCGATACGCCGGTGACCCTGTCCTGGGAAACCGAGCGAGATTTCATGGGCGCGTTCAAGGCGAACTTCCCCGGCCACTATCGCTACCAGGAGCGGCTCTTCACCCACTTCATGCAGGATCGTCTGCCCGAGGAGTTCCGCGGGTTTTTCCTTGCCGGAGACGATGTGTCGTGGACGGCGGGCTGGGCCGAGGGCGCGGTGCAGACGGCGCTGAATGCGGTGTGGGGGGTCATGCACCACTTCGGCGGAAGCACGGCGGATGGCAACCCCGGTCCCGGGGATGTGTTCGACGACATCGCGCCGCTGAAGCTCGATGCCGGAACCGCCGATTCGAACGGGAAGCGAGCATAAACAAAGCCGGCAGTTGGTCTTCGGTGTCCTGACGCATCGCCCGGGTCATTAAGTGACGCCGCCGGTCTAGGTTGACGCGTCGCCTTTTTGCACGGCGTCGCCGACGATCCGGGCTGCGGCCGATCGTGGCACGACGACGACTGGGACCGGCGAAAACCGAATGATCTTGGCTGCTCGTGCGCCGAGGAACACCAGCGCTACCGGACCTGACTTGCTGGAGCCGACGGCGAGCACATCGCCGGAACGCCATTCCAATCCCTCGAGTGCCTCTGCCCAGTTTCGGCCGTGGCTGACGACAGACTCCAGGGCGTCGGGCACCTCCGGCAGGGTGGCGACGCGGGCGAACGCAGCGGTGGTCTCCCGGGCGACGGCAGCGGCCCACTCGGCGGCCACGGGGGTTTCGCCTTCTGTCCCGAGGCTGGCCGTGTAGCGGGTCGGTGAGCGCACCGCGAAGGCGGCGAGCCGAAGCGCGGCACCCACGCGGGCGGCGACCGCCGCAGCGGCCAGGACCAGCTCGTCCTGATCGCGCGAACCGGCAAACGCGGCTGTCACCCGGGTCACCCGCTCGCCCTTCTGGCATCGGAAGCCTCGCGGTGCCAAGGCGATCGGGACGTTCGAACTGTGCAATAGGCGAGACGTAACACTGCCGAGCGCCACGTGTCCGAACACGCCGGCCGTCGACGAGCCGAGCACGATCATCTTGGCGTCGTGTCTTTCGACGAGTTCGAGGATCCCCGTCGCCGTCGACGCCGCTTCGTGGACGACGTAGTTCGCCTCTATGTCATCGGGAACGATCGCCCGCGCCTCGGCGAGTGCCGCCAGGGCCTCGGTCCGCAGTTGCTGGTGGTATTCGCCGTCGACCTTGGCCATTCCAGGAGGCGGAGGTGAGGGGATGACCGAACACACCACCACACGCTCGCCGGCCGAGCGGGCGAGCTGGGCCGCCAGGTGCATCGTGGACGAACTGTTGCCGTCCGGCGCGTAACCGGCGACGAGCGTCATGAATCCGCACCCGCGGTCAGGCCGGTGAGCTCGTTCCGGCCGAGGTGTGAATGCGAGCGGCTGTAGGCGAAATACCAGATCAGCGCAACGGTGACCCAGACCACGAACACGTAGATCGTCACGGTGCGCAGGTCCTTGATGATCCACATACATCCGATGATGGACAGAACCGGCGTCACCGGGTAGCCGGGCACCTTGAAGCTACGTGGCAAATCGGGTGAGGTCCGGCGCAGGATGATGACGCCGATCGACACGACGAGGAAGGCGACGAGTGTGCCGATACTCGTCATCTCGGCGAGGAAGTTGATCGGGATGAATCCCGCCAACAAGCTGATCACGACACACACGATGATGGTGTTGGGCACCGGCGTCAGCGTGCGGGGGTTCACCTTGTGGAAGATCGAGGGAATCATCCCGTCGCGGGCCATCGCGAACAAGATACGGGTCTGCCCGTAGATGACGACCAGCGTCACGCTGAAGATCGAGATGACGGCACCCGCCGCCAGCAGCGTGCCCGGCCAAGTCGACCCGGTCACTTTCTCGAGGATCGCCGAAAGTCCGGCCTCCTGGCCTTCGAACGCCTTGGAGTCCTGGGCGCCGATAGCGACGGCCACCACGGCGATGTAGATGACGGTGACCGCGACGAGCGAGATCAGGATCGCCAACGGGAGGTTTTTATGGGGGTCCTTCACTTCCTCACCGGCCGTGGACACCGCATCGAGGCCGATGTACGAGAAAAAGATGATGCCTGCTGCTGACATCACGCCACTGAATCCGAACGGCGCGAAGTTTGCGAAGTGGTCGCTGTTCCAGCCGCCGATGCCGATGCCGACGAACATCAGCAAGATCACGATCTTGATCGACACCATGATCGCGTTGACCTTGGCGGACTCGCTGGCACCCCGAATGAGCAGGGCGCCGCACAGGCAGATAAGGATCACCGCAGGAACATTGACGATCCCGCCTTGTTCGGGCGCCTGGGACAATGCCTCGGGGATCTGGATTCCGAACAGGTTGTCGAGCAGCTCGTTGAGGTATTGCGACCACCCGACCGAGACGGCGGCCGCCGAGACGCCGTACTCGAGGAGTAGGCAGGCGCCGACGCCCATGGCAGGCATTTCCCCGAGCGTCGCGTAGGCGTAGGAGTAGGACGAACCAGAGACAGGGACGGCACCGGCGAGCTCGGCGTAGCAAATCGCAGTCAGGCCCGCCACGACGCCCGCCACGACAAACGAAATGATCGTTGCGGGTCCGGCGACCGGCACAGCTTGGGACAGCACGAAGAAGATGCCGGTGCCGATCGTCGCGCCGATGCCGAACATGGACAGCTGCAGCAGGCCGATGGTGCGGGTCAACTCACTGCGGCCCGAATCGGCACCGGTCTCGTCCTCCATCTGCAGGACAGGCTTTCGCCGAAATATCTGGGTCGCGAGTGACGACATTTGCGCTCCTCGAATGAGTCTGAGGACACCAAAGTGTCCTGACGGTGTATGTTGGTGTCCAAGCAGAGCACATACTGGGCCAAAACGCGAGGATTTTTTTGATTCCGGGTTTTGAGGTTCCTTCGCGGGCAGCAGTGGTGCTCACCGCCCTGAAAGACTCTTCCCAAGAAGCGGCGGAAACGTGCGACAAATGGCGGAAGGCTTATGGCGAACCCACGCATCAACATCGACCTGGACCGGATCGAGCACAACGCGGATGTGCTGGTCGATGCGTGCGGCGCGCCGCCTCCTGCGGAATCGACCAGCTGCTTCGCGGCGACCGCCGCCAACATGCCCTGAGCCTGGAGAACACGGTGCTCGTCGGGGTGAGGAATGTCAGTGTCGCGGACAAGCGTCTGCTCGACGAGCACGGCGTGCTGCTGGTGACCATCGACGAGATCGACAGACACGGCATTGCCGCCCTGATGCCAAAGATAGTGCCGGTGGCCGGTCAAGGCGTCGTCGGTGTTCACGTG
>JALYQD010000188.1 GCA_030856025.1 Actinomycetota bacterium
GTGCGGCCGTGGAAGCTCCCCTCGGCGGCAACGATCTTGGTGCGACCGGTCTGACGGGTCGCTTTGAAAGCCGCTTCGTTGGCCTCGGTGCCGGAGTTGGTGAAGAACACTTTGCCCGGCGAGCCGACGAGCTCGAGCAGGCGTTCGGCGAGCGCGATCTGCGGTTCGGAGGCAAAGAAGTTGGAGATGTGGCCCAATGTGCCGAGCTGCTCGGTGACGGCTTTGAGAATCGCCGGATGGGCGTGGCCGAGCGCGTTGACGGCGATGCCACCGAGAAGGTCGACGTAGCGGTTGCCGTCGATGTCCCAGACATGGACGCCTTCGCCGCGGACGAGGACGCGCTGGGGAGGACCGAACGTGTTCATGAGCGCACCTTTGTAGCGCTCGGTCATTTCCTGGCCGTTCATGATTTGCCTCCATCCTTGGCGGGCTTATCGACCGTCGTTGTGTAGAGCGCCGAACGGATCTTGGTCTCCGCACCGGGCACGACCTGGGTGCCGACGCCTTCGTCGGTGAAGATCTCGAGCAGGACGGCGTGGGGTTCGCGGCCGTCGACGACGGTGGCGCGCTTGACGCCCCCTTCGACGGCTTTGAGGCACGCGGTCATCTTGGGGATCATTCCGCTCGCGAGGGACGGAATGATCTCGGCGAGGGACTCGGGGCTGATCTCGCCGATCACGTCGGTGCTGTTGGGCCAGTCCGCATACAGGCCTTCGACGTCGGTGAGGACGAGGAGCTTTTCGGCGCCGAGGGCGGAGGCCAGCGCGGCCGCAGCGGTGTCGGCGTTGACGTTGTAGACCTGACCGCTCTCGTCGGGCGCCACGGTGGACACCACGGGTATGCGGCCGGCTTCGATGAGGTCGAGGACGGCTTCAGGACGTACGGAGACGACCTCGCCGACGAGGCCGATGTCGGTGGGTTCGCCGTCGATGACCGGGAAGGCCTGCTGCGCGGTGAACAGTCCGCCGTCTTCGCCGGACATGCCGATGGCGAGGTCGCCGTGCTGGTTGAGGATGCCGACGAGCTCACGGCCGACCTGGCCGACCAGGACCATCCGCACGACGTCCATGGCTTCAGGCGTCGTGACCCGCAAGCCGCCGCGGAACTCCGATTCGATGCCGAGCTTGTCGAGCATCGAGCTGATCTGCGGACCGCCGCCGTGCACCACGACGGGCTTGAAGCCGGCGAGGCGCAGGAAGACGATGTCTTCGGCAAAAGCGTGTTTGAGCGATTCGTCGGTCATGGCGTTGCCGCCGTATTTCACGACGACGATCTTGCCGTGGTACTTCTTCATCCACGGCAGTGCTTGCGCGAGGATCGTGGCCTTGTCGGTGGCCTTCTTCCATTCCTCGGGATGCCATCCGTCGGCGTAGGGACCGTTCTCATCCATGCTCATGAGGAATACGCCGAGTTCTCGTGGACGTAAGCGTGGGTGAGGTCGTTCGTCCAGATGGTGGCCTTGTCCGTACCTGACTTCAGGTCGATCGTGACGTTGACGGCCCGGTCCTCGAGGTCGATGCCCTCGGGGGACTCAGCGGGCCCGCTGTTGCGGCACACCCACACGCCGTTGAGCGAGACGTCGAGGTTGGCGGGGTCGAAGACCGCCTGGGTCGTGCCGACCGAGGCCAGGATGCGGCCCCAGTTGGGGTCCTTGCCGAAGATGGCGCACTTGAAGAGGTTGCTGCGAGCGACCGAACGGCCGACCTCGGTGGCGTCGTCTTCGGAAGCCGCGCCGATGACGTCGATGGTGATCTCGTGGTCGGCGCCCTCAGCGTCCTCGAGCAGCTGAATGGCGAGCTTGTGACACACCGAGCGGACCGCTTCGGTGAACTCGGCCGGATCGGGCTTGACCCCGGATGCGCCGCTGGCCATGAGGATGACGGTGTCGTTGGTGGACTGGCAGCCGTCGGAGTCGAGCCGGTCGAATGTCGTCCGGGTCGCTTCGCGCAACGCCGCGTCACAAGTGGCCGAGTCGACGTCGGCATCGGTCGAGATGAACACGAGCATCGTGGCGAGTGCGGGAGCCAGCATGCCGGCGCCCTTGCCCATGCCGCCGACGATGTAACCCTCGGCGAGCTGGACGGCCTCTTTGGCCACGGTGTCAGTCGTCATGATGGCCGTTGCGGCCTTGAGCCCGCCCGTGGGGCTGAGCTCGTCGAGCGCCTTGTGCATGCCGACGAGGAGCGCATCGCGGTTGTTGAGCATGCCGATGAGGCCGGTGGAGGCGACCTGCACATCGAGCGCGCCGATGTCGAGGGCCTTCGCGACGGCTTCCGCCGTGGCATGAGTGGTCTGGAATCCCTCGGCGCCGGTGTAGCAGTTGGCGCCGCCGGAGTTGATGGCAACGGCTTTGGCGCTGCCGCTCTTGATCGCTTCCTGGCTCCACAGGACCGGATTGGCCTTGCACCGGTTCGACGTGAACACGGCGGCAGCGGCACTGAGCGGGCCGTCGTTGACGATCACCGCCACGTCAGGCTCGCCGCTCGTCTTGAGACCGGCGGCGACGCCTGCTGCCCGGAACCCTTCGGCTGCTGTCACGCTCACGGTGCTACTCCTACCGTTGTCAGTCCGCTGTTCTCGGGAAGGCCGAGGGCGATGTTCATCGACTGGATCGCTCCGCCCGCGGTGCCCTTGGCCAGGTTGTCCATGGCTCCGATCGCGACGAGCTTTCCGGCCCTCGAGTCGAGCGTCGCCTGCACGTGCACGACATTGGCACCGAGAGTGGCCTTGGTCTGTGGCCACTGCCCCTCGGGCAACAGGTGGACGAAGATTTCATCGGCATAGGCCTTGTCGTAGGCAGCCCGGATGTCTTCCTCGGTCACTCCCTCGACGACGGAGGCCGCGCACGTCACGAGGATTCCGCGTGACATGGGCGCGAGCACGGGTGTGAAGGACACGATCGGGTTTTGCGCTCCGGCCGTCCGGAAGTTCTGCTCGATTTCGGGTGTATGACGGTGCACGCCGCCGACTCCATACGCGCTGGCCTGTCCCATGACTTCGGAGCCGAGGAGATGCGGTTTGAGCGATTTGCCGGCGCCGGAGGTGCCCGAGGTCGCCACGATGGTGATGTCAGTGGTGATGAGCCCCGCAATCACGGCGGGCAGGAGCGTCAGTGTGGACACGGTCGGGAAGCACCCCGGCACGGCGATGCGCTTGACACCGGCGAGCACCTCGCGCTGGCCGGGAAGTTCGGGAAGGCCATAGGGCCAGGTGCCGGCGTGGTCGCCGCCATAAAACGTCTCCCAGTCGTCGCTGCTCTCGAGCCTGAAGTCGGCGCCGCAGTCGATGACGAGCGTGTCGTCGGAGAGTTGTGCGGCGATGTCGGCGGAGGCTCCGTGCGGGAGGCCCAGGAAGACGACATCGTGGCCGGCGAGGGTCGCGGCGTCCGTGGGACCGAGGACCCGGTCGGCAAGCGGAACGAGGTGCGGCTGGTGCTGGCCGAGAAGCGTCCCGGCATTGCTCGATGCCGTGACGGCACCGATCTCCACGTCGGGATGGGCGAGGAGAGTGCGCAGCACTTCCCCACCGACATACCCGCTGGCACCGGCGACCGCGACTTTGAGTGAACTCATGTGCACAGTTTTGCACGGGCCCGCAATTTCATGCAACCCGGGTGACCCTTGCCGATTCACGCGTATGCGGGTTCGGCTCCCACTAGCATTCGAGCATGAAGCGGATCCTGATCTCGTCGCTTGTCGCGCTGCTGACGGCCGCAGGGTTGTTCTGGCCACTCTTGCAGACGCTGGAGGTGTCGAGCACGGCGACCTCACCCGATCCGGTCACGATCTCGGACTATCAGGCCGTCTACAAGGTCGACGCGAACGGCCGCCTCGATGCGGTCGAGACGATCACCGCCGAGTTCCCCTTCGGCCGTCACGGCATCTTCCGATTCTGGGACGTCGCCGACGGCGCCGATCCCGGCGTGCGCTATCTCCCCAAACACATCCGGGTATCTCTCGACAACGAGAGCGAGCCGACCGAGCTCTTGTGGGAGAAGGGCAAACGGTTCAGGGTCGCGAAGGTCGGCGACCCCGATTCCTACGTCTCCCCCGGGCCACACGTCTATCGCATCAGCTACCAGATCGACGGCGCCTTGTCCCCCACCAGCGCGGGCAGCGGCTCATTCGCCTCGTCGAGCTGGACCGATGAGCAGGAAGCCCAGTCGGTGTTCGCGTGGAGCGTTGTCGCGCCGGGTTGGCAGATGGACATCCGGCGCGCTCGCATACGCATCGAGCTCCCGGTCAAAACGGGCAAGGTCCAGTGCACGTCCAATTTCGCCGGCACGGCCCCATGTGACATCCAGGGCGCCGGGACCAAAGTCGTCGAAGTGAGTACCGGCGCCCTCGGTCCACGGACGCCGGTCACGGTCCGCGCCAACCTGCCCACCAAGACCCCTGACCGCGACACGCTTCCTTGGTCGGTCGCGTACGACCCGGTCTACGGCCACTCGCTCGGACTCGCCGGCCTCCTGGTCGCCTTGTCCATCATCGGCCTGCTCGTCGGTTATGTCTGGGAGTGGCGCACGCGTGAGGACCCACCCGGTTTCCCAGTCATGTATGAGCCTCCGGACAAGCTCGGGCCCGTGCAGACCGCCTACGTCACCGACGAGCGTGTGCCCGGCAAGGCTCTGGTCTCCACACTCCTCTACCAAGCCGAACAAGGCCTCACCACGATGACCGAGGTGAGCGAAGACCACTGGGTCATCGTCGGCAAGGGCACGGCCGCGCAATGGGCGGCAACCGACGAGGTAACGCGCAGCGTCGGCAAGAGTCTCGGCGTCACTGAGGAGGGCGGCACGTTCAGCGCGGACGGAACCGTGTCCGCGGGCCTGAGTCTGAAGACCACTCAGGGCAAGATCCCCGGAGCTGTCAGCAAGTGGGCATCGAAAGCAAAGGTGGTCGTGTCCAGCCGCTTCGAGCTCATCGCCCGTGGGCTTGTCGTCTTCGCAATGATCCTCGCCGCGCTCAACTTCTTCTTCAACCCGTTGCGGGTCACCTTGCTGGGCCTCCCGTTCGCCGCCTTCGCGATCGGCGGGGCCGGAATGCTGCTCGCCGGCGTCGGGACCCGCCGAACAGTTGTCGGCCGCGACGTATGGGCCCGCGCCGGGGGGTTCGAGCGGATGTTGTCGACGACGTCAAGCAAGGAACGCCTCGACTTCAGCGCCCGCAAGGATCTGTACACGTCGTTCATCCCGTTCGCGGTCGCCTTCGACTGTGCCGACAAGTGGGCCAGCAAGTACAAGGTGCAGACTGGCCAGGAACCCCCGACGCCGGTTTGGTATGCCGGGTCGACCAGTACGCACTCCGGTTTCGGTTTTGGTGGCTCCAACGCGTTTTCCAGTTTCGAGTCGTCGCTCGAGTCCTCGATCGGCGCCTACCAGGCCACCCAGTCCTCGTCCTCCTCCGGCGGCGGCGGCGGCGGCGGTGGTGGCGGGGGTGGAGGCGGGGGTGGAGGCGGCGGCGGTTCCTGGTGAGTTTTTCCGAATACTGATTTCCAACGAGAGGAACAAAAGACATGTGGATCGCCATCGCGGTGGTAGTTGTTCTCATCGTCGGCTTCGTGGTCGTGGGCTTCAACAAGCTGCGCAAAGCCGACATCGGCGCGCAGGAGGCATTGGGCGGCATTGACGTGCAACTCACCCGACGCGCCGACCTCATCCCCAACCTGGTCAACACGGTCAAGGGCTATGCGACTCACGAGCGCGCTGTCTTCGACGAAGTGACTGCCGCACGAGCGGGCGCGGCGCAGGCGGCCAAGTCCGGAACTGTCGATGAGAAGGCAGCGGCACAGGGCCGGCTCGACAAGGCCGTGATCGACGTACTCGCCGTCGCCGAGGCTTACCCGGACCTGAAGGCTTCAGCGAACTTCCAGCAGATGCAGACGGACCTGACCGACACCGAGAACAAGTTGTCGTTCGCCCGACAGTTCTACAACGACGCGGTTGCCAAGCTCAACACGCTGGTCAAGACCGTTCCGTGGCTGTTGTTCACCGGCATCGCCGGCGTCGGTGCCCGCGAGTTCTACGACGCACCGGCAGGCCAGGAAGCCCCGCCCCAGGTCTCCTTCTAGCCCCCCGCTCGCGAGAGAGTTTGTTCGCGTCGCGAGAGAGTTTGTTCTCTCCTGAGCGGGACAAACTCTCTCGCCAGTGGGACAAACTCTCTCGCGACCGTTAGGTGCGTTGGGTCGCGCCGGTGGCTTCGGCTGCCGCCGCCACGGTCGCATCGCGGGCGGCCTTGATCTCTTCGTCGTTGAGAGTCCGGTCGGGTGCACGCAGACGTAGCGAAAACGCCAGCGACTTCTTCCCCTCACCGGCCTGATCACCGTGGTAGACATCGAAGAGCCGCACCGACTCGATGAGCTCGCTGGCGCCGGCCAGTGCGTCAAGAACCACCTGAACCGTCACCGACTCATCGACGACGAGCGCAACGTCTTCCTTGGCCACCGGGTATGTCGAGAAGACCGGCGCCGGTGTGACACCGGGTGAGGCGGCAATCAGGTCGTCGATGGCGATCTCGGCGACAGCCGTACGCACCGGAACTCCATACGCCTTGCAGACCCGTGGATGGAGCTCGCCGGCGTGGCCGACCAGCTGACCGCCGAGACGGAATGCGGCGCAGCGGCCTGGATGCCACGGCGCGTGGTCGTGATCGGCCGAAACCTCGAGGGTCACGTTGAGCGACCGGGCCACGAGTCGGAACGACTCGACAGCATCGGCCCATTCGACCTTGCGGCCCTTGCCCCACCAACCGGACTTGAGCCTGTCCCCGGCAAGCGCGAGTGCGACGCGTTGCGGCTGATCGGGCAGGGCCGCATCCAGCGCCCCGATCTGCTCGGGCGTCGGCCGGGACGTCACTCCGTAGATCGGCGCGGCGACCGGCGCGGCCTTGGGGCAGAACACCCGGCCGTTCTCGAACAACGCCACGTCGTCCTGACCGCGGCCGACGTTGAGCGCGAGCGCCTTGAGGAGCCCGGGCAACAGTGTCGTGGTCAGCCCTGGTTCTTCGGCGGACAGCGGGTTTTCGAGGAGGACCTGATTGCGGCGTGCGTCATCGGCGTCAAGGCCGAGGTTGTCCCAGTCGGCCGGTCCGGCGAACGGGAATGACTTGACCTCGACGAAGCCCGCACCGGCGAGGGCGATGCCCACACGTCGACGAAGACGCTGCGGCGCGCTCAGCCCCCGGCCTGCGGGTGCCGTCGGTAGAACCGACGGCACCTTGTCGTAACCGACGACGCGCAGCACCTCTTCGGCGAAGTCGTACGGGTCGACGAGATCGGGCCGCCAGGACGGTGCGGTGACCGACAGGGTCGTGCCCTCGACGGCGACGACGCAGCCGTTGGCTTCGAGGGCGGCGATCGCCATCTCGGCGTCGATGTCGACTCCGGTGACGCGGGCGGCCAGTCCGGCGTCGACGGTGACGGGTTGGCGCGCGGGCGCAGCGCCGATGAGCGTCGTGCCGGCCTCGATCGTGCCACCGCCGTGTTCGACCAGGAGTTCGGCGACGCGACGGACTGCCCGCGTGGGCAGTTCGGGGTCGACGCCGCGTTCGAATCGCTTTGACGCCTCAGAATGGAGCTTGTGGCGTCGGGTCGCCCGGGCAATCGTCGGTGGGTCGAAATGCGCGGCCTCGATGACGATCTCGGTCGTTTCGTCGTCGATCTCCACCTGTTCGCCGCCCATGACACCGGCCAGCCCGACGGCCTTGTGGTCATCGGCGATCATCACGTCTTCGACCGTCAGGGTGCGTACGACGCCGTCGAGCGTCGTGAACTTCTCACCGTCTTCGGCACGGCGTACGACGATCGAGCCATCGAGCTTGGTCCGGTCGTAGGCATGGCTGGGTTGGCCGAGCTCGAGCATGACGTAGTTGCTGACGTCGACCGCGAGCGAGATCGGCCGCATTCCCGCGAGTTCGATGCGGCGCGCCATCCAGCGAGGGGTCGTCCGCGTCGGATCGAAACCGGTGACGGTCGTCGTCGCGAACACCGGGCAAGCGGCCGGGTCGTCGACGCGTACCGGGTGTCCCCCGGCGTCGGTGACGGGTTCGAGATCGGCGGGATCGTGAAACGCCACGCCGAACCCGAGCGCAGCGTCCCGCGCGACACCGCGCATCGACAAGGCATACGCGCGGTCGGGGTTGATCTCGAGGTCGATGACGTCGCCGCGAAGTCCGAGCAGCTCGATCGCGTCGTCGCCGACCTTCGCCTCGTCGGGGTCGAGCACGATGATGCCGGTCGGATCGCCGGCGATGCCGAGCTCGGCACCGGAGCAGATCATGCCGTCGGACGTATGGCCGTAGGTCTTGCGCGCCGTGATGGCGAAGCCGCCGGGCAGCACGGCACCGGGCAACACAGTGACGACAAGGTCGCCGGCGGCGAAGTTGTGCGCGCCACAGACGATGCCGCGGGGTTGGCCGCCCTCATTGTGCAGAGGACCGACGTCGACCTGGCACCAATTGACGGTCTTGCCGTTGGAGTGCTCCTCCTTGTCGACCGACAGGACCTTGCCCACGACGAGCGGGCCAAGGACCTCGGCGCCGACGGTATCGATCTCCTCGAGCTTGAGGTCGAGCATCGTCAGCTTTTCGGCGAACTCCTCGGTGGAGAGCCCGGCGGGTAAATCGACATACTGGCGCAGCCAGTCGATGGGGACTCTCATCAGAGCTCAACTCCAAAAGGGAGGGTGAAGCGGACGTCGCCGTCGACCATGTCGCGCATGTCGGCGATTCCGTGGCGGAACATCAGCGTTCGGTCCAGGCCCATCCCGAAGGCGAAGCCCGAATAGCGCTCAGGGTCGACGCCGCAGGCGATCAGGACGCGCGGATTGACGACTCCGCAGCCGCCCCACTCGATCCAGCCTTCGCCGCGACACGTGCGGCACTCCTTTTGCAGCGCGGGATCGCCCTTGCAGACGAAACAGAGCAGGTCGACCTCGGCGCTGGGTTCGGTGAACGGGAAGTATGACGGCCGGAAGCGCGTCGTGGTGCCCTCGCCGAACATCGCCTCGGCGAAGTGGTCGAGGGTGCCCTTGAGGTGGGCCATCGTGATGCCCTCGTCGATCGCGAGGCCTTCGACCTGGTGGAACACCGGCGTATGCGTGGCGTCGAGCTCGTCGGTGCGGAAGACGCGTCCGGGGCAGACGACATAGATGGGGGGTTCGCGGTCCAGCATCGTGCGGGCCTGGACCGGTGACGTATGCGTGCGCAGGACGAGTGCGGCCTTCTCAGGGGTGACCCAGAACGTGTCCTGCAGGGTCCGTGCCGGGTGGTCCGGGCCAAGGTTGAGGGCATCGAAGTTGAGCCATTCGGCTTCGACCTCGGGTCCTTCGGCGACTTCCCAGCCCATCGCGACGAAAATGTCCGAAACGGTGTCCTGGATCGTCGTCAGCGGGTGGCGTGCCCCGACCGGAACCCCGTCCCACGGCAACGTCACGTCGACGGCTTCGGCGGCAAGAGCGGTGGTTTCGAACTCTTCTTCGAGGATCGCCAACCGGCCGGCGAGGGCCTTGTTGACCGCTCCCCTGGCCTGGCCGACGCGCATACCGGCATCCTTGCGGGCCTGCGGCGGCAACGCGCCGATCTCACGGTTGGCCAGCCCCAGCGGAGACCGATCGCCCGCGTGGTCCAGTCGCACCTGTTTGAGGCTCTCCAACGAGTCGGCTGCCGCGATGGCGGCCAGCGCCTCGTCGCGCATACGCTCCACTTCTTCGGCGTGGAGGGGCGTGACTTCGACGGGGTCGTAGTCCTTGTTGGGGGCCGACATGGATGCCTTTCTCACATGAGCTCGGTTGGTGACTGTCAAAGTCTAGAAGGCAGGACTGCTGCGGTTGTCAGTCGGTCAACGCGTCGGGTTCGTTGATCGGCAGCCACACCATGACATTGGCCCCGCCGCCCTCGCTGTCGACGATATGGATCTTGCCGCCGTGCTCGTCGAGGATGCCCTTGACGATGTACATGCCCAGTCCGCTGCCCGCGCCTGGCCCGGATTTCCAAAAGCGGCTGAACACCCGCTCGCGTTCAGCGGCAGGGATCCCCGGGCCGTTGTCGTGGATCTGCAGCGAGACGCCCTGGGAATAGTCGGGGTGCTGGGTCTTCTGGACCATGACCTGCTTGAGCCCATGACCGTGGCGCAAGGCGTTTTCGATCAGGTTGGTGACGACTTGGGTGATGCGGTCGGCATCTCCCCAGATGAGCGGCACATCGTCGCGGATGGTGAGCTCGAACGGGTGTCCGCTGCCAGCCGAGACATTGGTCAGCACCCGTCTCACCAGGTCATCGAGATGCACCGGTCCCCGACGAAGTGTCAGCCTGCCGGCGTCGATGCGCGCGGCGTCGAGCAATTCGGTGATCAACCGGGTGAGCCGGTCGGCGTCGGCATCGACGGTCTCGAGCATGAACTGGCGCTGCTCGTCGGAGAACTTGGACCATTTGGTCAGTAACGTCGAGGCGAAGCCCTTGATGCCGGTGAGGGGCGACCGGAGCTCGTGGGCCACCGTCGCCACCAAGTCGGAGCGCCCGCGATCACGCATGCTGCGTATGCGCGCGCTGCGGACGGACACGATGACCTTGATGACCGGCCCGCGGGGCTTTTCGCGGATGAGCGACGCTGTGACCAGGTATTCGTTGCCGCGCGGTGACCACCACGACTGCTCCGAGATCCTGGTGCGTGTGTCGAGTCCGCCATAGGGCTGCATGCACTCGAACCACATGTTGCCGTTGAGGTCGTCGAGCGGCATGGCGTCGGCGAGATGGCGGCCGAAGACCATGTCGTCCGGGACCTTCGCCATCCGCAGGAGTGCGGCATTGGCGCTGACCACGATGCCATCGGCGTCGGCAACGAGGATGCCGTCGGGAAACTCGTCGAGGTCCATACGGCGAATTTAGCGTGTCTGGTGGGCTCGCGCCGACGCGTAGAGACACACAGCCGCTGCCGTGGCGAGATTGAGGCTCTCGGCCTGGCCGAAGATCGGGATCGACACGGTCTGGTCGGCCAGCGCGGCGACATCGTCGGGGAGCCCCCACGCCTCGTTGCCCATCAGCCACGCGGTGGGCGCGACGAGAGCTTGCTCGTCGGCGAAGAGGTCGAGGGATCCGGTGCCGTCGGCGGCCAGGACAGTGAGTCCGGCGGCTTTGAGCTGCGAGACGACATCCGCGGTGTCTCCGGTGATGACGAGCGGCAGGTGGAAAACGCTGCCGACGCTCGCCCTGACGGCCTTGGGATTGAACGGGTCGACGCTGTGGCCGGTGAACACCACAGCATCGGCTCCGGCTGCGTCGGCGCACCGTATGACGGTGCCGGCATTGCCG
>JALYQD010000002.1 GCA_030856025.1 Actinomycetota bacterium
ACACGTCCCGATTGATTCAAGAGTTGATGTTCTGATGTTCCCCTCCCCGTCCTTGCCGTGGTTCGAACTTGCCCGGTTCCGGCGCAATCGCCTCACCCGCGCCGCGCTGATCGCAGTCATGCTCGTGCCGCTGTTCTACGGCGCCCTGTATGTCTGGGCCAACCTCAACCCGACCGGCAACCTCGACAATGTGCGAGCCGCCGTCGTCAACGAAGATCAGGTCGTCGAGGTCACCGGTACTGACGGCAAGAAGCAGCCTGTCGCAGTCGGCAGACTGCTCGCCGGCAACCTCATCAGCAACGATTCAAACAAGAACTACAACTGGGAACTCACCGATGCCAAAGACGCCCAGGAAGGACTCGCCGACGGCTCATACAAGGCCGTCCTGACGATCCCGAAGAATCTCTCGAAGGCGGCGACGTCCACCGGCGGCGAAGATCCGGCCGCAGCGATCCAGGGCAACCTGGACCTGCAGACCAACGACGCGGTCAACTACATCAACGGCACGATTGCCCAGACGATCCTCAAAGAGGCGAAGTCGGCGCTCAACGCCCAGGTGACCGAGACCTATCTCGACAATGTCTTCCTGAGCTTTTCCGACATCAAGATGGCGCTGAATGACGCCGCCAACGGAGCGGGCAAGCTCGCCGACGGAGCGGGAAAACTGGCGGACGGCAACCGCAAGCTCGCCGACGGAGCGGGTCAGCTCGAGTCGGGTTCTGCCGAGCTCGCGAGTGGTCTCGGAACCCTGTCTTCGTCGACCAGAACGCTGCCCCGGGACTCGCAGCGGCTCGCCGACGGCTCGAAGCAGGTCGCGGGTGGCACGGCGGAGATCAACACACTCGTTCAAAGTGTCGTCGGTCGCGTCGATGCCGTGACCGGCGATGCCAATGGCCGCATCGACGAACTCACCACGACCCTGAACCAGATCGCTGCCGATTGTGCCGCGCAGGACACACCGCCGCCGTTCTGCGCCGACATCACCGAGGCTGCCCGGCGCAGCCACGAGCTCAAGCCGATCGTCGGTCAGGTCGCCGGCCGTGCCCACGAGATCAGCGGTCAGACCCAGCAGCTCAGCGACGGAGCCGCCCAGGTCGCGGCCGGCAATGCAAAGCTCGCCGCCGGTATGCCCAAGCTAATCGGGGGAATCAACCAGGCCTCAACAGGTGCCAATCAACTCGCCGACGGCACTCGCCAGCTGAGCGACGGCGCGGACGAAGCCGCCACCGGCGCCGAGTCACTCTCATCGGGCGTCCTGAAACTCCAGGCCGGCCTCCGTCAGGGTGGCGACAAGGTCCCCGACTACAACGCCGACGAACGCGAACAACTGGCCAAGACAGCGGCGACACCCGTCACCGAAGCTGCCCAACGGGTCAACGCCGTGACCAACAACGGTGAGGCACTCGCCCCCTACTTCATGGCTCTGGCCCTCTGGGTGGGCGCTATGGCGATCTATCTCCTGTTGCGGCCGCTGTCCGAACGCGCGCTCGCCTCGACCGCGTCGAGCACCCGGATCGCCCTCGCCGGCTTCGCGCCCGGCGTGTTGATCTCCGCCATCCAGGCCGTACTCCTCGTCGCGGTGCTCGAATTCGTCGTGGGCATCAATCCGGCGAGCCATGTCGAGCTGATCGGCATCGCGCTGGCGACCGGTGTGGTGTTCACCGCCATCAACCAGATGTTCATCGCCGCGCTCGGCGGTGCAGGTCGGTTCCTGGCGTTGGTCTTCGTATGCCTGCAACTGACCGCGGCCGGTGGCACCTACCCGATCGAGACGGCACCGTCATTCTTCGGGTTCCTGCACGACCTGCTGCCGATGAGCTACGCCGTTGACGGCTTCCGCGCGGCGACGGCGGGAGGTGGGGTGGGCATCGGCAAGGACCTGTTGGCCCTCGCCGTCTTCACGGTGCTCGCCCTGTCGGTCACGATCATCACCGCTCAGCGCCGGCGTATGGTCACGATGAAACGGCTCCATCCGACGCTGGCCGTGTAGCCGGGCGATTCAGGACTGCGGGCGGACGATGCGTCTGAGAATGGAGCCGGCGACAAGGTAGGTGATGGCGGCGAGGCCCCAGTTGACGAGGACTTCCTTGGTCGCGCCGTTCCTTCCATCGAATGTGAACAATCCATTCTCGCGGCTCAGCGGTCCGTCGAACCTGTCGGCGCCACCGACAACCAGCTCCCGGATGACGTTGTCCGGATTGGCCTTCAGCGCGATGAGAAGGGCGCCCAGGGCGAGGAACACGGCGCAGATCACCGCGATCAGCCAGATCACCGACGAGATCTGGCCGCGTGCCGCGATCAACCCTTCCTTGACCCTCGGTCCCGACGAAGTACGATCGCGGCGGCGGCCATCACGGGTGTCCTCGTCGCCGCCTGCGTCCTTCGGGGTTCTGCTGCTCGAGTCGCTCACTGATGTCTCCTTGGTCTGACGACCGGGCCGTCAGGCGGCTTGCCGGGCATCGACTGGTGCCGCTGTTCAATCATGACTCCCCCACGCCTCTGGCGCTACCGGCGATCGCGCGCATGACGCCGAAGACTGAGAGAGTGGCCTCATGCCTGAGCTGAACACCGACTCCGTACTCGCCGACGACGGACTGGTCAGGCCGCGTTGGGCCTCTACCGATCCGATGCTCCGCGACTATTACGACCACGAGTGGGGCATGCCGATCCGCGACGAGCAGGGACTGTTCGAACGCATCAGCCTCGAAGCGTTTCAATCCGGACTCTCGTGGGCGATCATTCTGCGCAAACGGCCGACATTCCGCGACGCGTTCGACGACTTCCATCCCGACACGGTCGCGGCCTACACCGATACCGATGTCGAGCGTCTCCTCGGCGATGCCGGGATCGTCCGCAACCGGCTCAAGATCCTCGCAACGATCAACAACGCCAAGGCGACCGTTGCCCTGCGCAAGGAGGAGGGGCTGGTCGACTTCGTCTGGTCGTTCAAGCCCGATCGGACCCCAAAGCCGAAGACGTTCGCCGACGTTCCCACGAAGTCGCCGGAATCTCTCGCGTTGTCCAAAGCGTTGCGCAAAAAAGGGTTCTCCTTCGTCGGACCCACCACGATGTATGCCCTGATGGAAGCCGTCGGCATCATCGACACGCATCTGGTCGACAGCCACCGTCGGGGCAGCTCAGGCGTCTGGCCCTGAGTTCGGATGGCGGTTGGCGATTGGCGGTTGGCTGTTGGCGCGCCACGACTATCGCTCCGGCAACCGCCGCCTGCGGCTACGGTTGGGGACATGGACCTCCGACAACTGCGCGAGACGCAAGCTCCCATCAAGGACCGCTATCGCGCAGAACCCGCGGCCGCCCGGATCACTCTTCACGCGAAGGGAACCCTGGACGGCGAGGACATCGTCTGTTCGATAGACACCGGCCGTGCGCTGGTCGAAGCCGGCCTACAC
>JALYQD010000013.1 GCA_030856025.1 Actinomycetota bacterium
GAGCCGAGAATCTGCCGTACGTGGACGGCACCGACCAGTTGTTCCTGAACTCGGCCAGCCTCCCGCTCCAGACGCTCCTGACCATGCCGCCCCCCGGTTCGGCGCCGACACCGATGGCCCGCGCCGAGCTCGAACCCATCGAGATCCGTCACTCCCTCACGACCCGAAACGTCCTGGTCCGCATGTTGGCCGAGGCGTACACAGACATGGTCGGCAAGCAGCGGGGCGTCGTCGCCTCGCGCGTCGAGCGGGCGCAAGCTAAGAACCCCGCCGGCTCGCTCCTCCTCGCCGATTTCTTCGACCCCGAGTTCGCAAGGATCATCGTGGCGCAGAAACTCGCTGGCCCGCTCGCCATCGTTGCCGATGCCTACGGGCGCGACGACAGCGCCGAGCGGTCGGCGAGCGTCACGACGTGGTTCGTGGCCGCGCTCGAGAGTGACCTGGACGTGGTTCGCCAACGGCATGGTGACCTCGCCAACGCCGTCGCCGGCATCTTCGCCGACATGGCAGCAACAGCCGAGGCGTGGGCGACCGACGTGCTCGACGAGTTGGAGGACGAATGACCGACCGCACCGTGATGTTCGACGGCGGACCGCTCGACGGCCGGGAGCGGGGGCTCGCACGCAAGGGTGACCTGCCGCTCCGGGTCTACATGAACATCGCCGATGGGCCGTTCGTCTATGTGTACGAGCGCCGCAAGTTCTCACCCGCCGACGCTCCCGTCGTGTACCGGTTCAACCAGAAGGCCACTGTCGACGCCATGGCCGAGGCTGGCTATGTCGCCGACGACATCCTGGCGATGACCGCCAACGTCGACATCCTGGCGATGACCGCCAACGTCGACATCCCGGCCAAACCCCCCGGCGACCTGTTCACCGTCGAAGTGTGGCCGACCGAGTGCCGTCTGGTCCGGGTCAGCGACGGCGAGGTTGTCGCCACGTGCGACCGGGGCGACATCAACGGACCCGAGGACGCCAAGGCGTGGGTCGAGTCCCAGACTGGAGCGTTGTCATCGTGACCACCCAAGAGTTTCTGACCGTCCGGTTCGACACCCTCGAGCAGCGCAGCCTCGACGGCGCCGACGTGCGTGGCACGTTCGGCGGGTACGCCAACCTGCACGGCGTCACCGACTCCTACGGCACCCGGTTCCAGTCCGGTGCGTGGATCAGCGGCACCCCCGACCTGGACCGACCGACGGCGCTCCTGTGGATGCACAACCCGGAGAACCCGGTGGGAGTGTTCATGGCGAAAGAGGACGAGCGCGGCCTGTGGATCGAGGGCATCTTCGACCAGACCGACGAAGGTCAACGTGCCCGGTCCCGCGCCATGAGCGGCTCGGCCCCCGAGTTGTCCGTCGGGTTCGTGCGTCTCCGCAACATGGACGACGACGAAGCCGTCATCATCCAGGCTCGACTCGTCGAGGTGAGCCTCATCACCGCGCGCATGGCCTCTCAGCCGGGAGCGCAACTGACATCCGTGCGTAGTGCCGAGCAGGAGACGGCGCTTTTGGAGGCCAGCATCGCAACCGAAGCGCAGCGCCGCCGAGCGGCCGCGCGCCTTCGACTCGTCCGCTAAGGGCGACGCCATCTGGCGGGGTCCGGTCCCGCCAAAAAGACACCGGACAACTGCAACACCCACCAGGCCGTCCCACCGGGGCGGCCTTTGTCGTTCCCACGAAAGGGTCACCATGACCATCGCAGAACTCCTCGAGCGGCGGGACGCAATCCTCGCCGAACTCGACGACGACAACACCCCGCCCGAGCGGATCGCCGAACTCGACACCGAGTCTCGCGGCGTGTTCGAGGGCATCGAATCTCACAACGCCGCTCAGGCCCGCCGCGTCGAGATGCGCGGCCAGCTGTCCGGTGCTCAGGCATCGCCCGCCGCCGGTCGCCCCGCGGCACCCACAGCGCCCGCCGCCGAGCAGCGTCCCCAGTCCCTGGGTCAACGGTTCCTCGACAGCCCCGCGCTGACCGAGTTCCGCAACGCCGGATACACCGGCACCCGCGGGATGGATCTCAACCTCGACCTGCGTGCCGTCGTCGACAACGCCGGCACCTCCGGTGGCGCGTTCCAGAACCCGGCTCGCCCGATGGATCTGCCGGCCACGAACAGCGACCGGGCGCCGCGGGTCATGGATCTCCTCGACCAGCGTCAGACCGACTCCAACACCGTCGAGTACGTGCGTGACACGTCCGCCGCTGGTGGTGGCGGAACCGCCGCAGAAGTCGCCGAAGGTTCGGCCAAGCCCGAAGCCACGTACACCTTCCTGGTGGTCGTGGAGCCGGTGCGGACCATCGCCCACTGGGTGCCGATCACTCGTCAGGCCGCCGACGACAACGCTCAGCTGCGGGGCTACATCGAGGGGCGCCTCATCTACGGCCTCCAGTTCCGCATCGACAGCCAGATCATCAACGGCAACGGCACCGCCCCCAACCTGCGAGGCATCCTCAATGTGACCGGCATCGGCGTGTACGCGCCCGGTGCGGCCGAGGCTCGGGTCATTTCGATTCGGAAGGCGATCACGCTCACCCAGATCGCCGAGTACGCGCCGACCGGCGTCGTCCTCCACCCGGCCGACTGGGAGCTCGTCGAGCTCAGCCAGGACAGCCAGGGCATGTTCCGGGTCAACCCGAACGTGGCGAACGCTCTTGCCCCCCGCATCTGGGGCCTGAACGTCGTCCCGACCACCGCGATCGCCAGCGGCACCGGCCTCGTCGGTGACTTCAAGATGGGCGCCACCTGGTGGGACCGGCAGCAGACCCGCGTGCTCATCAGCGACAGCCACTCGACGTTCTTCACAGAAAACAAGCTCGCCGTGCTCGCAGAGGCGCGCGGCGCGCTCGCTGTGTGGCGCCCGGCGGCCTTCGCCAAAATCACCTTCAATGGGGTCAGCTGACCTTTGAACGTAACGGTCTAACAGGGGGGACGAAAGTCCCCCCTGTTGCCGTTCAGCCAAACCGGAGCCCCGTGTGGCTCCTTCACACAAAGGAGCCGTCATGGCTATCGGTAAGCGTGCGGCGAAGGTCGCGAACGTGGAGTACGACAACACCATCTCGAACGAGTCCGTCGAGCGGACCGAGGCGTCGGGCAAGGCTGGCCGCAAGGCCGGCGACTTCGCCGA
>JALYQD010000141.1 GCA_030856025.1 Actinomycetota bacterium
TCGAGCAGCTACGTCGGACCCAGGACCGACACGGAGCGTCTGGTGGTCGACCTGTGGCAGCAGATGCTCGAGGTCGAGCGCGTGGGAGTACACGACAACTTCTTCGACCTCGGCGGCAACTCCCTACTCGTTGCAGCAATGGTCGACCGGCTAAGTCGCCAGTCCGGTGCCACAGTCCCGATTCGCACGATCTTCTTCGACGCTACGGTCGAGAACACCGCGCGAATCGTGGACAGCCGATCCGTCCTGACAGGCACCGAAGACGACTTCGGTGTCGAGAGCGCATTCGTCCACGCCCTATCCGACGACGACGTCAAAGCACTACTTAACGAACTCGACACGCCCGAAAGGGGCTGACATGGATCAGATCGAAACACAGGGTACCGCCACAGATCGCGACCGACTGGTGGACCTCCTCAAGAAGAGCGGGTCGTCCGTCCTGCGGGACCAGGCACGGGACTTCGCGCTGGCCTCGCTTGGCAGAGGGCACTCGATGCAACGTCAAGGCAGTGTCACGCGGCAGGACCGGTTCGAGCTCGCAGCTCTACAGCAGGCCATCGGCGCTGTGGCCGAGACCGAGCCCATCCTGCAGACCCGGTTCCTCGGCGTCGGCGGGAAGCTCGCGACCCTTCACCGCGAGGTACAGGCATCGAGTCTGCGGGTCGTCGAGACCGACCAAGTCGGCGATGTAGGGGCAGTACTCGACGAGGAGCTGTCCACCCTGATCGACGTATCAAAGGTTCCAGGGCTGCGGATGGTGCTCGTGCGTTCGGGGGAGCAGGATACCCTCGCCGCGACCATGAGCGCCCTGGTCGCAGACGAGTGGACGCCGAACCTGTTGCTCAACCGGGTCCTCGCGGCCTACGACGGCGAGAGCAAGCCCGCAGATCCGTCCCTGTCGTTGCGACAGCTGGTCCTACGTGAACAGGCCCTTCTCGGGTCGCGCGAATATACCCAGGCGCTCGAGGCGGCTCGTACCAGGCTTGCTGACCTCCCGACGCTCGACCTCGCGACGAAACCGCGCCCTCAGGTGCTGAGCCAGACCCGAGCATCGGTCGAACGTGCCATCCGCCTCGGCGGTGACGACCCAGCGGTCGGGTCCATCGCGGACACCGCACTCACCGCGTACGCCCTGCTGCTGGGCCGCCTGGCACACCAGAGCCGCTTCGGGATGCTGGTCCGGTCCCGGTCAGATGCCTCGGTGGACGGCCTCGGCCCGCTGGCTCACTCGAGTGTGCTGCCGGTGAACCTAGACGAGTGCGAGACGACGGCGGACCTCACCGCCGCAGTGCGCAGCCACCGTCTGGGCACGTCGGGCAATCTGCCAGTCCCGTTCGCCGACCTTGTGGACGCGCTGAATCCAGATCGCGCCCTGAGCCACACCCCGCTGGCTCAGGTCGCGTTCGCTGACTGCACCTCGCTAGGGCACGGCAGGGCTAACATCGCAGGTACCGTCGGAACGGGTGCAAACGTCGTAGACCTGACCCTGCTTGTGAGCCAGGACAAGGGAGACACCGTGTTCCGGCTCGAGTACAACGCCGACCTGTTCCACGAGCCCTTCGCCGAGGCGCTGCTCGAGCGGCTGGTCTCCGTGACCGACCAGGCCCAACAGGATCCCACCTCGCGTCTCGCCGACATCGAGATCCTGCTGCCAGGCGAGGAGCAGAGGATCCTCGACCTGAGCCGCGGGGAACAGCGGCCCGACGCCGGTGCGGAGACCATCGCCCACATCGTCGCCTCCGTGGCGAGCAGCCACGCAGACGACGTCGCCATCCGTTTCGCGGGCAGCGCGCTCACGTACCGGGAGCTGATGAACGCGACGCGGGAGATAATGCGGCAGCTGGACGACGCAGGGACGGACAGCAGCAACGGCCCGGTCGCGTTGCTGATGAACCGGTCACCACTACAGGTGGCCGCGATGCTTGCGTGCTGCTGGCGCGGCGTTCCGTTCCTGCCGGTTGATCTGAACTACCCCGCCGAGCGGCAGGCGTTTATGATCGTCAACTCGGGGGCCACGACGCTCGTCCAGGACCCGACAGCTCAACTCCCGCCCGGGCTCGGGGACCTGCCGGCGGTGAAGGTTGACGAGGCTCTATTCCGCGTCGCGGGGCCGGGACCTGTCGAGCCGACCGCACGTCTGGACTCCGCGGCCTACGTCATCTACACGTCCGGCAGCACCGGACGCCCCAAGGCCGTACAGGTCTCCAACCGCAGTGTCGTCAACAACCTTCGTTGGCGGCAGCGCGTCTTCCCTCTCGCTCCGGGCGACGCCGTGCTGCAGAACCACTCGTTCAGCTTCGACCCCTCGATCTGGGCCGTGTTCTGGCCACTGACTGTAGGTGGACGGATCGTCCTGACCGAGGACTCCGGTGCATTCGACTCCTCCGAACTGGCCGACTTGGCCGCAAACGAGGAAGTCGCCGTTGTCGGTGGCGTGCCCTCGATGCTGTCGGTGTTGGCGGACGAGCCCCGATACGCGGACTGTTCGGCGCTGAAGTACGTCCTCAGCGGTGCCGAAGTGCTGACGGCCGAGCTGGTCAGCCGCCTGCGCAGACTCCCGCAGGTGACCGTGGCCAACCTGTACGGCCCCACTGAGGCAACCATTGATGCCACCTACTGGGTGCACGGTGGTCGGCACGAGGTCGACCAAGGTGCTCCTATTGGGCGCCCGATCGACAACTGCTCGGTCTTCCTAATGGATGACCACGGACGTCCCGTCCCGCCGGGCGCGGTAGGAGAACTGTGCATCGGCGGGGTGGCGCTAGCCGACGGCTACGTCAACGCGCCGGACGAGACGGAGCGGCGCTTCCGCGACTGGGACGGCCCTGAGGGGCAGACGTGCCTCTACCTCACCGGCGACCTCGCGCGCTGGGATGAGTTCGGGCAACTGATCTTCCGCGGTCGAGCTGACGAGCAGGTGAAGATCCGTGGCTTCCGGGTGGAGCTGGGCGAGATCGAGGCCGTCGCGACGAGTCTCGACGAGGTCGCCGAGTTCATCGCGGTAGCGACGCCTATCAGTCCGAGCAGGCCCGAGATGAGGCTGTCTGGCTACTTCACCTGGGCTGGCGGCCGCCAGGGCGACGAGACCCAGATCCGGACGGCACTGACAGGTGTACTGCCCGGTCACATGGTCCCGAGCACGCTCGAGGCTCTGGACACCATCCCCAAGCTGTCCAGCGGTAAGGCCGACCGTGCGGCGCTGCGTCGGCGCCGTCCGAAAACTGTCGCGGACACCGCGGTGAGCGACGGCGACGACAACCCGGTCCTGAAGGACATCGGCAACGAGTTCGCCAGTGCCCTAGGCCTCGATCGCGTCGACGCGGACACGGACTTCTTCGAGATGGGAGGCACGTCAATCATGCTTGCCACCCTGGCCGGCAAGCTGCGGCTCAAGTACGAGAACGAGTTGCCGATCCACGCGTTCTTCCAGCTGCCCACCCCTCGAGGGGTCACCAAGGTTATCGATGAGCTCCGGCAGGGCGGGATCGACGAGATGCTCGCTGGCCGCCACATGGAAACGATGGAGCGTGACGCCGAGCTCGACCCTTCGGTACAGGCTGGCAGCCTTCCTTGGGCGAGCGTCGACCAACCGCGCGAGATCCTCCTCACCGGAGCAACGGGCTACCTGGGTTCGTACCTCCTGGCTGCCCTGCTCAAGAAGACGACGGCCACCATCAACTGCCTAGTGCGGGGGCGTGATGGCGCCGACGCGAGGCAGCGCCTCGTGTCATCGCTAAAGCACTACGACCTGTGGCGAGACGAGCACGAGGACCGAATCCGTGTCCTGTGCGGCGATCTAGGGCAGCCCAACTTCGGTCTTGACGGCGCGGACTGGGACACGCTCGCTTCGGACGTCGATGTGATCTACCACAACGGTGCCCACGTCAACTTCGTCTACCCCTACTCGGCGCTTCGACAAGCGAACGTCGAGGGAACGAGACGCGTTCTCCAACTTGCCACGACAACCAGAGTCAAGGCCATTCACCACATCTCGACAATCGACTCACTGCTCGCGACACACACTCCTCGTCCGTTCGTGGAGAACGACGCCCCGCTGGAGAACCCCGTGGGAGTCCCCGGGGGCTACACAGGCACGAAGTGGGTCGCAGAGAAGCTGATGAACGTCGCCATGTCACGAGGTCTGCCAGTCAGCATCTATCGGCCCGGCCTGATCCTCGGCACCATCGACACGGGCGTCACCCAGACAAGCGACTACCTGCTTGTCGCGCTCAAGGGGTTCCTGCCCATGGGCATGGTCCCCGAGTACCCGAGGATCTTCGACACTGTTCCAGTCGACTACGTCGGGAACGCCATCGCCGAGATCTCGAGCCGTCCTGCCTCGCGTGGCCGGTTCTTCCACTTCTTCAACCCGGCGCCGGTGTCGATCCGCCAGTTCTGCGAGTGGATTCAGGAGTTCGGGTTCTCCTTCGACATCGTGCCGTTCGAGGAGGCGCGACGCGCTGCATTGACTGTGCAGGAGGGGCATCCGCTCTACTCGCTCGTCCCCCTGATCAGGGACGCGGAGGTCGACCCGCAGCCGTCTCTGGACCCGCGCCTGATGGACCAGCTGCGTCCCGATCTCGAGTGCGCGAACACCGTCGAGTTCCTCGAGGGCTCCGATGTCTCCTGCCCGCCGATGACTCGAGAGTTCGCCTGGCGGTGCATGAAGTACCTCGTCGACGTGGGCTACCTTCCCCAGCCGGACCGGAACCCGCCATGGCCCGGCGCGGACTCGGCATCGTGACGGCTGCTGCCGACCGGCTGGGCCTGACCCTCGACCTCGTCATGCCGCAGTCACTGCCCAGCCACCCGACTCAATGGTCTGCTGCCGTCGCTGCGCTGCCCAGCGAGGTAGGTGCCGCGCGGACAGCGCTCGGGCAGGACCCCGAACAGACCCCGCACCTCTACCGGCGCGATCTGTGTGAACGGGCTGCAGCGACGCTCGCCCAACTGGGTCGGCCCCATGACCGTCCCACGCTCGCGCCAGATGGGGCATGGGACAACGACAGAGCCTTCGGGATCGCGCGGGTGGAGGGGGGCGATCCCGCACTCGTACTCGGCCCGGTGTTCACCACGCTCGCCCGCCTGTACGCCGACGTGTTGGACGGCGGGTCGTCGCTGAGCCGCGAAGACTGGACCGATCTCGAACGCGTGATGGCCTGCTGCGTCTCGTTCCCACTGCTCGACCAGTCGGCTTGGACCAGAGGGGCGTTCTCGCACCCTGGTGTCGCCCGGACGGTCGACGCCGAGCGGCGGTGGGTGATCGGGCACCACCTGTTCATGATCATCTCTGAGTTCCTGATCATCGCTGGCAACTTCCTCGAAGCGGCGTCTGCCGACGGTGACCGCGCGATGGAGGCCAAGGCAATCAGCGCAATCACGACCCTCCTCCGGGGTGCATCAGCAGCTTTCCGGTACGCCTGCGACTTCGGGACTGACGACTACAACGAGGTGATTCGCCCCTCGCTCTCGCCACCTATCGCGCCAGAGGGGATGAGCGGCATGAACTGGCGAGACCACGTACACCTCATGGCCACGTTCAGGAGACTCAGGAACCACTTCCCTGACCACGGCGACGGGCTGGACCGCGAACGGTCGGAGCTTCGAGCCGCCTACGAGCGCATGTACGTCTCGCACACCCACGTCTGCAAGCACTTCGTGGGGTCCGAGGAGTCCAGCCTGAGCCTGTCTGCCAAGACGAGGAGTGCGGTCGACGCCCTTGACCGCCTGCGCCAAGGCCGTTCGGCTTTCCACGGCATCACAACCACAAACTAAGGAGATCGAATCAAATGTACGGACACATCGACATGCGCCCAGAGCTAGCGGACTACCTGGAGAACCTTCGACGTCCGGAGCAGCCACTGCTCACCCGACTTCGCGACGAGACCAGCACCCACGCCTTCGCGTCCATGCAGATCTCCAGGGAACAGGGCGACATCCTCCGGTTCCTCGTCCAGCTGATCGGAGCGCGAAGGATCCTCGAGGTAGGCGTCTTCACCGGTTACAGCAGCCTCGTCATGGCCGGCGCACTTCCGGAAGACGGCCAACTGGTCGGCGTCGACCAGAGTGCAGAGTGGACAGCAGTCGCCAGGCGCTACTGGGAGGAAGGCGGCGTCGACGGCCGGGTCGACCTCCGTCTGTCGGACGGAGTGCCGGGGCTGGAGGCACTCGGGGCAGAGCCGGGCGCACTGGAGAGCTTCGACCTCGCTTTCATCGACGCAGACAAGCTCAACTACCAGAACTACTACGAGCACGCTCTTCGCCTGGTCCGGCGAGGCGGCCTCATCGTCGTAGACAACACGCTCTGGTCGGGCGACGTCGCCCGACATGAGATCCAAGACCCAGACACGGAGGCGATCAGGGAGTTCAACCGATACGTCAGCGACGACGCACGAGTCGACACCGTGCTGCTGCCACTCGTGGACGGCATCACCCTCGCCAGGAGGCGTGAGTGACGTTGTCCCGCACCACTCGGTTCCTGCTCACCGGATGGAACACGGCGGCCCTCGTCCTGCTGACAATTCTCGCCACGGTGAGCATCTGGGCGTACGGCCCGCCGGCGCCCGCGAGCTCAGCTTCACCACCGACCAAGTTCTCCGCCGAACGAGCAAGAGCCCACATCCCCTACCTGGCCCCGTCACCTCACCCCACAGGGTCAGTCGCGAACGACCAGGTGCGCCAGTACCTCACCGCCGAGCTCAACGAGCTGGGACTCGAGGTCTCCAACCAGCGTGGTCGAGCGAGCAACGACCTCGGAACGACACCCTACGGAGGGCAATTCCGCAGCTCGGCAGAGGTCAACAACGTCGTGGGGCTGCTCGCCGCGAAGCCGACAGCACGCCCTGATAAAGACGGCGCAATACTCCTCGCAGCCCACTACGACAGCGTCCCACGAGGACGTGGAGTTCACGACAACGCGATGTCCGTTTCAGCGGTGCTCGAGACTGTCCGAGCGATCACCCAAGAACCGGCCCGGACTCGCGACGTGTACGTACTGTTCGCGGACGGAGAGGAGCTCGGTCTACTCGGCTCCCGCTACTTCGCGACGCAGCACCCTGCGATGAAAGAGATCACCACGGTGATCAACGTGGACTCCCGTGGTGGCGCTGGGCCCTCACTGATGTACGAGGCGGGTGCTGACAGCGCGGGGTTAATCAGCCGCTACGCAGACATGGCTCAGGACGCACGCGCGAGCTCACTATTCAACGCGCTCTATGAGTTCCTGCCCAACAGCACCGACTTCAGCGAGCTGGCCATCGAAGGGCGGTCTGGCCTCAACTACGCCAACATCGGCGGATTCACCTCCTACCACTCGCCAACCGAGAGCCTCTCGAACCTGAACCTCCGCACGCTTCAACACCACGGATCCAACGTGTTGGCGGGCGTGGGCGCAGCGATGGACACGACAAACGAGCCCGGAGTCGGCGACGGAGCCGTGTACTTCACTGCCTTTGGCGACACGTTCGTCCTCTACCCGCGCTGGGTCTCACTCATCCTCTGCGTCCTGGGAGCCGGCGCCGCATTGGCCCTCTCGTGCGTCGTCGCGCGTCGCGAGCGGCTGACAGCCGCGGACTGCGCCTGGGCCGCCGGATTCCTGGCAGTCTCCACCGCAGCAGTGGCGGGCGTCGCAGCCGTGATCGTTCGAGTCGCGCTCGGTGGCAATGCGGAGATGGCCTACTGGGGGACCGTTGCGACCGCCTGGCCGTACTGGGCCGCATTCGCCTTCCTGGCCTTCGTCGTCGGTGCGTGGATGCCACACCACCTCCCCAGAGTCAGGCCACCAGCGATCCTCGTTGTCTCAGGATCCCTGTGCGCGGCAGCGCTGGTAGCTCTCACAATGCTCGTGCCCGGAGCCGAGTACCTCGCCCTCACCTTGGCAATCGGCTACTCGGCCGCGCTCGCGGCCCAACTCGTGAGCCGGCAGCCGCTTGCCTGGATCCTGCGCATCGTCGGCGTAGCCCTCGTCTGCTGCATATTCGCGCCCACACTGTCTCTCGCCCAGGACGCATTCGGACTGGCTGGAGCGATGCTGGTCGCACCAGGGTGGGGTCTCCTGGCCACCCTCGCCACGGTTCTCGTGCGCTCACCGGACGCTCGTGGCAAGCGCTTCGACGCCGCTGCAGGGGCCTTGATCGCGCTCTCAGTAGTACTCGCGGTCGTCCTGACACGTGGTGAGCAGCGTTCCGCCCAGGACCTTCTCTACGTTCACGACGCTGACACAGGCCGCTCGACGTGGGCTGCCGTCAACCCCGATACGAGACTCTGGGATCGCGTCGGAGACGGTACGGGCACCGAACGGCTCAACGCGCTGTTCCCGGGATGGACCCGTGAGTTCGCCACGGCGCCCGCAACACCTGGGACGACCGCCGCGCCGACGGTTCGAGTCACGGACCGTCAAGACCTCGGCTCGTCACAGCAGGTCGACCTCACGGTCCAATCGACTCGCGACGCCGAGGACGGCGTCCTCCTCGTCCGAGGAGCGAAGGTGCGGTCGTTCTCGGTGGGGGGCTCCCCAACTGTCACCTCTACACCCTCGCCGCGGGACGGATGGTGGGAGCTCTGGCTCTGGGCCAACGAGTCGGAACCGGTCACGGTCTCCCTCACGGTCGACCAGGGCCCCTTCGACGTGATCTACGCGGATCGATCAGACGGGATCGTCGGGCCGGAGGCGATCCAGTCGGAACTGACCGCGCCAGCAATCGACACAGCCTTCTTCACCAACAGCACTTACGTGACAGCCCGCCACCGGTGGACCGGAGAACGCCTCATCCCGTCAGCCGCCGGCTCTGCAACCGACACTCGAAAGGCCCAACCTGATGACCTCTGAGACTGACCGCAGTCCAAGCGCTGACAGGACTGCATCGGTCCATCCACAACAGCCAGTGACGCGAACCCTGACAACTAGCGTCGAACCGCTTCCCGCTCGGTCGGCGGCTGGCTCCGGACTGCAGGAGGGTGACGCATGACAATGTCGATAGCAATCACCGACGGAGGTGGCGGTGCATCGGCAACGCTGATCGCACTGGCCGTCATCGTCTTGACCGCGGTCGTCTGCGGCCGCGTCGCCCAGAAGGTCGGCCAACCCAAGGTCCTCGGCGAGATGGTCGGTGGAGTCCTGCTCGGGCCGAGTGTGTTCGGCGCGCTCGCACCGAAAATCCAGGGCGGCATCTTTACCCCCGAGGTCGCGCCCATCCTCTCGGGGCTGGGTGAGGTCGGGCTAACCCTTTACATGTTCCTTGTCGGCGTCAGATTCGATCACGGTCGGGCCTCCCACGGCTCGCGCGCGCTGCCGTTCGCAGCCGTTGCAGCAGGGAGTCTCGCACCCATCGCCTTCGGTGCCACCGCGGCCTACCTCTTTGCGCTGGGCGAACTGCCCACCGGGATCTCGCAGTTCCAGTACGTCCTCTTCGTGGGTGGTGCTCTCAGCGTGACTGCCTTTCCGATGCTCGCGAGCATGCTCGAAGAACGAAGGATGTCCAGCGCCCGGTTCGGATCCCTAGCAACGTTCATAGCTGCAGGAGACGACGCCATCGCCTGGTGCTTTCTTGCGCTCATCGTCAGCATGGGTGCCGGCACCTACGACTCCGGACTCCTGACACTCGGCCTCACCGCGGTCTTCATCGCTGCGTGCGCCCTCTTCATCCCTCGGCTCCTTCGGCGAGTCATCGCCCGCACGTCGGAGGCCCAGAACATGAGCGACGCAGTACTGGGCCTGCTGGTCGTCATCGCCCTCACCGCAGGATCGATCACCAACCTGATCGGCGTCTACTCCGTCTTCGGGGCCTCTGTCGCCGGTGCGTTCGTTCCTTACGACTCGCGGTTCGCGGAGCTCGCCCGTGTCCGACTCATGGTCCCCGTCGGCGCGATCTTCCTGCCGGTGTTCTTCTCCTCCTCGGGGTTGAAGACCGACTTGGGCGCCGTCCTCAGCACTGACGCTCTGTCCGTCCTGGGCGTGTTGCTCTTCGTCGGGTTCGCCAGCAAACTCCTCCCGGTCTACGGGGTGATGCGAGCCTTCGGATGGGCCCGCGGCCCCTCCCTGGCAATGGGGGGCCTCATGAACGCCCGAGGGCTGATGATCCTCATCTTCATCGGCGTGGGATCCGAGCTGGGAATCCTGAACGACGTCATGTTCTCCTCGTTCGTCGTCGTGGCCATCCTCACTACCGCGACGGCCATGCCCCTGTACAGAACGCACTTCAAGAACGACGTGGAGGAAGAGGAACGGCAGCGGTCAGAGCCCCACATCGACGTCACCCCCAGAACGTGACTTCACCGGACCCGAAGGAGCGAGGCCCGATGCACGAGGTCAAGCAGAAGGACGACCGACGCTGGCTCGTCCTGGTCGTGATGTGCCTGAGCATGCTGGTGCTCCAAGTCGACAACACAGTCCTCTACGTGGCACTACCAGTGATCGGCCGCGACCTAGGCGCCAGCCCCGAGGAGCTCCAGTGGATCGTCGCCGCCTATCTCATCGCGTTCTCCGGACTTCTGCTGCTAGCCGGTAACCTCTCAGACCGATTCGGCCGGCGCCGCCTCCTGATGATCGGCCTCGTCCTCTTCGGTCTGGCCTCGCTGTCGGCAACATGGGCAACCGACACCTCTGCGCTGATCGCGGCCCGAGGCCTTATGGGCGTGGGCGGCGCGCTGATGATGCCCAGCACCATGTCGATCCTCATCGTCACGTTCCCCGAAGAGACCGAGCGCCGCAAAGCGATGTCACTGTTCGCTATCACCTCAGTGTTCGGATTGGTCGGGGGACCGATTCTGGGCGGCTACCTCACAGATCAGTTCAACTGGAGTGCGATCTTCTGGGTCAACGTGCCGATCGTGGCGCTGGCTCTGGCGGCGTCGGCGCTCTTCATGACCGAGTCGACAGCACCACACCGACGATTCGACCCCGTAGGGGCAGTCCTCTCTCTTGTCGGAGCAACGGCACTCGCCGGGGGAATCATCGCCGTCCCGCGCGGAAACGGCGGCCTAGTCGTTGCCACCCTGTGCGTTGCCGGGGCGACCCTCGTGGCGTTCGTGGCCTGGGAACTGCGACGACACGAACCGATGGTGCCCCTCGAGCTCTTCCGCAGTCGACAGTTCACCGGGTCCTGTCTGTCCATCCTGCTGCTGCAGGTCGCTCTCGCCGGGCTGCTCCTCGTCTTCACCCAGTACCTCCAGTCGGTGCTGGGTTACAGCCCCACCATGGCAGCGACCGCACTACTGCCCGTCGTCGTCTCGATGATCCTGGTGCAACCGCTCGCCACGGTTGCCGGCACCCGATTCGGTCAACGACCTGTCCTCGTTGTCGGGCTGATAGCACTGGCGGCTGGCCTGGCGCTCCTTCCGCTCCTCGGCTACCGCGCAGGGTTCCCGGCCCTGCTGCTCCCGCTGGCGTTCTTCGGAGCAGGCGCGGGCCTCGCGCAGCCAGCCGCCATGACCGTTCTCACCGGCGCGATCCCCCAGCGGTACGCGGGCATCGGGTCGGCCCTGAACGACACCATGCTCCAGCTCGGCGCCGCGCTCGGTGTCGCTGTTCTCGGCAGCGTGCTTTCAGCCACCTACAGCTCAAGGCTGCCTGCCGACTTACCGTCTGCCGCAGGACGGTCACTCGACGACGCCCTGAACCTGGCGCAGGCAACCGGCGAGCCCCAGGTTGCTGCTCTCGCAAGTTACGCGTTCTTCGAAGGGGTGAGCGTCGCGCTCTGGGTCAGCGCGTCGATCGTGATCGTCGCCGCGCTGGTCGCGCAACTCGCCCTGAGCGCCGGCCGGCAGCCAGACAGCGTCGGGGACAGCAGTATCGACGCCCCCCCAGTGCACGAACACGTCCCGTGACGCGAGTTTGGTTCTTTCCGCACTATTAATTTACTAACACAGATGTCACGTGATTTACTAACACAGATGTCACGTCCGAAAGTTCACTCCGATGAGGAGCTGCTCCGTCTGATTGAAGGGGGTTCCTTGTCGAACGACGGCACCTGGACGCTCAAGGACGCCGCCCGCGAAGCCGGAGTGCACCCCGCCACGCTCGTCAAGCGCTTTGGCTCTCGGCACAGCCTCCTCATGACCCTCAGCCGCCGGTGGGTGAACGCCCGGCCAAGCGCGCCCACGACAGACAACGCACACCAGGAGCTCCTGGACTGGATCAAGGCCAGCGCTTCCCCACCCGATGACCCTGGTGAGGCTCGTGCCGGCATCGCCATGCTCCTCGAGGACATCAAGGACGAGGAGCTGCGCGCACTCCTGATCGAAGGCTGGACCCGCGAGATCGACTACCTGACCAGCTTGATCGAACACGCCACGGCGGAGGGGGATCTCAGGAACGCGCCCCAGTCCACCCTCGCGGCCACACTCATCTTCGACTACGTCAACGGGGCGCAGGTGCGCGCCGCCGCGACGATGGACGCACATCGCCTCAGCGACCCGAGAGACGCCCTCAACTTCATCATGGAAGGCTGGAAATGACCATGCAGCGCACTTGGAGCGGCCGAGTTTTCATCGGGGTCAGCCTCGACGGAATGATCGCCAGGCCAGACCACAACCTCGACTGGCTCACCGACCCGCCCGCGAACCCGAACCACGCTCCCGGCCACGAGGGCCCGGCATGCCCGCCTGACTACGACGGGTTCATGGCCGACATTGACCACCTCGTCATGGGGCGACGAACCTACCAGAAGATCCTGACCTTCGACGGCTGGCCGTACGCTGCCAAGCAGGTCATCGTCCTCGGAACCAGCCTGAAGCGCGACTCCGACGACCGGATCACCATCTGCCACGGTATCGACGAGACAGTCGACCTCCTCAACACGCGAAACGCCCACGGAGTCTACGTCGACGGCGGCCAGGTCGTCCAGGAGTTCCTGCGGCACGACCTGATCGACGAGCTCATCATCGGCACCGCCCCTGTCCTGATCGGTGACGGGATTCCGCTCTTCGGCTCGCTGTCCCGCGACGTGCGTCTCACCCACCTGGGAACGTCGTTCGGGGACTCCGGCATGACCAGCACCCGCTACGCCGTAATGCGCTAAACCGACTGCCCCGGCGGCAGGCCGAATCCCAGATCACGTCTTGGCGAAGGACCGTCCACGTGCGGACGCGTCATCGCAGAACGTCGAGCTGCAACGGACACTGCCCCGGCATGCCAGAGTCACGACCAGATCCACGTCCGTCAGCAGACTTCGTCTTTGGCCCAGGATTCGACGAGAGCGACAACAGTCGAGCGCCCACCCCACCTTGATGCGGCGCAACGTACGGTGCCCAGGATTCATACTCCTGTCCGAGCACATCGACGAGCCGGTTGATGAGTGCGACCCGGCCTTCGAATCGGCCGTCCCATTGAGACCTCCGGAACGCGGGATCACCCATACGGAAAGCCATGTAAGGAGACTTACTAACAGTTTCGCCTAGGGGTGTGGACGCGGCCTGTGCTGCTGTGCGACGATTCTCGGCTTTGGGTCGGCCGGCTTCTGTGCCTTGCTGGCACCCTTTGATGGTTTGCTGGCCGCGGCTTCGCGTACGGATTGTGCC
>JALYQD010000036.1 GCA_030856025.1 Actinomycetota bacterium
CATACTCACCGCCCTGCGTCGTCGGGGGTATGCACCAGGAGGAAGCGCTTCGCGACGATCAGGGTTTCGTCGGAGACGGTAAAAGCAGGGTCGCCCAACTCAGCGCGCACCTCGGCGCTGTGCCAGAACTCCTCGTGACTGGCCCGCCACTGTGCGACCGACTCATCGCCTTCACCCTCGTCGAGGGCATGCTGCAGGTCGACGTCGGCGAGCCGGACCACCCGCACGTCGGTCAGCTCGATCACCGCGACTCGTCGGTCCTGGGAGTCCACCACCGCCGACAGTTCGCCGAGCGTCGGCAGCGGCTCGCCGTCGCGCTCGTGTCCGAGCAGGAGGGCGGAGGTCGACGTCTTGGCGCCGGACAGGATCGGCAACCAACTGATCCCGCAGCGGTCCCGGGAAGCCGAATTCGGCCAGGGGCAGATCCTCCATACCGTCAGACCGCGGCGTCGATCGCTTCGGTGATCTCGGTGGGACCGGTCACGACGTCCCACTGCTTGCCGATCGTGCGGTCGTCGGAGACGACTGCGGCAAGGACGGCGGCGACATCGGCGCGCGGGATCTGGCCACCGGGGAGATCATCGCCGACAGTGATGAGTCCGGTCGGCTCTTCGTCGAGCAGACCGCCCGGCCGGATGATCGTCCAGTCGAGGGCGCTGGCGCGCAGAGCCACATCGGCGTCACGCTTGGCCCCGACGTATGCGGCCCATACGGCTCCGGAGCCCTCCGGGACGGGCTTGTCGACCGATATCGCCGAGATCTGCACGAAGCGGTGGACGTCGGCGAGCTTGGCGCCGGCGATCGACTTGATCGAGCCCTCGAAGTCGACGGTGCGCTTGCGCTCGATGTTGCCGTCGGGGCCGCCGCCGGCCGCGAACACGATGGCGTCGCTGCCGTCAAAGGCCTTGCCGAAGTCTTCATCGGTCGAGTTCTCGATGTCGAGGATCCCGACGGTCGCGCCGAGGGCTTCCAGCTCGGACGTATGGTCGTGGTTTCGCACCAGCGCGAGCGGAATGTGTCCCTGGTCCTTCAACGCTCCGATGAGGTGCCGGGCGATCTTGCCGTTGCCACCGACGATTGCTATCTGTGCCATGTGTTGCCCCCTCAGGAGTAGGTACGAGCCACGGTAACTGCCTCCCCAAACAGGCGTTACTGTCGAGGCGTGCAGGTCTTCTCGATACCGATGGTCACGCGTTTCCGCGGCATCACGGTCCGTGAGGGCCTGATCTTCGAGGGACCGGCCGGCTGGTCCGAATTCAGCCCTTTCCTCGACTATGACAACACCCAATCAGCGCCGTGGGCCGCCGCCGCGATCGCCTCAGCGCAACACGACTGGCCCGCGCCGCTCCGCGACGTCATCCCCGTCAACTGCACCGTCCCGGCCGTTGGCCCCGAAGCCGCCGCCCGGATCGTTCTTGCCAGCAACGGCTGCCGCACCGCCAAGATCAAGGTCGCCGATCCCGGCCAGAGGCTTGCCGACGACATCGCGCGCGTTGAAGCCGTGCGCGATGCCCTCGGCCCAGGTGGCAAGATCCGCGTCGACGTCAACGGACTGTGGTCGGTCGACGAGGCGATCGCCGGGATCACGCAGCTCGATCGCGCGGCCGGCGGCCTCGAGTACGTCGAGCAGCCGTGCCGGACCGTCGAGGAGCTCGCCGCAGTCCGCCGCAGGGTCGAGGTCCCGATCGCCGCGGACGAGTCGATCCGCAGAGCCGCCGACCCGATGAGGGTCGTCGAACTCGACGCCGCCGACATTGCCGTCCTCAAGGTCCAGCCGCTCGGAGGGGTGGCCGCGTGCCTGCGGATCGCCGAACAGATCGGCATCCCGGTCGTCGTCTCGAGCGCCCTCGAAACGTCGATCGGCCTGGCCGCCGGCATCGCCCTCGCGGCCGCCTTGCCCGAATTGCCGTATGCCTGCGGCCTGGCCACGACCTCGTTGCTGACCGCCGATGTCGTCGCCCGGCCGCTGACCCCGGTCGACGGCACACTGCCGGTCGGCCGCACCGTCGCCGATCCCGATCGGCTGGCCGCGGTCGCCGCCGACGACGAGACGAGGGCCCGGTGGACTGCGCGATTCGACGCCATACGGAAAGATCTCGGATCATGACACCGAGTCCGAGTTCGACACAGCTCGCCCGTCAACTCGTGCAGGACCTCATCGGCATCGGCGTGCGCGAAGCCGTCCTCTCGCCGGGTTCGCGTTCCGGGCCGCTCGCACTGGCCCTCGCCGCGGCCGACGCAGCCGGCGCGCTGCGAGCGCACGTGCGCATCGACGAACGTTCCGCCGGTTTTCTGGCGCTCGGGCTCTCGAAGACCTCGCACCGCTGGGTCCCGGTCGTCACGACCTCGGGCACGGCAGTCGCCAATCTCCATCCGGCGCTGCTGGAGGCCAAACATGCCGGGGTGCGGCTGCTCGCCCTCTCGGCCGACCGGCCGGCACGGCTTCGCGGCACCGGCGCCAACCAGACCACCAACCAGGTCGAGTTCTTCCCCGGCATCCCGTATGGCGACGCCGGAATCATCGGCTTCCTCGGCGGCCTGCCCACCGGCCCGGCGCAATTCAATGTCGAGCTCGATGAACCCTTGCTTGAGCCGATCGACTGGGTCTTCGAACCCTCCTCCGAACACGAAAAGCCGGCACGCGACAGGCCGGCCGGCACACCGGTTCCGGTTGACGGCGGCACTGTCGTCGTGGCCGGGGACGACTCCGGGCCGCGCGCCCGCATCTTCGCCCAGGATGCGGGGTTGCCGCTGCTGGCCGAGCCGAGCTCCGGTGCCCGCAACGGCTACAACCCGATCGTGGCCTACCGGCTCCTGCTCGCCCACGCGCCGGTCGCGAGGCGGATCACCCGAGTCGTCGCGTTCGGTCACCCGACGTTGTCCCGGCCCATCACGACGCTGCTCGGCCGGACCGACATCGACGTGCTCGTCGCGGCGGATGACCTGAGCGGCTTCCCACACCCGCCAGGGCACGCCCTGGCCGTGGGCCGCCATCCGTCGCCCGACGGCTCGGCCGAACCCGAATGGCTGGACTCGTGGCTCGAGTCTGACCGGCTGGCGACAGCGGCGATCGACGGGGTCCTCGACGGCACCACCCCCTACGACGTGGCGCGCACGGTGTCGGCCGCTGTCCCGCCCGAAGGGCTGCTGTTCGTCGGTTCGTCCAACCCGATCAGGGATCTCGATCTCGTGTCGCGCCCATACACGGTCGGCGAACGACGACTTGTCATCGCCAACCGAGGTCTTTCGGGCATCGACGGCACGGTGTCGAGCGCGATCGGCGCGGCACTGGCCCGCAGCTCCAGCAGATCCCTTGCCTACATGGGCGACCTGACCTTCCTGCACGACGTCAACGGCCTGCTGATCGGTCCGGGTGAGCCCCGTCCCGATCTCACCGTCGTCGTGGCCTCTGACGACGGCGGCAGCATCTTCTCGACCCTCGAGCAGGGCGGCCCGGAGTATGCCGCGTCCTTCGAGCGGGTCTATGCGACGCCGACCGGTGCGTCGATCGCCGGGGTCTGCGCCGCATACGGAGTGCCACACCGCCTCGCCACCCCGATTGAGCTCGCGGCCGCGCTCGACGAGCCCACCAAAGGCATCCGCGTCATCGAGGTGCCACTCGCGCGCGACAACCGTCGTGACGTGACGGCTCGGCTCTCCGAGGCAGTGCGGACGGCCCTCACCCGTTGAATTAGACGGATTTCCGTTGCGCTGACGGCATACCCGAAGTATGTTGTGACTCACCTCACCTCCCGAGAGAGTCCTGCATGCCTGAAGAGAAGTTCGATTACATCGTCGTCGGTTCCGGCAGCGCGGGCGGCGTCGTCGCTGCCCGGCTGAGCGAGGACCCCTCGGTCAGCGTGTTGCTGCTCGAGGCCGGCGGCGAGGACGATGCCGACGAGATCAAGATCCCGGCCGCCTTCCCGTCGCTGTTCAAGACCAAATGGGACTGGAACTACCAAACCGTCGGCCAGAAGCAGCTCAACGGCAAACGCGCCGACTGGCCCCGTATGAAGGCCCTCGGCGGCTGCTCGTCGATGAACGCCATGATCTACATCCGCGGCAACGCCGCCGACTACGACGAGTGGCGGGACTCCTACGGCGCGACCGGTTGGGGCTACGACGACGTCCTGCCCTACTTCCGCAAGGCCGAGGGCAACACCCGGCTCGGCGACAAGTTCCACGGCACCGACGGCCCGCTCCACGTGGAGGACCGCCGTTACAACCACGAGCTCAGCCTCGCCTGGCTCGAGTCGGCCGTCTCATCGGGACTGAAGCGCAACGACGACTTCAACGGTGCCGAGCAGGAAGGGGCCGGCCTCTATCAGGTGACCTGCAAAAAGGGCCGCCGCTGGTCCGTCGCGGACGGCTACATCCGCCCGGCGATGAGCAGGCCCAACTTCACCGTCCGCACCAACTCTTTCGCGACGAAGATCGTGCTCGAAGGCAACCGCGCCATCGGCGTCGCCTACCGCCAGGGCGGGCAGGACCATACGGTCCACGCCGACGCCGAAGTCATCATCAGCGGGGGATCGGTCAACAGTCCCCAGCTCCTCATGCTGTCGGGCATCGGTCCGGGCGCGCATCTGCGCGAGTTCGGCATCGACGTCGCGGTCGAGTCGCCGGGTGTCGGCCAGAACCTCCAGGACCATCCCGTGTCCGGCTTGTTGCTCTACACCAAGGGCACCACCGACCTCGCACAGTTCCAGACCATCGGGAACCTGCTCAAGTGGAAGGCCGCCGGTCGCGGGCCGTTGAGCTCCAACGTCGCCGAGTCGGGTGCGTTCTTCAAGAGCCGCGACGATCTTCCGGCGCCGGACGTCCAGATCCACATGGCGCCCTCGGGCTTCTATGACAACGGCTTCCACGAACCGGTCCGCCATGCCGTGACGATCGCGCCGACACTGGTCAAGGTCAAGAGCACCGGCTACCTCAAGCTGCGCTCGGCCGATCCCACGTGGCATCCCGAGATCGACCCGGCCTACTTCGAGGACCAGTCTGATCTCGACGCCATGGTCGCCGGCTACCGCCGCGCCCTCGAGACGATCGACCAGGGGCCGTTCGCCAAGTTCGTCGCCGATCCGTGGATCCCGGCCAGCCTCGACCCGACCGACGACCAGATCATCGCCGCCATCGGCCAGCTCGCCCAGACGCTCTACCACCCGGTGGGCACCTGCTCGATGGGCACGACCGACGATTCCGTCGTCGACCCCCAACTCCGGGTCAACGGCGTCGAAGGCCTGCGGGTCGCCGACGCCTCCGTGATGCCGCGCGTGCCGCGTGGCAACACCAACGCACCGACCATCATGATCGGCGAAAAGGCCGCCGACCTCATCAAGGGAGCATCATGACCGCCACGATCGATCACCCCAAAGGGCAAGCACAGTCCGGCGCGACCTTCGAGTCGCTCAATCCCGCCAACGGCGATGTTGTCGGCGTACACCCCGTCACCAGTGCTGCCGAGGTCGATGCCGCCGTCGAACGCGCCCACGTCGCCGCCGCCTGGTGGGGCGCCCTGACCTTTGACGAGCGCGCCGAATACCTCCAGACCTGGAAGGGCGTCATCACCCGCCGCATCGCGCAGCTGGCCGACCTCTCGCACCAGGAGACCGGCAAGCCGCACGGCGACGCCCAGCTCGAGATAATCCTCGCGATCGACCACGTCGCGTGGGCTGCCAAGCACGCCAAGAAGGTGCTCGGTCCGCACAAGGTCAGCGCCGGCCTGCTCATGGCCAACCAGGCCGCGACGGTCGAATACCAGCCGCTCGGCGTCATCGGCGTCATAGGCCCGTGGAATTACCCGGTCTTCACCCCCACGGGGTCCATCGCGTATGCGCTCGCGGCCGGCAACGCGGTCGTCTTCAAGCCCAGCGAATACACCCCGGCCGTGGGCCAGTGGCTCGCCAACACGTTTGCCGAAGTGGTGCCCGGTCACGACGTCTTCCAGGTCGTCACCGGCCTCGGCGAGACCGGTGCGGCGCTCTGCAAGTCCAGCGTCAACAAGCTCGCGTTCACCGGCTCCGGTGCCACCGGCAAGAAGGTGATGGCCGCCTGCGCCGAGAACCTGACCCCGGTCATCATCGAGGCCGGCGGCAAGGACGCCTTCATCGTCGACGAGGACGCCGACATCAAGGCGGCGGCCGACGCCGCGCTCTGGGGCGGTATGTCGAACGCAGGCCAGACTTGCATCGGAGTCGAGCGGGTCTATGTTCACGAGAAGGTCTTCGACTCGTTCGTGTCGGAGATCCTCGACCAGGCCAAGACTCTCCGTGCCGGTACCGACGAGGGGGCCCAGATCGGCCCCATCACGATGCCTTCGCAGATCGGCATCATCAAGAGTCACATCGACGACGCGATCGCCAAGGGCGCGAAGGTCGAGATGGGCGGGTCCGAAGCGGTCGGCGAGCGTTTCGTCCAGCCGACGATCCTCACGCGTGTCCCCGAGGACTCGACCGCCATCACCGATGAGACCTTCGGCCCGACGATGACGATCAACCCGGTCAGGGACATGGACGAAGCCATCAAGCTGACCAATGCGACCAAATACGGCCTCGCCGGCACGGTTTTCGCCAAGAAGGACGGGGTCGCGATTGCCCGGCGGATCCGCTCGGGCATGACATCGGTCAATGCCGTGATCGCCTTCGCCGGTGTGCCGTCGCTGCCTTTCGGCGGCGTGGGGGAGTCCGGCTTCGGCCGCATACATGGCCCCGACGGTCTGAAGGAATTCACCTTCGCCAAGTCGATAACACGGCAGAGGTTCCGCCCGATCATGACGCTGACGTCGTTCACGCGTGACGCCAAGACCGACACCAAGGTCGCCAGCCTCATCACGATGATGCACGGCGGAAAGAAGACGCTCCCCAGGAAGCACCCGGGCTGACCGGTGCGGGCTGCCTTAGATCTCGCCCGGCATGACGGTGAGTGGCAATATCGGGAGGCTTGTGTATAACGGATTGCGTTAATAACGCACCCCGTTATACTTGGGTTGGTGATCCGGTCTTTCGTGGACAAGAGAACTCGACGAGTGTGGGAGCGTCAACGCGTAACTGCATTCAATCCTGACCTCTATCGAGTCACTCACCGCAAGCTGCTCCTGATCGATGCGGCCGAGGTGCTTGACGACTTGAATATTCCACCGGGCAACCGGTTGGAGGCACTGAAAGGGGACAGAGCCGGCCAATACAGCATTCGAGTCAACGGGCAGTGGCGCACTTGTTTCACCTGGTCAGCCGGTGGGGCCGATGACGTTGAATTGGTCGACTATCACTAGGAACTGGAGATTGATGATGACGAAAATGACGGTGATGGGTCCAATCCATCCCGGCGAGATTCTCGTCGAGGACTTCCTCACGCCCATGGGTGTGACGCAGAATCGCCTGGCCAACGCGATCGGTGTTCCTCCGCGTCGCATCAATGAGATCGTCCACGGCAAGCGATCGGTTACGGCCGACACCGCCTTGCGTCTCTCCCGATACTTCGGAACGTCGGATCGCTTCTGGCTGAATCTTCAAGACCGATTCGAACTCGAAATCAAGAGCGCCGAGATCGCCGATCAACTCGACACCATCACGCCGCTGGCCAGCGTTTCCTGATCCTTGATGCCGCGCGCTGATCGGGCTGTCGTTAACCTGGCGGAGTGAAATTCAAGCGGTATGTCGCTCTTGGCGACTCCTTCAGCGAAGGCGTCGGCGACCACGAATCCACCTTGCCCAAAGGCGTCCGCGGCTGGGCCGATCGCTTCGCCGAGGTGCTCGCCGCCTCGACCGACGACTTCGCGTATGCCAATCTCGCAATTCGCGGCCGCCAGCTGCTTCCGATCCTGGCCGAGCAGGTCGAACCCGCGCTGGCGCTGGAGCCTGACCTCGTCAGCATCTACGCAGGCGCCAACGACGTGCTCCGTCCGCGGATCGACATCGACCGACTCGTCGCCGCATACGACGAGGGACTCGGTCGGCTCGCCGCGACTGGCGCCCACCTTGTCGTTTTCACGGCGTACGATCCCGGCGATTCGCCGATCTTCGGCGCCCTCCGGGGCCGCTTCGCGATCTACAACGAGCTCGTCCGCGAGGTGGCCGAAAAACACGGCGCGACGCTGGTCGACTTCTGGCGCCTGCGCGACTACCGCGACGACCGGCTGTGGGACCCCGACCGGATGCACATGTCGAGCGCGGGCCATCAGCGCATGGCGATCGAGGTGCTAGACACTCTGAGCATTGACCACGATCTGCAACCGATCCCGCTCGGACCGAAGACGGTGTTGACGAAGTCCGAACGGCGCGCGGCCAATGTGGACTGGGCCATGTCCCACGCCGGTCCCTGGGTCAAACGCCGCCTGACCGGTGTCTCATCCGGCGACAGCCTCGCGCCGCGCCGCGCCGTTCTGGACTCGATACCGCCACGCTGACAGTGGCCCCGGGCGTGACGCATTCGCCCAGGACCACTGCGTACGGAGACTCGGCTAGCCGCGCTTGAGGGCGGCGAACTGCAGTGCGGCGAATCCGCCGACGACGGCTGCCTGCGTGAGTGCCCATACCTGGCCGGTCGTGGTCAGGTCCAGCCAGCCGAAGGCGACGACCATGACCGAACCGACCACCCAGACGACGTTGCCCTCGGCGACCAGGGCGGCATGGGTCCGGTTGATGGGTTTGCGGGTGCCGACGATCCATACCTCCAGGGCGTAGACGAGGAGGAAGGCGCCGATCCCCAGCAGCCACAGCGGCGAAGGACCGAGGAGGTCGTCGAGCAGGGCGGCCCCGGCGACATACGCGAGACCGTTCGCGGCGCTGACGAGCGAATCGAGCTTGAGCGAGGACCGCAGCAGCGATCCGTCCGTGGTGGCAGTGACCTGAGGTGTTGTCGTATGAATGTTCATGACTCGACTATCTGGCCGATGGGTAATGCCCACAATTACGTCAGAGGTAATGGCATCCGGGCCCTGGCTCGGGCACTGTGTGGACATGAACACGGTTGCCGAACGCCCCGCCATCGGAATGCTGCTGCGCGAATGGCGCCGGCGCCGCCACCTCAGCCAGCTCGATCTGTCGAGTGAGGCAGGGGTGTCGAGCAGGCACGTCAGCTTCATCGAGACCGGTCGGGCCAAGCCCAGCCGCGCCATGGTGCTCCAGCTTGCCGACATGCTCGCGGTTCCCTTGAGGGAGCAGAACCAGCTGCTCATCGCGGCCGGCTACGCGCCGACCTTCCGCGAACGGCGGCTGGACGACCCGGACATGGCCGCGGTCAGGTCCGGGCTCGAGATCGTCCTGCACGGGTATGAGCCATTTCCGTGTCTCGTCGTCGACCGGGGCTGGAATCTGCTTCTGGCCAACTCGGGCATCAACGCGCTCCTGGTCGGTGCCGCACCACATCTGCTGGAGCCGCCGGTCAATGTCCTGCGGCTCAGCCTCCATCCCGAAGGCCTCGCGCCACAGATCCGCAACCTGGCCCAGTGGCGCGCTCATGTCCTCGGCCGGCTCGCGCGCGAAGCGACGGTGAGCGGTTCGGCGGTGCTCGCCGACCTGCATACCGAACTGCTGGCCTACCCGGGCGGGCTCGAGGACCACAACGCCGAGGAGATCGCGGTGCCCCTGCGGATCGAGGTCGGCGGCATCGAGCTGGCGTTCATGAGCACCGTGACGACCTTCGGCACCGCCCTCGACCTCACCGCGGCCGAGCTCACCATTGAGGCATTCCTCCCGGCCGACGAGACCACTGCGGTGGCTGTGCGACAACTGTCGGAGCAACCTGATCTGAGGTAGCCGGCAAGGGCGTCTAAGGCAGTTGTCCGATGTGGCGCCCTACCTCAGACGACGAGGATCGAGTCATCGAACAGTTGCTGATCAAACAGTCGCTGAAAGGCCCCACCATGATCCTCATGCCCGAATACACCGTCCAGGCCGAAATCAACCATCGCCTGGAGCGTATGCCCGCCACCAGCCGCCGCAACGCCCGACGAATCCGCACCGCACGCCGCGTGGCGGCCCGGACGAGGCTCCGCGGCGCCACCACGTGAGTCTGCTCGTCGACGGTGTCGGTGCGGTCGGCCATGATGGATTCATGCATGCCGACTGGACTTCGCTCGACCCGCTGGTGGGCCGCTCGAACGAGCTGGCCCAGCTGCTGGGCCGCTCGAACGAGCTGGCCCAGCTGCTGGGCTCTGTCGGGATCGCCGGTCCCCACACCCACGGCGCGGTATTGCTCAGCGGTGACGCCGGCATCGGCAAGACCCGCCTCCTGCGCGAGCTCGCCGACCGCGCCGTCATCGAGGGCCATCGTGTCCTCGTCGGCCATTGTCTCGACCTCGGCGACAGCGCCTTCCCGTTCCAGCCGTTCGTGGAGGTCCTCGCCGGGCTGACCGAGGGTGAGCGCGATGACGTGGCCAAACGGTTCCCGTCTCTGGCTCCGCTGCTCCCGGCCTCGGTCCGGACACACACCGGTTCGGGCACTGGGGAGCTCTTTGCCGGTCTGGTGGCGGCGCTGGACTGGCTGGCGGCCGATCGTCCGGTCCTGCTCTTGCTCGAGGACGTCCATTGGGCCGACGCCTCCACCCGCCACCTCGTCCGCTACATCCTGACGCAACGGTTCATCGAGCCGGTCCACGTCGTCGTCTCCTACCGCAGCGACGATCTCCATCGCCGTCACCCGTTGCGTTCTGCCGTGGCCGAGTGGGCCCGCTTGCCCGGCGTCCAGCGCCTCGACCTCGGCCCACTGGGCGACGACGACGTGCGAGACCTGGTGCGCTCCCGTGGCATCGACGACCTCGATCCCAGCGGAATGGCCGCCATCGTGCGAAGGGCCGAAGGCAATGCCTTCATCGTCGAAGAGCTGATCGACGCCGGCACCGACGACACGACACCCTTGCCGGCAACTCTCGCCGACTTGCTCCTCGTACGCCTGGACCGCCTCGACGATGTCGGGCGCAAGGTCGTGCGCGCAGCTTCCTGCGCCGGCACCCAGGTGACTGACACCTTGCTCGCCGAGGTCGTGGGCATCGGGGTCGACGAGCTGGACACCGCCCTACGGTCGGCCCTCGACCACAAGATCCTCGCCCGTGTGTCGGCCGACGCCTACGCCTTCCGCCACGCCCTTCTAGCCGAAGTCGTCTACGACGACCTGCTGCCTGGAGAGCGCCGACGCCTCCACGTGGCCTACGTCGCGGCCTTGACCCGGGAGGGTGCCGTCGCCAGCGCTGCCGACATCGCCCGGCATGCCACTGAGGCCGGTGACCTGCCGGTGGCCTTCGTGGCCAAGGTGGCCGCCGGCGACGAGGCCGTTTGTGTCCATGGGCACGAGGAAGCCGCGCAACATTACGAGCGTGCCCTCGAGATCATCAGTTCCGCACCCGAAGACACCGATGTCGTCGACCTCGTCGTACGCACGAGCGAGGCGCTCACCGCCGCCGGGCACATGCAGCGGGCGACGGCGCTGGTCCGCGACCAGCTCGCTCATCTTCCTCCCGAAGCCTCGGTGGAGGATCGCGGCCGGCTCCTCGTCGAGCTCGGCAATGCGGCGCTCGCGACCGCACTGGACTCCGAGGCCGAGTCAGCCGCACGGGAAGCGCTCGCGTTCGTCCCCGAAGAGCCGACCGCCTTGCGGGCCGCAGTCGAAAACCTCTACGCGAACGTGGCCGCCGAGATGCGCCGCGACGACGAAGCGCTCGCCTGGGCCGCCCAGGCCCGCTCATTGGGAGACCGCCTCGGGCTGTCCCACGTGGTCGCCGATGCCACAGCGCTGCAAGAACGCCTGCGCAGCCGCAGCGGCGACGATCCCGACGGAGCCAAACGCCGTTTCGCTGCGCTCATCGCGACGGCGCACGCCGAGGGCAATGTCGTGGGTGAACTGCGGGCACAACACCACCTCGCCTTCCTGCACCACGACCTTGGCGAGCTGGACGAGGCGGAGGAAGCCTTCCTGGGCGCCATGCGCCGGGCCGCGCAGGCCGGCCGTTCCTGGGCGCCATACGGCTTCGACGGCCGGGTGTTCGCGTCGGTCACCGCTTACCTGCGCGGACGTTGGGATGTCGTCACCGAGCTGAGCGATGTCGGCAAGCTGAAGCCCCCGCCGCTTGCGGCAGCGACGCTCGATGCGATCGGACTCCTGGTTGCGGCCGGTCGGGGTGATTCCGACGCCCTCGCCACCGCCGCCCGAATCCGTCCGCTGTGGGACCAGGACATTGTCCTGGCCATCCATGCCGGCACCGCCACCATCGATCTCGCAGTTGACGCGGCCGGGGCGGTGTCCGCACACGACGACCTTGTTCAAAGCCTCACCGTGGACTGGGACAGCGCTGTCATTCCCGCCCGGTTGCGGATGGCCGGATTGGTTCTGGGTCGACTCGCCTCGGCGGCGCCGCACGCAGTCGTCTCCGAGCGAGAGGAGTCTGCACTGGTCGCGACCCGTGTGACTCAGGTCGTCGAGAGGGTGGTCGAGTCGCGAGGCCTGTTCGGTCCCGAAGGGCATGCCTGGCTTGCACGCGTCGAGGCCGAGAACGCCCGATTGCGCTGGCTCTCGGGCGATGGCAGCACCCAACCCGCTTCACTTGTCGACACATGGCGTTCAGCGGTCGACGGCTTCGCTTCCCTCGGTCATGTCTTCGAGGAGGCCCGTTCGAGTGCGCGCCTTGCGGCCGTCCTCCAGGCCTCCGGCGACCCGGCCGAGGCTCGCCTGCTTCTGGACTCGGCACGGCAGACTGCCTCGCGGCTCGGCGCGAAGCCTCTGCTCGCCGAGATCGCCGAGATCGCCGAGATCGCCGCGATCAGCGGTCCGGGAGACGCACGACGGGACAAGACGGTTGACGATCTGACCCCTCGCGAGCGCGAAGTGCTCGCTCACCTCGTCGACGGGCGCACCAACGGGGAGATTGCGAAGCTGTTGTTCATCAGTCCCAAGACGGCGTCGGTGCACGTGTCCAACATCCTGGCCAAGCTCGGCGCGGCGACCCGCACGGAGGCGGCCGCCGTGGCTCGCCGGCAGGGGCTGGTGGGGACCTGATCAGTCCGTGGGGGAGAGGGCATCCCGCACGGGGATGAACTTCGCGTTGGACTCGGCGAGCTCGTCCTCCGGTATGGAGTCCGCGACGATGCCGCAACCGGCGAACAACCGCACGAGGGTTCCGTCGTTCTCGATCTGGGCCGAGCGCAGGCCGATTCCCCATTCGCCGTCGCCCGAAGCGCCGATCCAGCCGACCGGACCGGCATAACGCGCCCGGTCCATCTGCTCGAGCTGAGCGATCAGCTGCACAGCGACGTCGGTAGGGGTGCCGCCGACCGCGGCCGAGGGATGAAGGGAAGCCGCCAGCGTCAGGGCCGACGCATCGTCGTTGATCACTCCGGTGACATCGGTTGCCAGGTGCATGACGTTGGGCAGATGCAACACGAAGGGCGACTCGGGCACATTCATCGAGGTGCAGTGCGGGGCCAGCGCCTCGGCCACCGACCGCACCGCATACTCATGCTCTTCGAGGTCCTTGCTCGACCGGGCGAGGGAGCCGGCGAGTGCAAGGTCGTGCTCGTCGTCACCGGTGCGCCTGATCGTGCCGGCCAGGACGCGCGACGTGATGAGCCCGCGTTCGAGCCGCACCAGCATTTCCGGGGTCGAGCCGAAGAATCCGTCGATGTGGAAGGTCCAGCAGCTCGGGTAGTCGGCGGCCAACCGGGCCAGTGGCCACCGCACATCGAGCGGCTCGGTGAGGTTGGCCTCGATGTCGCGGGCAAGGACGATCTTGTCGAGATCGCCGGCCACGATCCGTGAGACACCCTGGGCGACCACTTGCTGCCAGTCGGCGCTGTTGACCGAACCGTCGCTGAACGTCGTGCCGACAGGAGGCGTCGCCGCGTCAGGGATGAGGCTGGGGAGGGTGGTGAAGCCGGTGCCGACAGTGGTCAACCAGCTGACCCCATCGCGGCGACCCACGATGACTTCTGGCACGACGAGGATGCTGTCGGCCGACTCGTCGGCGAAGGTGAAGGAGCCGAACGCGACGAGTCCGCTGCCGGGACGCTTGACCTCGTCGCGGATGACGGAGCCGGCGGCGAGGTCCGCCCACCACTGGGCTGCCGTCCGGAACCGATCGTCACCGGACGCCGCGTAGCTGGTGCTGCGGCCCCACGCGACGATGCCGTCTCCGCCGTGGACCCAGGCGAGGGCTTCATCGCGGGGAAGGAGTTCGAGCAACGATCCGGGATCTTCGATCGGGACAGTCCGAACGAGGAGGGGCAGGGAAGCCTCCTCGACTGCAGGGTTGCTCACAGCAACCAATCCTACCCGTGGGAAAGTATTCGGGTGAGCCGAGCCAGTCTGGACAAGAAGCCGCAAGACGTCGCCAAGATGTTCGACGAGGTCGCCAAGCGCTATGACATCACCAACGACATCCTGTCCCTGGGGCAGGACCGTCGGTGGCGCGGCAAGGTCGTCGACATGGTGGCGCCGAAGCCCGGCGAGCGCATTCTCGACCTGGCCGCCGGCACCGGCACGTCGAGCGAACCGTTTGCCAAGGCCGGCGCGACGGTCGTCCCGTGCGACTTCTCCCAGGGCATGCTCAATGTCGGCAAGGCCGAGCGGCCGGGTCTCGCCTTTACCGCCGGCGACGGCATGAAGCTCCCGTTCGGCGACGAGTCCTTCGACGCCGTCACGATCTCCTTCGGCCTGCGCAACTTCGTCGACACCGCGGCCGGACTCCGCGAGATGCTCCGCGTCAGCAAGCCCGGTGGCCGCCTCGTCGTATGCGAGTTCAGCCAGCCGACATGGGCGCCGTTCCGCACTGTCTATTCGAACTATCTGATGAAGGCGCTGCCCGCGGTCGCGACCAAGGTGTCCTCCGACCCGGAGAGCTATGTCTATCTCGCCGAGTCGATCCAGGACTGGCCGGACCAGCGTGCTCTTGCCGAGATCATCGCCAACGCGGGCTGGGGACGGGTCGACTGGACCAACCTCTCCGGCGGCATCGTCGCGCTGCACCACTCGGTCAAACCGTGAGCTGAGACGGTCGTTTTCCCGGCGGAATTTGCGAACGTTTCCGTTGCATAAATAGCTTGCCCTGCGGGTTTACGCGAGCCCTCCCACCAGCCCCGATACCGGGCAATGGGTGACCCCGCCCCCCGCTGATAGCGTGCCCGTGTGCAGTCCTAGACTGTGACTGTCGTCACGCTCGTGAAAACTTTCACGAAGTCAGGAGGAAGGGGTCTCACCGTGAATTCCTACACGCCGATCCTTGTCCTGGGCGCCGTCGCCGCAGCGTTCGCCATTGGCAGCGTCGCGATCGCTCCGCTCACTGGGCCAAGTCGCTACAACCGAGCCAAGCTCGACCGCTACGAGTCGGGCATCCAGCCAAGCCCGCTCCCCGAAGGCGGCGGCAAGGTCTCGGTCCGCTACTTCATCATCGCGATGCTTTTCATCGTGTTCGACATCGAGGTCGTCTTCCTCTTTCCGTTCGCCGTGGCCTTCGATTCGCTCGGCTGGTTCGGACTCATCGAGATGTTCATCTTCATGGCCACGGTCTTCGTCGCCTATGCATACGTATGGCGCCGCGGCGGACTGGAGTGGGACTGAGAAATGGGAATAGAAGAGAAACTTCCGAGCGGAGTGCTGCTGTCGACCGTCGAAGGTCTGGCCGGCTACTTCCGCAAGGCCTCGTTCTGGCCGGCGACCTTCGGGCTCGCCTGCTGCGCGATCGAGATGATGACGTTCGGCGCTCCGCGCTATGACTCCGCCCGATTCGGTATGGAGGTCTTCCGGCCCTCGCCGCGCCAGGCCGACCTGATGATCGTCGCCGGCCGCGTCAGCAACAAGATGGCTCCGGTCCTGCGCCAGATCTACGACCAGATGGCCGAACCCAAGTACGTCCTCGCGATGGGCGTCTGTGCGAGCTCCGGCGGCATGTTCAACAACTATGCGATCGTCCAGGGCGTCGATCACATCGTCCCGGTCGACATGTATCTCCCCGGTTGCCCGCCGCGCCCCGAGATGCTCATCGACGCCGTCCTCAAGCTGCACGACAAGGTCAAGCACGAAAAGCTCGGCGTCAACCGTCTGGCCCAGATCGACGAGCTCGAGCAGGTGGCGCTCACCGCCATCCCGACCTCGGCGATGAAGGGCCTCCTGCGATGACCGACAAAAACTCGCAGGACCCCGGTTCCGAAGCGGTGAGCGCACTCGTCAAGAGCGACGCGACCCAGCTGGAGATCGTCGACGTCCGCGAGGGAATGTTCGGCGTCAGCGGCTCGGGCGACACCTCGGGCTTCGGCGGCCTCACCAAGCCGATCATCTTCCCAGGCGCGGCCCAGAAGCCCTACGGCGGCTGGTTCGACGAGGTCTCCGACCAGCTCGCGACCGTCCTCCCGGACAGTCAAGCCATCGAGAAGGTCGTCGTCGACCGTGGCGAGATCACCTTTTTCATCCGACGGGCCGGCATCCTCGACGTGGTGACGCAGCTGCGCAATGACCCCAAGCTGCGTTTCGAGTTCTGCAGCGGTGTCTCGGGCGTCCACTACCCGCATGAGACCGGCCGCGAGCTCCACGCCGTCTATCACCTGCTGTCGATGACCCACAACCGTCGCATCCGGCTGGAGGTCACCGCGCCCGACAGCGATCCGCACATCCCGAGCGTCGTCGGCATCTACCCGACGGCCGACTGGCACGAACGCGAGACCTTCGACTTCTTCGGCATCGTCTTCGACGGCCACCCGGCCCTCACCCGCATCCTCATGCCCGACGACTGGCCAGGACACCCACAGCGCAAGGACTACCCGCTCGGCGGCGTTCCCGTCGAATACAAGGGCGCCACAATTCCACCGCCGGATCAGCGGAGGAGCTATTCATGAGGGCAGAGCCAACCAATGACTGACCCGTACGCAAGCAGCTCAGAATCGACTGACGGTCAGGTCTACACCGTGACCGGCCAGGACTGGGACACGATCGGCGCCGGTGGCATCGGCGACCGCATAGTCGTCAACATGGGCCCACAACACCCCTCGACCCACGGCGTGCTCCGGCTCGTCCTGGAGATCGACGGCGAAATGGTGACCGAGGCCCGTTGCGGCATCGGCTACCTGCATACCGGCATCGAGAAGAACATGGAGTTCCGCAGCTGGACGCAGGGCGTGACGTTCTGCACCCGTATGGACTACGTCGCCCCGTTCTCCAACGAAGCCGCCTATGTCGCCGCGGTCGAGAAGCTCCTCGACATCGAGGACGACATCCCCGAGAAGGCGCAGGTCATCCGCATTCTCATGCTTGAGCTCAACCGCATCTCCTCGCACCTGGTGGCCATCGCCACCGGCGGTATGGAGATCGGCGCGCTGACCGTGATGACATGTGGCTTCCGTGACCGCGAGATCATCCTCGACCTGTTCGAGGCGATCAGCGGACTGCGTATGAACCACGCCTACTTCCGGCCCGGCGGCGTCGCCCAGGACCTGCCCGACGGCGTCATCGCGCAGCTGCGCGACGCGATCAAGCTGCTCAAGAAGCGCCTGCCCGAGTATGCGGCGTTGTGCAACGCCAACCCGATCTTCAAGGGCCGCCTCAAGGGGGTCGGCCACCTCGACCTCGCCGGCTGCCTGGCGCTCGGCATCACCGGGCCGCCGCTGCGCGCCACGGGTTATGACTGGGACCTGCGCAAGAAGCAGCCCTACTGGGGTTACGAGACCTACGACTTCGACGTCATCACCCGCGACGAACCCGATGCGTATGGCCGCTTCCGCGTGCGCCTCGACGAGATGTGGGAATCGCTCAAGATCGTCGAGCAGGCCACCGATCGCCTTGCCAAGCTCGACGGTGCGCCCATCATGATCGCCGACAAGAAAATCGCCTGGCCGGCTCAGCTGTCGGTCGGAGCCGACGGCCAGGGCAACTCCGCCGAACACATCCAGAAGATCATGGGTGAGTCGATGGAAGCCCTCATTCACCACTTCAAGATCGTGACCGAGGGCTTCGGTGTCCCGGTCGGACAGGCCTACGCCAGCATTGAGGCTCCCCGTGGCGAGATCTCCTGCCACGCGGTCTCCGATGGCGGCACCAAGCCCTACCGCGTGCATTTCCGCGATCCGTCATTCGTCAATCTGCAAGGCACCTCGGTCATGAGCGAAGGCGCCTTCATCGCCGACGTGATCGTGGCCATTGCCAGCATCGACCCGGTTATGGGAGGAGTCGACCGTTGAACGACACGACCGTCAAAGAGCTGCATGAACTTGCAGGACGCTATCCGCAAGCACGTTCGGCGCTTCTGCCGATGCTGCACCTGATCCAGTCCTCCGAAGGCTGTGTGACCAACGAGGGCATCGAGCTGTGTGCCGAGATCCTCGACATCAGCGCCGCCGAGGTGTCGGGCGTCTCGACGTTCTACACGATGTACAAACGCCGTCCCGTCGGCGAATACCACGTCGGTGTCTGCACCAACACGCTCTGCGCGGTCATGGGCGGCGACGTCATCTTCGACCGGCTCAAGGACCATCTCGACGTCGGCAACGACGAGACCACCGATGACGGCAAGATCACCCTGGAGCACATCGAGTGCAACGCCGCCTGCGACTACGCGCCGGTGATGATGGTCAACTGGGAATTCTTCGACAACCAGACGCCCGAATCCGCCACCCAGGTCGTCGACGACCTGCGTGCCGGCAAGAAGGTATGCGCCAGCCGGGGCGCCACGATCACCAAATGGCGTGAAGCCGAACGCGTGCTCGCCGGCTTCGAGGACGGCCTTGTCGACGAAGGCCCTGCCGCCGGCGATGCATCACTGGTCGGCCTCAGGATCGCTCAGGACAACGGCTGGTCTGCCCCGAAGTTCGACGCGTTCTCGAAGAAGTCGACCTCCGGGGCCGCAGCAGCCGAGGCCACCGAGTCCAAAGAGCAGGCCGTCGAAAAGGCTGACACCGCCCGGGCTGAGTCCGAGACGGTGGAAGAGGAGTCGAAAGAATGACTGACACCCTGACCCCGGTCCTCTCGGCCGACTGGGGCAACGACCGCGCCTGGACGCTCGAGGGCTACGAAAAGACCGGCGGCTACACAGCCCTCACCAAGGCGCTGGCGATGGACCCCGACGACGTCACCACGGTGGTCAAGGAATCGGGCCTTCGCGGCCGTGGTGGCGCCGGGTTCCCGACCGGAATGAAGTGGAGCTTCATCCCGCAGGGCGCTGATCAGCCTGGAGGGCACAAACCCCACTACCTCGTGGTCAACGCCGACGAGTCCGAGCCGGGCACCTGCAAAGACATCCCGCTCATGATGGCGACCCCGCACACGCTCATCGAGGGCGTCATCATCGCGTCCTATGCGATCCGCGCCGAGAAGGCGTTCATCTACGTCCGCGGCGAAGTCCTCCACGTCGTACGCCGCCTCCGCGCGGCCGTCCGTGAGGCCTACGAAGCCGGCTACCTGGGCGCGAACATCCAGGGCTCGGGCTTCAGCTGCGACCTGGTTATCCACGCCGGCGCCGGTGCCTACATCTGCGGCGAAGAAACCGCTCTTCTCGACTCGCTCGAAGGCCGTCGCGGCCAACCCCGGCTGCGCCCGCCCTTCCCGGCCGTCGAGGGCCTCTACGCCTGCCCGACCGTCATCAACAACGTCGAGTCCATCGCCTCCGTGCCGTGCATCATCAACGGCGGCATCGACTGGTTCGGCTCGATGGGCACCGAGAAGTCCAAGGGCATGACGCTCTATTCGCTGTCGGGCCACGTCAAGGCGCCCGGTCAGTATGAGGCGCCGCTGGGCATCACGCTGCGCGAGCTGCTCGACCTCGGCGGCGGACTCCGCGACGGCGGCAAGCTGAAGTTCTGGACTCCGGGCGGTTCCTCGACGCCGATCCTCACCGACGAACACCTCGACATCCCGCTCGACTACGAAGGAGTCGGCGCGGCCGGCTCGATGCTCGGCACCAAGGCCCTGCAGATATTCGACCAGTCGACGTCCGTCGTCCGGGCAGTGTTGCGATGGACCGAGTTCTACAAGCACGAGTCCTGCGGCAAATGCACTCCGTGCCGCGAAGGCACGTGGTGGCTCGTCCAGACCCTCGACCGGCTCGACAAGGGCGAAGGCAAAGAGGGAGACATCGAGCTCCTCGTCGACCTGTGCGAAAACATCCTCGGTCGTTCGTTCTGTGCCCTCGGCGACGGCGCCACGAGCCCGATCACCTCAGCCATCAAGTACTTCCGCTCCGAGTTTGAGGCCGGTATGCATACGCCGTCATGGGAACTGTTCCCGCCCGCCGCCGCGACATTGTTCGACAAGGCCACCGTTGGAGGCTCCAAATGACTGTCACGGACTCCAAGTCGACAGAGGTCGCCCCGTCTGACCTGATCACGTTGACGATCGACGACGTCGAGGTCAGCGTCCCCAAGGGCACCCTCGTGATCCGCGCCGCCGAGCTCCTCGGTGTGGTGATCCCTCGCTTCTGCGACCACCCGCTGCTCGAGCCGGTCGGTGCGTGCCGCCAGTGCCTCGTCGAGATCACCGATGCCGGCAACGGCCGCGGATTTCCCAAGCCGCAGGCCTCGTGCACGATCGAGGCGGCGGCCGGCATGGTCGTCAAGACGCAGGTGACCTCGCCGGTGGCCGAGAAGGCCCAGAACGGCAACATGGAGTTCCTCCTCATCAACCATCCGCTCGACTGCCCGGTCTGCGACAAGGGCGGCGAGTGCCCGCTGCAGAACCAGGCGATGAGCCACGGCTACGGCGAGTCCCGGTTCGTCGAGACCAAGCGAACGTTCCCCAAGCCGATCAAGGTCTCTGACCAGGTCCTGCTCGACCGCGAACGCTGCGTCCTGTGCGCCCGCTGCACCCGCTTCTCCGAGCAGATCGCCGGTGACCCGTTCATCGCCCTGATCGAACGTGGTGCCTACCAGCAGGTCGGCATCTACGAAGAAGAGCCGTTCTCGTCCTACTTCTCGGGCAACACGATCCAGATCTGCCCGGTCGGCGCGCTGACCAGCGCCGACTACCGGTTCCGCGCCCGCCCGTTCGACCTCGTGTCGACCCCGGCCATCGCCGAACACGACTCGTGCGGCTCGGCCATCCGCGTCGACCACCGTCGAGGCAAGGTCATGCGCCGCCTCGCCGGCGACGACCCCGAGGTCAACGAGGAGTGGATCAGCGACAAGGACCGCTTCGCGTTCACGTATGCGACGCAGGGCGACCGGCTGGACCGGCCGATGGTCCGCAACCCCGAGACAAGCGAACTCGAACCCGTCTCCTGGCCGGCCGCCCTCGCCGCCGCCGCCAAGGGCCTGGCAGAGGCCGACGGCAAAGTCGGTGTCCTCACCGGCGGCCGGCTGACAGTCGAGGACGCCTACGCCTACTCGAAGTTCGCCAGGGTCACCCTCAACACCAACGACATCGACTTCCGCGCCCGTGCCCATTCGCAGGAGGAAGCCGACTTCCTCGCCGCGTATGTTGCCGCGACCTCGCTGACCGTCACCTTCGCCGACCTCGAGAATGCCCAAAACGTGGTCCTCGTCGGCTTCGAGCCCGAGGACGAAGCCGGAGTCGTGTTCCTCCGACTGCGCAAGGCTTCGCTCAGGGGCCTCAAGGTCCGCGCGATCGCGACGCATGCCACGCGCAGCCTCACCAAGATGGGCGGCGAGCTCATCCAGACCGCGCCCGGCGGCGAACCGGCCGCCCTCGACGCCCTCGAGCTCGACAAGGACACGATCGTCCTCGTCGGCGAGCGGCTCGCATCCATACCCGGCGCGTTCAGCGCCCTGCTCAAAACGACGTCCGCTGCCAACGCCCGGCTCGCGTGGATTCCGCGTCGCGCCGGCGACCGCGGTGCGGTCGAAGCCGGTTGCCTGCCGACACTGCTCCCCGGCGCCCGTCCCCTCGCCGATGCGAGCGCGCGCGCCGACCTTGCCGCCGCATGGGGCGTCAACACGATCCCCGCCAAGAAGGGCCGCGACACCGCGGGCATCCTCGCTGCCGCCGAGTCTGGTGCCCTCAAGGCCCTCGTCATCGGTGGCGTCGAGCTCGACGACCTGCCCGATCCTGCCCAGGCGCGGTCGGCGCTCAAGGCCACCGGTTTCGTCGTGAGCCTCGAAGTCCGCGAGAGCGCCGTCACGGCGGCCGCCGACGTGGTCCTCCCGGTCGCACCGGTCGTCGAAAAGCCCGGCTCCTTCGTCAACTGGGAAGGACGCGTCCGCTCCTTCGACGCCGTCCTGACCGCTCCGAATTCACTCACCGACATCCGCATCCTCGCCGGCATCGCCGAGGAGCTCGGTGCGCCGATCGGGTTCCGCTCCGTCGACCAGGCCCGCTGGGACATGAGTGAGCTCGGGGCGTGGGATGGCGCTCGCGCCGCTGCCCCCGACGTCGCGGCCGCACCCGCCGAGGTCCGCGACGGCGTGATCCTCGACAGCTGGCGACTTCTCGTCGACGACGGCCGCGGCCAGGACGGTCAGGACGAATACAAGCGCACCGCCCGCCCCGCAGTCGCACGCGCCAACGCCGCAACGTTCAAAGCGGCCGGCGTCGAACCAGGCGGCAACGTCACGCTCAGCACTCCGCGCGGCGAGGTCACGTTCCTCGCCGAAGTCGCCGACCTCCCCGACGGAGTCGTCTGGGCGCCGGGCAACTCCGGCGGCCGATCGCTGCGTGCCTCCCTCGCTGCGGGTCATGGCGACTCGGTTTCGATCGAGGGGAGCACGAAATGAGTGATCTCTTCGGCAATGAACCGTTCTGGGTCATCCTGATCAAGTCGGTGCTGATCTTCGTCATCCTCGTCGTCTACACGCTGTTCAACATCTGGTTCGAGCGCCGCGTCGTCGCCAAGATGCAGCACCGCATCGGCCCCAACGTCCACGGCCCCTTCGGACTGTTGCAAAGCCTCGCAGACGGCGTCAAGCTGGCGCTCAAGGAAGACATCGTCGTCAAGGCGGCCGACAAGGTCGTCTACATCCTGGCCCCGATCCTGGCGACGATCCCGGCCTTCCTGGCCTGGGCGGTCATCCCGTTCGGACCGGAAGCCAGGATTCCTTTCACCGACCGCATGACCCCGTTGCAGCTCACCGACCTCCCGGTCGCCGTCCTCTACATCCTCGCGGTGACCTCGATCGGCGTTTACGGCATCGTCCTCGCCGGTTGGTCGTCCGGATCGACATACTCGCTGCTCGGCGGCATGCGCTCCAGCGCCCAGATGATCTCGTACGAAGTCGCCATGGGCCTGAGCCTCGTCTCGGTCTTCATGTATGCCGGGTCGATGTCGACGTCGGAGATCGTCGAAGCCCAGTCCGACATGTGGTTCTTCGTGCCGTTGTTCCCGTCGTTCGTGATCTACCTGATCTCGATGGTCGGCGAGACCAACCGTGCGCCGTTCGACCTGCCCGAAGCCGAGGGCGAACTCGTCGGCGGCTTCCATACCGAGTACTCCTCGCTCAAGTTCGCACTGTTTTTCCTCGCCGAATACGTCAACATGGTCACGGTCTCGGCCCTCGCCACGACGATGTTCCTCGGCGGCTGGCGTGCGCCGTTCGGCATCGCCCAGGTCTGGGAAGGCGCCAACACCGGTTATTGGCCGGTGCTGTGGTTCCTCGGCAAGACGCTCGGCTTCATCTTCATCTTCGTCTGGCTTCGCGGCACCCTCCCACGCATGCGCTACGACCAGTTCATGACGTTCGGCTGGAAGATCCTCATACCGGCCGCACTCGCGTGGACCATCGCCGTGGCCTTCATCCGCAAGCTCCGCAACGAAGACATGATCGACATGCAGTTCCTGAGCTACGTCGCGCTCGCCGCGGGAGTGATGCTGATCGCCAGCTTCTTCATCCCCGAGAAGAAGGAACGCATCGAGCCCGAGCCGCCGTTCGACGCCTTCGCGGGTGGCTACCCGGTCCCCCCGATGCCCGGCCAGGCCGTCCCCGGGGAGACCGGTGCCGATTCGCGCACACAGAAAACTCAGTCCGATCAAACTCAGTCCGATCAAACCCAGTCCGATCAAACTCAGTCCGACAAGACAACGGGAGAGTCCGCAGATGTCTGACGCGCCCAAGAGCGGCCCGCTCAAGGAAGCGTTGTGGGACCCGATCGCCGGATTCGGCGTCACGTTCCGCACGATGTTCCGCAAGACGGTCACCGAGCAGTACCCGTTCGAGAAGAGGCCGACCGCTCCGAGGTTCCACGGCCGCCACCAGCTCAACCGTTGGCCCGACGGCCTCGAGAAGTGCATCGGTTGCGAGCTGTGCGCGTGGGCCTGTCCCGCGGACGCGATCTACGTCGAAGGCGCTTCCAACACCGACGACGAGCGCTTCAGCCCGGGCGAACGCTATGGCAGCGTCTACCAGATCAACTACCTGCGCTGCATCCTCTGCGGACTGTGCATCGAGGCCTGCCCGACCCGCGCACTCACGATGACCAACGAGTATGAGCTCGCTGACACCACCCGCGAATCCCTCATCTATGAGAAGTCCGACCTGCTCGCGCCGCTGTTGCCGGGCATGGTCGAGCCGCCGCACGAAATGATGATCAGCGACGATCACCGGGACTACTACCGCGGCAAGAACCTGCCGATCCTCCCGACTGACCCGGCCGAACATGCCGTGGTCAATCCCGCCGGCGCCACGGGGACCGCCTCATGACCACGTTCTGGATCCTCGCCCCGATCATGGTGATCGCGGCACTCGGGCTGGTCTTCGCCCGCAAGGCCGTGCATGCGGCCCTCATGCTCGCCGTCGTGATGATCTCGCTCGCTGTGATGTATGCCGCGCAGGGCGCACCGTTCCTGTTCGCGGTCCAGATCATCGTCTATACCGGCGCGATCCTGATGTTGTTCCTCTTTGTGATGATGCTGGTCGGTGTCGACACGTCCGACTCCGTCGTCGAGACGATCAAGGGCCACCGCCTCGCCGCCGCCGTGGTCGGCCTGCTGTTCGGCCTCACCGCCGTCACCGCCATCGGCCAGACCGTCACCGGGGCTGTCACCGGGCTCAAGGCCGCCAACTCCAACGGCAACACCTACGGCCTCTCCGAGCTGCTGTTCGGCAAGTACGTCCTCGCCTTCGAATTCACCAGCGCGCTGCTCATCACCGCCGCCCTCGGCGCGATGGTGCTCGCCCACCGCGAACGCCTCGACGTGCGGCTCTCCCAGGCCGAGCTCGCCGGCCAGCGCATGCAGGAGTACGCCGAGACCGGCCGCCACCCCGGCCCGCTGCCGACTCCGGGCGTCTACGCCCGCCACAACGCCGTCGACACGCCGGCACTGTTGCCCGACGGCACGCCGTCCGAGCTCTCGATCTCGGCCAGTATCGTTTCGCGCGGCCAGGTCCGTGACGACTTCGCCGATGACGTCGAAGAGGTCGTCAAACAGATGGAAGAGGGAGAAGGCGAGTCGAAATGACCGAATACATCACCCTGTCCCTGATCCTGTTCACGATCGGCGCCACCGGAGTCCTCGTACGCCGCAACGCGATCGTCGTCTTCATGTGCGTCGAGCTCATGCTCAACGCGACCAACCTCGCGTTCGTCAGCTTCTCCCGCCAGCACGGCAATCTCGACGGCCAGATCGCGGCGTTCTTCGTCATGGTCGTCGCGGCGGCCGAAGTCGTCGTGGGACTGGCCATCATCGTGTCCATCTATCGCACGCGTCGTTCGGCTTCGGTCGACGAGGCGAGCCTGCTGAAGTTCTAAGGGGTCACGGATGTTTGACCTGATGTGGCTCCCGATCGCCATTCCACTGGCGAGTGCGGCGTTGCTTCTCGTATGGGGCAAGGAATCTGACCGGTTCGGCCACTGGATCGGCACGCTGGCCTCGGCCGCGTCGTTCGTGTTCGGCGTGGTCTTCTTCGTCGCCTTGCTCGGCCGCGATGCCGACGACCGCTCGATCACGACGACGCTCTACACCTGGATCAGCGCCGGGCCGTTCCACGTCGACATGTCGTTCACCTACGACCCGTTGTCGGCGCTGTTCGTCCTGCTCATCACCGGTGTGGGCACGCTTATCCACATCTACTCGATCGGCTACATGGAGCACGACGATCGCCGTCGCCGCTTCTTCGCCTACCTCAACTTGTTCATCGCGGCGATGCTGACACTCGTCCTCGCCGCCGACTACCTCGTGCTGTTCCTCGGCTGGGAAGGCGTCGGCCTGGCGTCATACCTGCTGATCGGCTTCTGGCAGCACAAGCCGACCGCCGCGACCGCCGCCAAGAAGGCCTTCGTCGTCAACCGCGTCGGCGACCTCGGTATGGCGCTCGCGATCATGCTGATGTTTTCCCAATTTGGTACCACGGCGATCGCGCCGGTCAACAGCGCGATCCTCAGCGCTTCGGGCAGCGTCGCCACCGCCCTCGGCCTGCTGCTCCTGCTCGGCGCCTGCGGCAAGTCCGCTCAGGTGCCGCTGCAGAGCTGGCTGCTTGACGCGATGGAGGGCCCGACCCCGGTCTCGGCCCTCATCCACGCGGCAACCATGGTCACCGCCGGTGTCTACCTCGTCGTCCGCTCCAGCGCGATCTTCGACGCTTCCGAAGCGGCCCGCAACGCGGTCATCGCCGTCGGCCTCGTCACGCTCCTTTTCGGTGCCTACATCGGTTGTGCCAAGGACGACATCAAGAAGGCGCTCGCCGGCTCGACCATGAGCCAGATCGGCTACATGATGCTCGCTGCAGGCCTTGGCCCTGCCGGTTATGCCTTCGCGATCTTCCACCTCATCACCCACGGCTTCTTCAAGGCCAACATGTTCCTCGGCGCCGGATCGGTCATGCACGGCATGAACGACGACGTCAACATGCGGCACTACGGTGCGCTGCGCAAGGCCATGCCCGTCACCTTCCTGACGTTCGCGTTCGGCTATCTCGCGATCATCGGCTTCCCCGGCCTCTCCGGGTTCTGGTCCAAGGACAAGATCATCGAGGCCGCATTCGGCCACAACGTCTGGGTCGGCGTGGGCGCGCTGATCGGCGCCGGCGTCACGGCGTTCTACATGACCCGGCTCATGATCATGACGTTCGTCGGCGAGAAGCGCTGGCTCGAGGACGCTCACCCGCACGAGTCGCCCAAGGTCATGACGTGGCCGCTCATCGCTCTCGCCGCGGGGTCCATCCTCGGCGGCGCGCTCCTCATCGGCGACTGGATCGGCAACTTCCTCGCACCGGTGGTCGGTGAAGCCCATCACGAGGAGCTTCCGGTGCCGGCCATCGCCATCACGCTCATGGTCCTGGCAGTTGTCGTCCTCGGCGTCGCCACGGCCTGGGCCCTCTACCTGCGCGAACCGATAGCCGGGGAGACCCCGGCCGACAGCTCGGTGTCGTTCTTCACCCGCGCCGGCCGCGCCGACCTGTTCGGCGACGCCTTCAACGATTCGGTCGTGGTCCGACCGATGCGGCACCTGACCCGTTCCCTCGTCTACCTCGACGCAACCGCTGTTGACGGCACCGTGTCCGGGTTCGCCGACCGGGTCGGCGAAGGCTCGGATCAACTGCGCAAGATCCAGAACGGCTTCGTGCGTTCCTACGCGCTCAGCATCTTCGGCGGGGCACTCCTCGTCGTCCTCGCACTCCTGGCGGTGAACCTCGCATGATCCTGACGATCCTTGCCGCGACTCCGATCGTCGGCGCCCTCCTCCTCGTGGTGCTCCCGCGGACGGACGTGGCGAAGTACGCCGCACTCGGCGTCTCGCTCGTCACGCTCGCGCTGTCCTGCCTGATGATGGCCAAGTACGACATCGAGGGCACCGGCTACCAGCTGGTCGAGAAGCACGAGTGGATCAAGCCCTTCGGCGCCTGGTACTCGCTCGGCGTCAACGGCATCGGCGTCACGCTGATCCTGCTGACCACGATCCTCACGCCGATCGTCATCCTTGCCGCGTTCGGCGACCGGTTGCCCAGCGACAAGGACTACAACGCCTATTTCGCCTGGATGCTCGGCCTCGAGGGCCTCGCGATCGGCGTCTTCGCGGCGACCGACGTGTTCCTCTTCTACGTGCTGTTCGAGGCGACGCTCATACCGTTGTACTTCCTGATCGGCACGTTCGGCGGGCCCAACCGCGGCTATGCGGCGGTCAAGTTCCTCATCTACAACCTCGTCGGCGGCCTGCTCATGCTCGCCTCGATCGTCGGCCTGTATGTCGTCTCCTCGCGCGACGGCAACCCGACATACCTGCTCTCCGAACTGCAGAACGTCAACATGAGCACCAACACCGAGCGCCTGCTGTTCCTCGGTTTCTTCATCGCCTTCGCGATCAAGGCACCGTTGTGGCCGCTGCACACGTGGCTGCCCGATGCCGCCGCGTCAGGCACTCCCGCGACCTCGGTGTTCATGGTCAGCGTGATCGACAAGATCGGCACGTTCGGCATGATCCGCTTTTGTCTCGGGTTGTTCCCCGGGGCGTCGGACTGGGCCAGCCCGGTCGTCATCACGCTCGCGGTCATCAGCATCCTCTACGGCGCGCTGCTCGCGATCGGCCAGGACGACATCAGGCGTTTGATCGCGTTCACCTCGGTGTCGCACTTCGGCTTCATCATCCTGGGCATCTTCGTGTTCACCCACACCTCGGCGGCCGGTTCGACGCTCTACATGTTCAACCACGGCCTCTCGACGGCGGCATTGTTCCTCGTCACCGGCATGATGATCGCCCGGCGCGGTTCGGCCCGCATCTCCGACTTCGGCGGTGTCCAGAAGATCGCGCCCATCCTGTCCGGCATCTTCCTGGTGGCCGGCCTGTCCAGCCTGTCGCTGCCCGGGCTCGCACCCTTCATCTCCGAGTTCATGGTCCTGACCGGCACGTTCTCGCGCTCTGTCCTGGCCGCGTCCTTCGCGGTGCTCGGCATGGTCCTGGCCGCGCTCTACATCCTGATCATGTACCAGCGCACCATGACCGGCCCGCTGCGCGAGGACAACCATGGCGTGACCGAGCTTCGTCCCCGCGAGATCGCGGCGCTGTCGCCGGCAGTCGTGCTGATCGTCGGCCTCGGTTTCTTCCCGCAACCGTTGCTCAACGTCATCAACCCGGCAGTGACCGAGGTCATCAGCCGGGTCGGGGTCGGGGATCCGCAGCCCAGGACACCGGCCGATATTGACCAGACCACATACTCGGGCAGCTCAGAGCCTGTCGACACCGAAGGAGCACACGAATGATCGGCCTCGCTGCTCCCGACATTTCCGCCCCCACGATCGAGTACGCGCTCCTCGGACCGCTGTTCATCGTTGCCGGCGTCGCAACCCTCGGTGTCCTGATCGAGGCGTTCTGGCCACGCAAGACCCGCTTCGCGGTCCAGGCCACGGTCGCCGTCATCGGCCTGCTCGCCGCACTCGGTGACACGATCTGGGTCGGCCTGTCGCTCGACATCGTCAAGGGCGACCTGGTCGCCCGCGGACAGATCGCCGCCGAGGGCGCGCTCTCGATCGACGGCCCGGCAGTCCTCACCTGGGGAATGCTCGTCGTCTTCGGCATCCTGAGCATGTTGCTGTTCGCCGAACGCCGCCTCGACGGTGGGCTCAGCTCCTTCACCGGGCGCGCCGCCGATGCACCCGGATCGGCCGGCGAAGCCGAAGCCATCGCCAAGAACATCGAACACACCGAGATCTTCCCGCTGGCGCTCTTTGCCCTGTCGGGCATGATGCTCTTCGCGTCGGCCAACGACCTCCTCACGATGTTCATCGCCCTCGAAGTGCTTTCGCTCCCGCTGTACCTTCTCTGCGGCCTCGCGCGTCGGCGCCGCCTTCTGAGCCAGGAAGCAGCACTCAAGTACTTCCTGCTCGGCGCGTTCTCCTCAGTCTTTTTCCTGTACGGGGTCGCCCTCGCCTACGGCTATTCGGGTTCGTTCGATCTCGCCGACATCAACTCGGCGGTGAGCAACAACATCGGCAACGAGAACATGCTTCTCGCGGCCATCGCCCTCATCGCCGTCGGCCTCCTGTTCAAGATCGGCGCCGTACCGTTCCACGCCTGGACCCCAGACGTCTACCAGGGAGCACCGACCCCGGTCACGGCGTTCATGGCAGCGGGCACCAAGGCGGCCGCGTTCATCGCCCTCATGCGCATCTTCTTCGTCGCATTCGGCGGATCGACGTGGGACTGGCGACCGATCATCTGGATCATCGCGCTGATCACGATGCTCGTCGGCGCGATCGTCTCGATCGCCCAGACCGACGTCAAGCGCATGCTGGCCTACTCGTCGATCGCCCACGCGGGCTTCCTGCTGGTCGGCTTCGTCGGCGCCTACATCGGCGTCAAGGACACCGAGACGATCACCTCGATCTCGGGCGTGCTGTTCTACCTCGTCGCCTACGGCCTGGCCTCGATCGGTGCATTCGCCGTCGTCATGCTCGTACGCGACGGGGGCGGCGAAGCGACGCACTTGTCGCATTGGGCCGGACTCGGCAAGGCGTCGCCCTACGTGGCGGGTTGCTTCGCGCTGTTCATGCTGTCGTTCGCCGGCATACCCCTGACCGCGGGCTTCATCGGTAAGTGGAGCGTGTTCAGCGCCGCGTGGGCCGGTGGCACCTACCCGCTCGTCATCATCGGCGTGCTGGTGAGTGCGATCGCGGCCTACTTCTATGTGCGTGTCATCGTGCTGATGTTCTTCACCGATCCTGTCGGAGATGGCCCAACAGTTGCGGCCTCGAGCCCACTGACTACGGTTGTCCTAGCCATCGCAGCTGCCGGCACGCTTGCGCTCGGGATCATTCCGGGTCCGTTGCTCGAGCTCGCTCAGCATGCCGGCGCCTTCGTGCGCTGACCTACGTTCAGGAGAAAATCGCTCGTGTCCGCCTTGAGTTTGGGTGTGTCCTTCACGGACCCCGATTTGGAGTCACGGGTGCGCGCCGGTGTCGAAGCCATCGAGAAGCAGCTGGCGATCGCCGTCGACAGTCCGGAGAAGTTCGTCGCCGAGGCGGCTGCGCACCTCATGAACGCCGGCGGCAAGCGGTTCCGTCCCCTTCTCGTCCTGCTCGCTGCCGAGTTCGGCGACCCGCTCAATGCCGATGTCGTGCCATCAGCTGTCGTCGTCGAGCTGACCCATCTGGCCACGCTCTATCACGACGACGTCATGGACGAGGCCCCGTTGCGGCGCGGGGCTCAGAGCGCCAACGCGCGCTGGGACAACTCGGTCGCGATCCTGGTCGGTGACTACCTCTTCGCCCAGGCATCCGCGATCGTCGCCGATCTCGGCCCGGACGCCGTGCGCATCCAGGCGCAGACGTTCTCGCGACTCGTCCACGGTCAGATCCGCGAGACCCTCGGGCCGGACGAGGACGATGACAACCTGGAGCACTATCTCTCCGTCGTCGCCGACAAGACCGGCTCACTCATCGCGACCTCCGCCCTTTTCGGCGCCAAGATGTCCGGTGCCCCGGTCGAGGTGCAGGGGGCGCTGACCGAGTTCGGCGAGCGCATCGGTGCCGCCTTCCAGCTCCGTGACGACATCATCGACATCGCCAGCGAAACCGGCGACTCGGGCAAGACGCCCGGCACGGACCTGCGCGAAGGCGTCCCGACGTTGCCGGTCCTGATTGCCCTGCGGTCGACCGACCCGGCAAACGAGCGGCTGCGTTCCCTGCTGTCCAAGCCCCTCGTCGACGACGCCGAGCACGCCGAGGCGCTGGCCTTGTTGCGGGTTCACCCGGCCATGGAAGAGGCCCGCGCCTACGTGCATACGGACGCCGATGCGGCACGCGCGCTGCTCGAGAAGCTACCCGAGGGCCCGGCCCGTGCCGCCCTCGAAGCGCTCTGCGACACCGTCGCGACCCGCCTCTCCTGACCCAGGTTTCCCAGGAGGTCCCAGGCGGGTTCGGACCGTGAGTGCAACACCTTTCGATGTTGAGGGTGTTGATGGTGGTTCCGAAGTTCACCAAGAGGATGCTGACCGATGTGCAGCAGACTCTGTGGGATGTGTATTGCGGCGGCGATGAGATGGATGTTGCCGCGAAGGCAGTCGGGTTGGATCGCAAGTCGGTCTATAACCGGATCGCTGAGGCCGGTGGGATCCGTCCGCGACGTGGCCGGCATGTGAAGGGCCGGTGTCTGTCGTTCGCCGAGCGTGTCCAGATCGAGGTCGGGATCGGTCTGGGCCGTTCGGTGCGGGGAATCGCTGCCGGGCTTGGCCGGCACCCGTCGACGGTCTCGCGTGAGATCAACGGTCATCGCACGGCCAGGGGCTCCTATTCGGCCACGCATGCGCATGCGTTGGCGTGGGTCGCGGCTGGCCGGCAGCAGACCGGCAAGCTCGAGATGAACCCGGTCTTGGCTCGCAGGGTTGAGGCCGATTTGGGGTTGGGTTACTCCCCGGAGCAGATCGCGGGACGATTGCGACGAGAGTTCGGCGACGATCCGGAGATGAACGTGCATCACGAGACGATCTACCGATCGGTGTATTTGCAGGCCAGAGGCGCGCTGAAACGTGACGTGACGTCGGCGTTGCGGACCGGGCGGACGATGCGCAAACCCCACCGAGCGACGAAGACCGGTCAGGGTCGGATCCCGGGCATGATCATGATCGCTGACCGTCCCGACATCAACGATGTTGACGGGACCCGGATTCCGGGTCATTGGGAAGGCGATCTGATCGTGGGGACGGCGTCGAAGTCCGCCATCGGGACCGTGGTGGAGCGGGCCACCGGTTACCTGTTGTTGCTGCACCTTCCCGACGGTCACACCGCCGAGAAAGTCTCTGCCGCATTGACCACTGCGCTGATCGATCTGCCCGACTCCCTGCGCCGCTCCCTGACCTGGGACCAGGGCAAAGAGTTGTCGAACCACCAGAGGGTGAGCATCGATGCTGGCATCGATATCTACTTCTGTGACCCGAGATCACCTTGGCAACGGCCCTCGAATGAGAACACCAACGGGCTGCTGCGCCAGTACTTCCTGATCTTCCCCCGGTTGTCCGGACACCTAACATCGGGTTATTGCCCGAGGAATTGGAGTCCTCATGCCGAATGCTTATCCCCGAGAGTTTCGTGATCGTGCTGTCGAGCTCGTGATCCAGACTGG
>JALYQD010000037.1 GCA_030856025.1 Actinomycetota bacterium
CGGATTGAGCCTCTGGGTCACCCTCCCCGCCCGTAACTCTTCGCAACTCACGGCGGCCGCCGCACGGCACGGTCTCCTCCTCACACCGGGACCGCGCTTCTTTGCGCAGGCGGGCGCGGCTGGAGAATGGCATCTCCGGCTGCCCTACACGCAGGCTCATGCGACCCTCACGGAGGCGGTCGACAGGCTGCGGCTGGCGCATGACGAAGTGGCGGGCGCCAGGGGCACGCGCGGCACGACTCGCCAGCCGAGCGAAACGCTCGAACTCATCGCCTGAGACCCTTTCCGGACCCGCCAATGTGATCCTTTCCAGGGTGGCGTGCCCACCACCGGTCCCTGTAGCGTCGAAACGCCGGAGTTCCCGGCGCATCACCATCAGGGCTCTGCCGTCCTCGGTCAGTGTTGGGTGCCGGAGTTCCGCGACGCGGAAGCGGTTTCATGAATGACCTGTTGAAGGACATCGCACGCGCGGGCCGGTTCAGGCCGACGGCGTCGTACCAACGATTCGCCTATGTATGCGGCGCGCTCCTGATCGTCAGCGGCCTGGTTCACGGTGTTGTGTTCTTTGTCGACGGCGGACCGTGGAAAGGCCCCGTCTCCTGGCGGAAGCCGATCGTGTTCGGGCTCTCCTTCGGCATCACCCTCGTCACGCTGACGTGGATCATGTCCTTCCTCCGGCCCAGGAGGGCGACGGGATGGATTGTCCTTGGCGTCTTTTCCGTGGCGTCGCTCGGCGAGGTCTTCCTGATCTCGATGCAGAAGTGGCGCGGTGTCGCGTCTCATTTCAACGAGGAAACCGCATTCGACGAGAGTGTCTTCTCGATGATGGGACTTCTGGTCGCACTGGTGGGACTGGTGACGGTGTTCGTCGCCATACGATCCTTCGTCCCGATGGACGCACCCGCGAGCCTCGCCTGGGCGATCCGCACCGGCCTGGTGCTCATGCTGGTCAGTCAAGCGGTGGGCGTGCAGATGATCGCCAAGGGCGGGAACACGTTCGGCGCGGCCGGGGCACTCAAGGTGCCGCACGCGCTGACGCTGCACGCCGTCCAGGTGCTCCCCGCCCTCGCTCTCGGCCTGCCCCTGTCGAGCTCCACGGAGCGGCGCAGGGTCGAAGTCGTGGCACTCGGCGCGACCGGCTACGCCTGCCTGATCGCGTCGACGATGGTTCAGACGTATGACGGGCGCCGGCCGCTCGACCTCGGAGTGCTTGCCGGCATCCTCGTCCTCATCGGTCTCGGCTTGCTGGCCACCAGCGCATTGATCGCGTTGCGGCGACTCGCCGCGCGAAACACCGCTGGGAGTGACGTTTGAGCCCAGTTTCGTCGCGAAATAGGGCCGAAACGTCACTCCCAGCGGGATGTTGACTCGGTCGGTTGACTGCTGCTAGCGGCCTGCCTGGCCTTCGACGTAGTCGCTGTCTTCGCTCTTGACCCAGCTCATCAGTCCGCGGAGCTCCTTGCCGACTGCCTCGATCGGGTGGGCTGCACCCTTGGCACGAAGCGCGAGGAACTCGGGTCCGCCGGCGTCCTGGTCCTTGATGAAGCGCTCGGCGAACGCGCCATTCTGGATGTCGGTGAGAACGGCCTTCATGTTCTCCTTGACGCTCGGGTCGATGACGCGTGGTCCGGAGACGTAGTCGCCGTACTCGGCCGTGTCGGAGACCGACCAGCGCTGCTTGGCGATGCCACCTTCCCAGATCAGGTCGACGATGAGCTTGAGCTCGTGCAACACCTCGAAGTAGGCGACCTCGGGCTGGTAGCCGGCTTCGGTCAGGGTCTCGAACCCGTACTGGATCAGTTGCGAGACGCCGCCACAGAGAACGGCCTGCTCGCCGAAGAGGTCCGTCTCGGTCTCTTCGGTGAATGTCGTCTTGATGGCGCCGGCGCGGGTGCCGCCGATGGCCTTGGCGTATGAGAGAACGAGGTCCCAAGCCTTGCCGGTCGCGTCCTGCTCGACGGCGACGATGTCCGGGACACCGCGGCCGTCGACGAACTCGCGCCGCACGAGGTGACCGGGACCCTTGGGGGCGACCATGATGACGTCGACGCCTTCAGGCGGCTTGATGTAGCCGAAACGGATGTTGAAGCCGTGGCCGAAGACCAGGGCGTCGCCCGCTACGAGGTTGGGCTCGATGTGCTCGGCATAGAGCTTGCGTTGCGCCGGGTCCGGTGCGAGAACGACGATGACGTCGGCTTCTTCAACGGCTTCCGAAGGCGTGAGGACACGAAGCCCCTCGGCCTCGGCCTTGGCGCGGCTTTTGGAGCCGGGGAGCAGGCCGACGCGCACGTCGACACCCGAATCGCGCAGGGACAGTGCATGGGCGTGACCCTGGCTTCCGTATCCGAGGACGGCGACTTGCCGCCCCTGGATGATGCTCAGGTCTGCGTCGTCGTCATAGAACAACTCGGCCACGGGGTTTCTCCTTAGTAGTTGAAATCAGTACAGCGTTGGACTCAGTGCAGGATCAGACAACTTGCGCGCCGGGTACGGAGCGCAGGGTTCGGTCGGTGATGGAGCGGGAGCCGCGGCCGATGGCCACGCGCCCCGATTGGGCGATCTCGCGAATGCCGAACGGTTCGAGGACGTTGAGCATGGCGTTGAGTTTGCCGGCATCGCCGGTCGCCTCGATCGTCACTGCATCGGTGGAGACGTCGACGACCTTGGCCCGGAACAGTTGGACGGTCTCGAGGACCTGGCCCCGAGTATGCGCATCGGTCTTGACCTTGATGAGCATGAGTTCGCGTTCGACCGCCGACTCGGACTCGAGCTCGACGATCTTGAGCACGTTGACAAGCTTGTTGAGCTGCTTGGTCACCTGCTCTAGCGGGAGCTCATCGACGTTGACGACGATCGTCATCCGCGAGATCTCGGGGATCTCGGTCGGACCGACCGCGAGTGAGTCGATGTTGAACCCACGGCGCATGAACAGGCTGGAGACACGGGCGAGGACACCGGGGGTGTTCTCGACCAGAACGCTCAGAGTGTGTGTGCTCACAGGTCATCCTCCTCGACGTATTGAATGGTCGACGGGGACGCCAGCTCGGGCCGTCCCCGTCGCAGAACACCACGATCGACGAACACGGCCCTCACAGGTCGTCCTCCTCGAACTTGGGCGCCATGTCGCGCGCGATCTTGATCTCGTCGTTGCTGGTGCCGGCGGCGACCATCGGCCACACCATGGCATCGCGCTCGACGACGAAGTCGATGACCACTGGGCGGTCGTTGATGCCCATGGCTTTCTGGATCGTCGCGTCGAGATCGGCTTCGGACTCGCAGCGCAGGCCGACACAGCCATACGCCTCGGCGAGCTTGACGAAGTCGGGTATGCGGCGCCCGCCGCTCTCCTCGCTGCCGGTGTTGAGGTCGGTGTTGGAGTAGCGGCCTTCATAGAAAAGCGTCTGCCACTGGCGCACCATGCCGAGCGAGGCGTTGTTGATGATCGCGACCTTGATTGGTATGCCCTCGATGGCGCAGGTGGCGAGCTCCTGGTTGGTCATCTGGAAGCAGCCGTCGCCGTCGATCGCCCACACGGCAGTGCCGGGCAGCCCGACCTGGGCGCCCATCGCGGCCGGGACCGCGTAGCCCATCGTGCCGGCGCCGCCCGAGTTGAGCCACTGATTGGGTCGTTCGAAGTCGATGAAATGCGCGGACCACATCTGGTGCTGGCCGACGCCGGCGACATACGTCGCTTCGGGCCCGACGAGCTCGCTGATGCGCTCGATGACGCGTTGTGGCGCCAAGCCCTTCTCGGGCTTGTCGTAGCCGACCGGGAACTTCGCCTTGATGTCGAGCATGTGCTCGCGCCACGCGGTGTAGTCGCCGGTGATGTTGTCCTCGTCGGTCTGCTTGCGCAGCATCAGGATGAGGTCGGCGATGACTTCACGGCAGTCGCCGACGATCGGCACGTCGGCGGTGCGGTTCTTGGAGATCTCGGCCGGATCGATATCGGCGTGGATGATCTTGGCGCCGGGAGCGAATGAGCTGAGCACGCCTGTCACCCGGTCGTCGAAGCGCGCACCGAGGGACACCAGCAGATCGGACTTCTGCAGAGCGCCGACAGCGGCGACGGAACCGTGCATACCGGGCATGCCCAGGTGAAGCTCGTGCGAGTCGGGGAACGCGCCGCGGGCCATGAGAGTCGTGACGACAGGAATCCCTGTCATCTCCGCAAGGACCCTGAGCTCGGCCGACGCGCCGGCCTTGATGACGCCGCCGCCGACATACAGGACGGGTCGTTTGGCTTCGCCGAGGAGGCGGGCGGCTTCGCGCACCTGCTTGCCGTGCGGGCGGGTCGTCGGGCGGTAGCCGGGCAGAGCGAGCTCGGTGGGCCAGGTGAACGTCGTCATCTTCTGGAGCGCGTCCTTGGCGATGTCGACCAGGACCGGACCGGGGCGACCGGTCAGCGAGATGTGAAAGGCCTCGGCGATGACGCGGGGGATCTCGTCGGGGTCGACGACGAGGAAGCTGTGCTTGGTGATCGGCATCGTGATGCCGCGGATGTCGGCTTCCTGGAAGGCGTCGGAGCCGATCGACCCGCTGGGAACCTGACCGGTGATGGCCACGATCGGGACCGAGTCCATGTGGGCGTCGGCGATCGCCGTCACCAGGTTGGTCGCACCGGGACCGGAGGTGGCCATACAGACCCCGACCTTGCCGGTGACCATCGCATAACCCTGTGCGGCGTGTCCCGCGCCCTGCTCATGGCGGACGAGGATGTGGCGGATCTTTGCGGAGTCGAAGAGCGGATCGTAGGCCGGCAAGATCGCGCCGCCGGGGATACCGAAAATGGTGTCCACGCCGGCGTGCTCCAGCGCACGAACGAGGCTTTGCGCCCCCGTGAGCTGTTCAGTCATCGCTCTGTCCTCAATGTGTATCGTCTTGATGTTTATCGGCTGGTATTGCTGCCGCGTTTGCCTCGGTCAGTCTCTTCGCACTCTTCGCATAAAGCTCGTCACATAAAAAAGTCCCTCGGCCATCAGGCAATCGAGGGAGACGCGGGAGCCGAATGGCCAACGCGTCAGTTGCGTACTACGAGAAGATCGAATCGCATGCGACAAGGTTCCCCTCTTCCGCCTGACTTTGGCAAGTCTACTCCCCGGGGTTCCCACGATATGAGATGGGTATCCCAGAGTGTGGAGCCCCAACGGCGGCCCGTGACCCCTCCCGCCGACCCCCGTTCAAGGGGGCGGCTGATTGTATGGATACCTCGGAAACCAATGCAGTGAGGACAAGACATGAAGAAGACAGGGTTCACCCTGATCGCACTCGCTCTCGCGTTCACCACCGCGTGTGGAAGCGACCGACCGAGTCAGGACGAGGTGTCGAAGTCGCTCACGAGCAAGAGCAGCGTGATGCCGACCGCCATGCCCAAGAAGCAGGCCGACTGTGTGGCCAAGGTCCTCGTGAAGTCCGAACTCTCCGACAAGACGCTCAAGGCGCTTGTCGCGAAGGACGAGAAGTACAAGGGGACCAAGAAGGACCAGAAGGTCCTCACAGGGCTCGGGACCAAGATCACCAAGGACTGCCTGGGTCAGTAGACCTACAGAAACGCCGGGCCATTGGCCCGGCGCAACCCGGGCTCTACCAGGGCGAAGGCGCGTAGTCCTTCAGGAAGCAGCCGAAGACGTCCTCACCGGCCTCGCCGCGGACGATCGGGTCATAGACACGAGCCGCGCCGTCGACGAGGTCGAGCGGGGCCCGGAAGCCCTCCTCGGCGAGCCGCATCTTGGTCGGATGCGGCCGCTCGTCGGTGATCCAGCCGGTGTCGACCGCGGTCATCAGGATGCCGTCGGTCTCCAGCATTTCCTCCGAGCTGGTGCGCGTCATCATGTTGAGCGCGGCCTTGGCCATGTTGGTGTGCGGGTGCCCTGGACCTTTGTAGCGGCGCGAGAACTGCCCCTCCATCGCCGAGACGTTGACGACGTACTTGCGCCGGGCCGTGGCGGCCGCCATCGACGGACGCAACCGGCTCACGAGGATGAATGGCGCGGTGGTGTTGCACAGCTGGACCTCGAGGAGCTCGAGCGCGTCGACTTCGTGCACGTGCTGGGTCCAGCTGTTGACGCCGTGGGTGTCGGGAACCAGTCCCCCGGCGTCGATGCGCTCGAGGTCGGCCGAACCCGCGGTCATCGCCAGCGCGGTGAGCTCGTCGGCCGTATGCGCGTCGGTGGCGAGCACCGGATGCGACTGGACCGAGCCGACGAGCGCGGCCGGGTGGGCATCGCTCGTATGGCCGAACGTGAGCAGGTCCGGCAACGGTCCTTCGGGAAGCGCTGCCGATTCGGCGGTCGCCAGGGGCGCATAGGCGCCGGGTGAACGGCGTACGGTCTGCGCGGCGTTGTTGATGAGGATATCGAGGGGCCCCTGCTCGGCGACCGAGTCGGCAAGGGCGACGACCTGGGCGGGGTCGCGGAGATCGATGCCGACGATGCGAAGCCGGTGCAGCCAGTCCGCGCTGTCGGGCATCGCGGTGAAACGGCGCACCGCGTCATGCGGGAACCTCGTGGTGATGGTCGTATGCGCGCCGTCGCGCAGCAACCGCAGCGCGATGTACATACCGATCTTGGCGCGGCCGCCCGTGAGGAGCGCGCGCCTGCCGGTCAGGTCGGTGGTCGCATCGCGCTTGGTCCGGTTGAACGCCGAGCACTCGGGGCAGAGCTGGTGGTAGAACGCGTCGACGAGCGTGTATTTCTTCTTGCAGATGTAGCAGGAACGCGCGACCTGCAGTTCCCCCGCCACTGCTCCGGGCACGTTGGAGGTCAGCGGGATGCCGGCGGTCTCGTCGTCGATGCGTTGGCTCGAACCCGTCGCGGTCGAGTTGACGACGGCTTTGTCCGCAGCAGCGACGAGGGCCCGCTTGTCGAGTCGGCGGTGCTTCTTGACGTTCTTGTAGAACTTGCCGCAGGCGCGGCGAAGCGCCACATAGTCGGGATCGTCTTCGTCGAGGCGTTCGGCCGCGGCCAGCACCTCGAGGGCGACGGACAGCGACTCGGGATCGATCGGGGTCTCTTGTGGCATCGAACTAGCCGCAGACGGCGCCTTCGGCTGCCGAATGCACCAATTTGGCGTATTTGGCGAGCACGCCGCGGGTGTACTTGGGCGGCAGCGGCTCCCAGCCGACCTTGCGGGCAGCGAGCTCGTCGTCGTCGATGTCGACCTCGAGCAGGCGGTTGGCCATGTCGAGGGTGATCGGATCGCCGTTCTTGACGAACGCGATCGGCCCGCCGTCGACGGCTTCGGGTGCCACGTGGCCCACGCAGAGGCCCGTCGTGCCCCCGGAGAAGCGACCGTCGGTGAGTAGCAGGACGTCCTTGCCGAGGCCGGCACCCTTGATCGCACCGGTGATCGCGAGCATCTCGCGCATACCCGGTCCGCCCTTGGGGCCTTCATAGCGGATGACGACGACGTCGCCGGCCACGATCGTGTTGTCGGCGAGGGCATCGAGGGCCTTGCGTTCTCCGTCGAAGACGCGTGCCGTGCCGTGGAAGACGTCGGAGTCGAAGCCGGCGCTCTTGACGACCGCACCCTCGGGGGCAAGCGTGCCGTGCAGGATGGTCAGGCCGCCGGTCTTGTGGATCGGGTTGTCGAGCTTGCGGATGATGTCGCCGTCGACCTCGACATCGATGTGCGCGAGGTTCTCGGCCATCGTCTTGCCGGTGACGGTGAGGCATTCGCCGTGCATGAGCCCGGCATCGAGAAGGGTCTTCATGATGATCGGGATGCCGCCGACCTTGTCGACGTCGTTCATGACGTAGCGGCCGAAGGGCTTGAGGTCGCCGAGGTGCGGGACCTTGTCGCCGACGCGGTTGAAGTCTTCGAGGGTCAGCTCGACCTCGGCCTCGTTGGCGATCGCCAGCAGGTGGAGGACGGCGTTGGTGGATCCGCCCAGAGCCATGACGACGGCGATCGCGTTCTCGAACGCCTCCTTTGTCATGATCTGGCGCGCCGTGATGCCTTGGCGCAGCATCTCGACGACCGCTTCGCCGGACTTGTGGGCGAAGCCGTCGCGACGGCGATCGACCGCGGGAGGGGCGGCGGAGCCGGGAAGGCTCATACCGAGTGCTTCGGCGACGGCGGCCATCGTGTTGGCGGTGTACATGCCGCCGCAGGCGCCTTCGCCCGGGCAGATGGCGCGTTCGATCTTGTCGACCTGTTCCTGGGTGATGAGTCCCTTGCGACATGCGCCGATGGCCTCGAACGCGTCGATGATCGTGACGTCCTTGCCGTCGACGTTGCCGGGCATGATCGAGCCGGCATAGAGGAAGACGCTTGCGAGGTCGAGCCGGGCGGCCGCCATGAGCATGCCGGGGAGGCTCTTGTCGCAACCGGCGAGCAACACTGAACCGTCGAGGCGCTCGGCCATCATGACGGTCTCGACCGAGTCGGCGATCACTTCACGACTCACCAGCGAGAAATGCATGCCTTCGTGGCCCATGGAGATGCCGTCGGAGACCGAGATGGTGCCGAACTCGAGCGGGTAGCCGCCGCCGGCGTGCACGCCGTTCTTGACCGCGTCGGCCAACCGGTCGAGCGAGAGGTTGCACGGCGTGATTTCGTTCCAGCTCGACGCCACACCGATCTGGGGCTTGGCGAAGTCGTCATCGCCCATGCCGACGGCACGGAGCATGCCGCGCGAGGCGGTCGCTTCGAGGCCATCGGTGACGGTGCGGCTGCGGGGTTTGATGTCAGGAGCCATGGCCAAAGATTACGTCTTGCGCCCGGCAGCGGATTGAGCGGTATGGCGAGGACTACAGGCCCTTGGCGACATAGGCACAGGTGCCGGCCCAGATCACGCTGATCATGGTGCCGATGATGAAGCGCTCGGCCGCACCCGGCTGCTTCTGGTTGTGGAGCTCGGGATAGCGGCCGAGGCCCTTGATCGCGAGGGCATAGGCGATGCCGGCCGGGTAGCCGGCGACAAGGGTGGCGAACACGACGAACCGCTCGAGCATGCCGATCCAGGTGCCGCCACGCAATACCTTGCCGGCGGCTTCGAGGGTCTCGGCCTTCACCTCGTTGTGGCCGTCGATCTGGTTGAAGGACGCCGTCGTGACGACCGAGCCGCCGATCACGGCGAGGGCGAGGCCGAAGAGGCCGAGCAGGTCTTCTTGGGGAACGTCGACATCGGCCACGACCCGGATGACGACCGCGACGCCGACGAGAACGGCTGCGACGAGCCCCAGGATCTTGCGCGCCGACGGTCGGATCAGTGCGGCGACGCATACGACGATCGCGGCGACCACCAGGACATAGAGAATCACGAAGCCCCCTCGAGCAAATGCGCGACGAGTTGACGGCCGCGTTGTTCTTCTCTCCACCCTGCCACCTGCAACCGCCTGTTTATCGCTTGCGGCGAAATGCCGAGTCGTGTCGCCGCCTCGGCCTGGGTCTTGGCGACAGACCTCGCGTCGACCGCTTCCCAGCCGGCCGGTGTGCGCCCGACCAGCAGCGCTCCGAGCAGCCATACCGCCGCTTCGGCATGGATGACGCCGTCCCCGGCGCCCTCGACCGCGATGTTGGCGGGCGCGTTCTTGGCACGGTCCACGGCCGCACGGGCGAAGAGGAATGCGGTGCCCCGGGCGGCCCGAACCGAGTCGGGCAACGGGGTCTCGGCCTCTCCCACGCCGATGCCGATCGACCACTGCGGGACGCGCAACAGTCCAACCACGAGGTCGACAACGGTTGCGGCGTCGTCGAGAAGGCTCTGGACCTCGTCGCCGGCCGTGCGCTCGAACGGAAGCACGAGTTTGTCCGCATAGCGGGTGTTGAGGGCGTCGAGGAGCGTGGGAACCGCGTCGTCGGAGGTGCGGCTCCGCTGTTGGTCGATCGTCAGCACGAACATATTTTCATCGTATCAAGTCCGTGGGGTTGATATCAATAAATCAATTATGTGGGCTTGACTTTATCAAATCAATGCCCTTGGGTTGATGTCGCAATTGTCGGGTAGGTAGGGTGAGGAACGTGCAGATCGCCTTCGCCACTTCCCGGACCCAACAAGCCCTCGACACCGAAATCCCCCTCCTCATCGTCGCGGCCGCCGCGCGCGGACATCGCGCCGAATCCGTGGTCTGGGACGACCCGGGCGTCGACTGGACCTCTTTCGACGCCGTCGTGGTGCGTTCCTGCTGGGACTACACGGAGCGCCGCGAGGAGTTCGTGGCGTGGGCGCGATCCATACCGGTCGTGCAGAACCCCGCCCGCGTCATCGAGTGGAACACCGACAAGGTCTACCTGCGCGAATTCGCCGCCGGTGGCACCCCGGTCATCGACACCTACTGGAACGTCGAGGCTGGGGACGACATCGGCGACCATGCCGAATGGGTGTGCAAGCCGTCCGTCTCGGCCGGATCCAGGGATACCGCCCGATGGACCAGCCGTGAAGAGGTCTACGCCCACAGCGCCCAGCTCGTCGCCGGCGGTCGCACGTCGATGGTCCAGCCCTACATCCAGTCTGTCGACACGGACGGCGAGACCGCGATGATGTTCCTCGGCGGCGAGTTCTCCCACGCCATCCGCAAGGGCCAGCTGCTGCACAAGGGCGAAGGCGTCCGCCAGGACCGCGACAGCCGCGAGTCGATCACGCCCAGGGCGCCGACCGCGGCCCAACACGAAATTGCGGCGGAGTCACTGGCCTCGGTCGCCCGCCTGCTCGCCCTCGGCGATCCACTGTTGTATGCGCGGGTCGACCTGGTGACCGACCCTGACGGTTCACCCTTGGTGATCGAGCTCGAGTTGACCGAGCCCAGCTTGTTCATCGCCCACAGCCACGGCGGCGCCGACCGGCTCGTACGCGCGCTGGAGGCCTGAGGCCTCCGAAGGCGGTGGGTATGCACCCACCCACGGCCGGCATCGGTGGGTGCGCACCTACCGGGCACACCGGCGTGGGTGCACACCCACCGCAACAATGAGGGGATGGGTGCGCATCCACCGCCGGTTAGACCACGTCGATCTGACCGGCGTTGTCGGCCGGTTCGGGAGACGGCGCCCCCTCGGGGTGCTTCTTGATCCACTTGAGCCCGGCCGAGTAGCCGGCGTCATACAGCCCTTGTTGCTGCTCGGCGGTGAGGTCGAAGTCGGTCCAGCGCACACCACGCGGTTTGGCGAAAATGCTGCGCTCGATGTCGACCGGATCGCTCACGTGCCTGATCTGGGTCGAATCGACCGTCGTGTAGATCAGGCTCTGGATGAGCGAGACGGCACCGGTGACGTCTTTGGCCGGCACCCGGGTCCCGGCCGGCGAGCTCAGGCGGATGCCGATCGTCGGCCAGCGGCTCGGCTTGCCGTCGTGCCGGTCGAAGATCTCGATCGGATAGCTGCGCAGGATCGAGCCGTCCACCAGGGTCGACGTGCCAAACGTCGACTTGAGCCTGACCGGCTCGAACATGAACGGGATGGCCGCCGAGGCGCGCACCGCGCGTGCGACCGAGAACTTGTCGGCATCGAGACCGTAGGCGGTGAGGTCCCACGGCAGATACATCAGGCGTTGACGGGACAGGTCGCTCGCCGTGACCACGAGGCGATAGGACTTGTCACGGGACAGCGCCGAACCAGGATCGGGGAACCGCAGGTCCCCGAAGCGGCGGACGCCCAGATCGGCCAGGACTCCTCGGGTCCAGTCCTGCAGGTAGCTGCCCTGGTACATGCCCCGGTTGAAAAATATCCCGAGCGCATTGGCCGCGGAGGGCCACCAGCGGAAGGCTTTGGAGACGCCGCGCCGGTCGAGCATCTTCGTGTAGTCGAGTGTGCGCATGATGTCGTCGGCCCGCCCGATCGGCTCGCCCGCCTTCTCCATCGCGGCGATGATCGCTCCGACGATGGCACCGGCCGAGGATCCCGCGACGCGGGCGAACGAATAGCCGTTGTCGGCCAGCGCAACAGCGGTCCCGACGAGGGCTATCCCCTTGACCCCGCCACCCTCGAAAACCAGATCGGCCCTGCGTTCGATCACCTTCGGCGCCGCGACGGGCTTGGAACTCGGCGAAGTCATACGACGACTTTACGAGATTGCGTTTGCAGCGCCGCAACACAGAGGGCAGAATCAGCGCTTATGACCAAAGGCAAGAGCCCCAAGGCGCGGTACGTGCGCTATTACGACGTTTACAGCGCGGACGGAACGCGACTGCGCGCCTGGACAAACGACGCCGAGGGCCCGACGGTGTTGTTGTCCAACGGGCTAGGCACCAATCCGCACTCGTGGCCGGCGCTGCTGGACCCGGACTGCGGCATCCATGTCGTGTCCTGGAACCACCGTGGCGTGGGCGGTTCGCAGCGGCCCGCCAACAACCGTGCCGACATGGAGTCGTACATGGAGGACGCCCTCGCTGTCATGGACGATGCCAGCATCAAATCGGCGGTGATTCCCTCGTGGTCGCATGGCGTCACCATCGCGTTCGAGCTCGCGGCCCGCCACCCCGAGCGGGTCGACGGCATCATGGCCGTCGCCGGCGTGCCCGGCGACACGTTCGCCACCATGCTGGCGCCGCTCCACCTGCCCCGTCCGGTCGCGAAGCAGATCATGATCAACATGGCCCGCGGAGGCTATCTGGGCGGCAACCTGTTCGCGCCCTTCATCAAGCGGATCCCATGGACACGGCTGACGACGAAGGCCGTCCAGCGGACCGGCTTCATCAGCAGGGAGGCAGACACCGATCAGCTTCGGACCATGCTCCGCGAGTTCTGCACGACCAATCCCCGCTGGTATGCCCACATGGCCCTGGGCGTCTCGCAAGGCGTCCGCGTGCCCTTGTCCGGCATTCGCGTCCCGGTGACATTCATCGCCGGAAAACAGGACATCCTGACCGGTGCCCGGGACATGAAGACCGCCGCGCAGCGGATTCCCGACTCGAAGTACATCGAGTTGAACGCCACACACTTCCTGCCGCTCGAGCAGCCACAGGCCATCCACGACGAGCTTCTCGACCTCGTCGCGCGAGCTGAAGCACACAAATCCTCCCGCGAGGCTGCCATTGCGAGGGCCGCAATGGCGCCGAAGGCCGCGAACGTAGAACCCATCAATCCGAAGCCCGCGAAGAAGGCTGCCGCGGCGAAGGTGACGGCTGCGAAAAAGGCAACTGCGCGCAAGGCCGGAACCAAGAAGATCGTGGCGGCCGAGACGGCACCCGCCAAGAAGTCGGCAACGAAGAAGACCGCCGGCTAGGAGTCGCGCTGGGCGATCAGCCTGGCCGGGGCGACGCTGCGCCAGCCGTCCTCGAGGAGCTCGGCGACTTCGTCCCAGTCAGTCGAGCCGTTCAACCGCATACCGACCCATCCCCGGTGGCCGAAATAGGGCGGTACGAAGTAGGTCTCGGGATCGCTCAGGACCAGGGCTTCGCTCGCTCCCGGCGGCGTCGCGGCCCACGTCGCAGTCCACTCGACGCCGTGATGATGATCGGTGTAGTTGGCGAACTGCGGAGACTTGCCGATGAACCACGACGGAGCCCCATGACTGAGGCGCTCGGTCACGCCCGGAAATGACATCGCGATTTCGCGCACCTTGTCGACGAATTCGGTCATGGCCAAACGCTACTTGTTGTCCCGTGGCTCAGCCGAGCTTTTCGAGGATGAGCTCGCGTACGCGGCCTGCATCGGCCTGGCCACGCATGTCCTTCATCACCGCGCCGATCAGGGCGCCGGCGGCGGCCTGTTTGCCGTCCCGGATCTTGTCGGCGACATCGGGGTTGGCCTCGATCGCGCGGTCGACGGCCTCGCCGAGCGCACCGTCGTCGGAGACGAGCTCGAGCCCGCGGGAAGCGATGACCTCCTTGGGAGTGCCCTCACCTGCAAGGACGCCGTCGAAGACCTGGCGCGCGAGCTTGTCGTTGATTCGGCCCGCTTCGATGAACGACTGGATCTCGGCAACCTGCACAGGGGTGATCGCAAGAGCGGCGAGCTCGACGCCCTGCTCATTGGACCGGCGGGCCATCTCGGTCAGCCACCATTTCTTGGCCGACTGGGCACTGGCCCCGGCCTCGACCGTCGCGACGACGAGCTCGAGCGCTCCCGCACCGACGACATCGCGCATGTCGAGGTCATTGAAGCCCCAATCGGCCTGTAGGCGGTCACGGCGGACGCTCGGCTGCTCGGGCATCGTGGCGCGGAGCTCCTCGACCCATTCGCGCGACGGGGCGACCGGCGCGAGATCGGGCTCGGGGAAGTAGCGGTAGTCCTCGGCATCGGACTTCTCCCGGCCGGACGACGTGGTGCCGGTGTCCTCGTGGAAGTGCCGCGTCTCCTGGACGATCTTCTGGCCGGCATCGAGTATGGCGGCGTGGCGGCCGACCTCGAAGCGGACGGCCCGGTCGACCGAGCGCAGGGAGTTGACGTTCTTGGTCTCGGAGCGGGTGCCGAGCTTTTGGGTCCCGATCGGGCGGAGCGACAGGTTGACGTCGCAGCGCAGCGACCCCTGGTCCATACGGACATCGGAGACGCCGAGCCCGCCGATGAGATCACGCAGGTGCGCGACATAGGCCTTGGCCACTTCGGGAGCCTTGTCGCCGGGGACCTCGATCACCTTGGTGACGATCTCGATCAGCGGTATGCCGGCCCGGTTGTAGTCGACGAGCGAGTGGTCGGCGCCGTGGATGCGACCGGTCGAGCCGCCAACGTGCAGCGACTTGCCGGTGTCCTCCTCCATGTGCGCGCGCTCGATCTCGATCCGGAAGACCTCACCGTCGACGGTGACTTCGGTCCAGCCTTCGTAGGCGATCGGCTCGTCATACTGCGACGTCTGGAAGTTCTTGGGCTGGTCGGGATAGAAGTAGTTCTTGCGCGCGAACCGGCACCACTCGGCGATCTCGCAATTGAGCGCGAGGCCGATGCGTATGGCCGACTCGATGGCCTTCTCGTTGACGACCGGGAGGGCGCCTGGGAGGCCGAGGCAGATCGGGCAGGTCTGGGTGTTGGGCTCGGCGCCGAACACCGTGGCGCAACCGCAGAACATCTTGGACCCGGTGCTGAGCTCGATGTGGACTTCGAGGCCCATCACGGGTTCATAGCGCGTCAATGCGTCGTCGAAAGAAACTAACGTTTCCATGGTCACTTCATTCCCGCGAGAGTAGGTGCGTTGCGGAGCAGGGCGCCACCCCATTTGTCTTCGAGCAGCGCCTCGAGGGCGGCCGCGGCGTTGTAGAGACGATCATCTGCGGTCGCCGGGGCGAGGAACTGGAAGCCGACCGGGAGGCCGTCTTCGGCGGCGAGGCCGACCGGCAGCGACAGTCCGGGCACGCCGGCCAGGTTGGCCGGGATCGTGGCGACATCCTGCAGGTACATGGCCAGCGGGTCGTCGAGCTTGTCCCCCAGCGGGAACGCCGTCGTCGGCGACGTCGGCGAGACGAGGACGTCCGCCTTGTCGAAAGCGGCCGCGAAATCGTTGGCGATCAGCGTACGGACCTTCTGGGCCGAGCCGTAGTAGGCGTCGTAGTAGCCGCTGGAAAGCGCATAGGTGCCGAGGATGATTCGGCGCTTGACCTCGTCGCCGAAACCGGCATCACGCGAGGCCGCCATGACCTGCTCGGCGTCGGGGCTGTCGACGCCCTCGGGGCTGACACGGACGCCGTAACGCATGGCGTCGAACTTGGCGAGGTTGCTGCTCACCTCGCTGGGCATGACGAGGTAGTAGGCGGCCAGCGCGTAGTCGAAGCTCGGGCAGGAGACCTCGACGACTTCGGCACCGGCCTGTGTCAGCAGTTCGACCGCCTCGTTGAAGCGTTCGCTGACGCCGGCCTGGTAGCCCTCACCGCCGAGTTCCTTGACGATGCCGATGCGCAGTCCCTTGACGTCGGCCTTGCGAGCCGCGGCGACAACCGCGGGAACGGGCGCGTTGAGGCTCGTCGAGTCCAACGGATCGTGCCCGCCCAGGAGCTCGTGCAGGAGCGCGGCGTCGAGCACCGTACGGGTGACCGGGCCGGCCTGATCGAGGCTGCTCGCCATCGCGACCAGCCCATAGCGGGAGACTCCGCCGTATGTCGGCTTCACGCCGACCGTGCCGGTCATCGAACCGGGTTGGCGGATGGAGCCGCCGGTGTCGGTGCCAACCGCGAGGGGCGCCTCGTAGGCGGCCACCGCTGCGGCCGAACCGCCGCCGGAGCCGCCGGGGATGCGGTCTAGGTCCCAAGGGTTGCGGGTCGGACCGTAGGCGGAGTGCTCCGTCGATGAACCCATGGCGAATTCGTCCATGTTGGTCTTGCCGAGGATCGGCAGTCCGGCGGCCTTGATGCGCTGGACGATCGTGGCGTCATAGGGCGGGATCCAGCCGTCGAGGATCTTCGAACCGCACGTCGTGGGCAGTCCCCTGGTCGCGACGATGTCCTTGATCGCGATGGGCACGCCGGCGAGCGTATGCAGGTCCTCGCCCTTGCCGCGCCGGTCGTCGATCGAGGCGGCCTCGGCAAGAGCGCCGTCGGAGTCGACGTGCAGGAAGGCGTGGATGTCGCCATCGACGGCCGCGATGCGGTCCAGATGCGCCTGAGTGGCTTCGACCGAGGATATCTCGCGGCTGTCGAGCTTGGCCGCGAGATCAGCGGCGGTCATACCGATGATGTCTCTCATGCTTCCTCCCCGAGGATGCGCGGGACGAGGAACCGCTGCTGCTCGACCTCGGGCGCGCCCGACAACGCCTCTTCGGCGGTCAGGCCCGGGCGTACGACGTCGGGGCGGAAGACATTGCTCACCGGGAGCGGGTGCGACATGGCCACGATGTCGTCGACGGCGACTTCCTGCACCTTGGCGACGGACTCGAGGATCACCGGGAGTTCGGCGGCGAGGTGATCGAGCTCGGCGTCGCTGAGATCGATGCGGGCGAGATTGGCCAGATGGGCCACGTCATCGCGCGAAATACCCTTGACGGGGTCGGTCATACACATCCTTGAACTGTTGTGGCTTGCAGAGGGAGTCGGCGTACCGATCCATCTTAGGGGTTGGCCAGCACGCGACTCATCGACCTCTATGCTGCCGTCATGCCGCCCACGAAGCCCCAGGACCTCGGTCCCCTCGACGCCTTGGCGTTCCTGTGCGAATTGGCCATGCTCGTGCTCCTGGTGTTCTCGGGTCACGGCTTCGCGAGTGGCTGGCTCGGCTGGGCGATCGGTGCGTTCCTCGCCGCAGTAACGATCAGCATCTGGGCTCAATGGATGGCTCCGAACTCGGCCCGCCGCCTCGACAACCCCACTCGTTTCGCGGTCCAGGTGATGCTGTTCCTGACGGTCGCCCTGTATGCCGCAGCCGGTGGTCTCGGGTGGTGGGGTATCGGCTTCGCCATTGTGGCGATCGGGACGTTCGCGGCTCAACGCGACTGAGTCAGCGGGCGCAGCGAGTAGCGGGGAACGGGGCTAGCGAGCCGCGAGGCAGTCGGGGTTGAGGACCCTTGTGGTCGAGGCCGGGTACTTCTCCAGCCAGACCGGCGGCCGGATCGGGCGGCGTTGCAGGTCTCCCCCGCAGTTGGGGCAGACGCCGTCGTGGACATTCTCTGCGCAGTCACTGCACCAGGTGCACTCGATCGTGCAGATCATGACGTCCGGCGACGATGGGTCGAGGTCCCGGTCGCAGCACTCACAATTGGGTCGGAGTTCCATCATGGAACCAGTCTAGGGTCCCCGCGAACCTCTTGGGCCTGACGTGGCCAGGGGGCCGCCGCGCAAAGGGCGCTCGTCTTGCGCACGGCTCTCGTTGTCACGGACACGGGGCTCATAGTGCGAGAAGAACACCTTGCCGACGAGGTCCCGCCGACTGTGTACGCCGGTCTTCTCGAACACATTCTTGAGGTGTTGCTGGACGGTTTGGGTCGACACCCGAAGGGCGGTCGCGATCTCCGTGGTCGCCCTTCCCTGGAGGACGAGACGGGTGACATCCTGCTCGCGCTCGGTCAGCCCGTATGCCGACATGAGCAACGGCGAGATCCGGGCAGGATGGGCCGGCTCGACGATGACGGCAACGCGTCGGTGACTGTCCGAGACCAGTACGGCCCCGTGCAGGACGACCCAGATGCCCGACCTGGCCAGCACCCGTGACACCGCGGTCGCACTGGACCCGTCGGGCCGTTCGGCTTGTCTCAAGGCCTGTCCCGCAACGGCAAGCACCGCCGAGGGGAGGATCCCCGCGTCCCAGTCGCCATCGGGGAGCTCCGAAAGCCAGCGCCCGACACCCGGAGTCATGGAGTCGACGCTCCAGTCCGAGGAGAGGATGACCAACCCCGGCCCGTCCAGCGCCTCGGGGTCTGTCGCCTCACCGATGAGCAGTGCCCTGCGGGCGCCTTCGGCCAGGTGAGGAACGACGGTCACGATGAAAGACAGGTCGTCGGAATCGAATTGGGGTTGGCCCTCCGCCCGGTAGAGCCCCAGCGCACCCCATACATCGCCGCGGTCGGTACGCAGTGCCGCGATCAGTTCCTGGTCGGCGCCATAACTCATGTTTTCGTGCCAGCGCGGACTGTTGGACGGAGTGCCGCCGGTGGCGTCGAAGAGGGTCGACACTCCCCTGTCGGACCGGGCGATGTCGGCGAGCTTGTTGACATCGTCCTCGTAGTACTCGGCCGCCAGCCATTCGGGCGGCAGCTCGGGTAGGTCTTCGCTGAAATGGCTCGTGACCAGCAGGGACGCCGGATCCATCGTGTACCAACACGGCGCCATGTAGTGCGGAACTGCGCTCGCAACTGCTTCGGCCGACGCCTGCCAGAACGGCACCAGGTCGAGTCCCTGGCCGGACAGTTGCGCGATCCGGTCGACCGCCCGTCGCTTCGCGTATCCGCTCACCCCTTCAGGTTAAGTCTCCGCGACCGATCGACTACCACTTTTGTGGAATGGGCAGGAGGGGCCGCGGAACTTAGCATCAAAATCACAGCCCTACGACTGAGGAGTCACCATGACCATGAGCACCGAAAGCGAACCACGGATGCAGGTGCTTGGCCCGCAGGACGGGCAGATTCTCGGCTCGCCCGAAGGGGTCCGGGACCGCTTCCTGATCGACGCGAAGGCAACCGGTGGCCGATTCTCCCTTGTCGAGCACCTCATGGCGCCCCGATCGATCGCCGCGCCCGTGCATCGCCACACGCGCGAGGACGAATACACGTATGTACTCGAGGGCCGGGTGGGAGCCATGCTCGGCGACAACGAAGTGTTCGCCGAAGTCGGAGACCTGATCTTCAAGCCCCGCGATCAGTGGCACACGTTCTGGAACGCGGGGGATTCACCGGCCCGGGTGCTCGAAACCATTTGCCCCGGGGGGCTGGAGGAGCTCTTCCGCACCCTCGGCCTGATGACGAGCGAGCCCGATCCCGAAACCATGGCCGCGCTGGCCGCGGACTACGGATGCGATGTCGACTTCGAACGCACCGGCCCGCTGATGGAACGTCACGGCCTGACTTTTTGAGCCCCGTACGCGGCACGGCGCATGAGCCACTCCCCCGGGCCGGTGCGGCCAGATCGTTCGAGCAGGGTCGCGAGCACCAGGCTCAGGCCCCAGACCGCCAGCGCGATCAGGTAGCAGGCGGTGATGCCGGACTTGCCACCCAAGCCGAGCGTGTAGGCCGGGAAGATCAGCACAAACGCGAAGGATTGGAACAGGTATCCCGACAAGGAGCGGCGACCCAGACAACGTACGGGCTCGAGGAACCTATGGAGGACACCGGAACGGCCGACATAGGACGTGAGAAGTGACGCCAGTGCAGCGAGGGCAATGCCACCGGCGATCCCGCCCGCCTCGCCGATCGTGCTGATGTATTGCCATGTACGGGCGCCCGAAGGCTGCCACCGGTCAAGCGCGACCAACGCATCGGGCAGGCCCGACAGGATCGAGAGCGCGAAGCCGCCCACGATCGTGACGATCAGCAGCCGGCGATGTTTGACCGGTTCCTCGAGAATGCGATGGCGGGCCGCGAGGACGCCGAAGATCATCGGAGCCAGGTAGTAGGGAAGGACCGCCCATCCGCTCAACCAGTCGCGGACCCGCAGCCCCATCGCCCCGCCATAGGTGGCGGCCGATGCGACCTCCTGACTGAGACTCAGGTCGACCCACTGCCACACCCACCCGTGGTAGTCGTAGAGCACGCGGAAAGCCAGGAACGTCACGGCGACCAGGGCGATCGAGTATGGGCGCTGCCGTGCCAGAACCAGGCAGATGAAGCCCAGCAATCCGTAAGCGCCGAGCACGTCGCCGCTGAACAGGAACAGCGCATGCAGGAAGCCGAGACCCACGAGGGTGACGTTGCGGCGAATCACTACTGTTTCGGCGCGACGGCGACTCACCCCGCGTGCGGCGAGATGGGACAGCATCTGCACGATGCCGTAGCCGAACAGGAACGAGAACATCGGGTAAGCGCGCCCGCTGATGAAGATCACGCCGAGCGCACCGGTCCAGCGGTCGACCGAGTCCCACACAAGATGGCCGGGGTCGAGGCCATAGACCCACCACACGGTGTTGGACATGGCCACGATGACCAGCGCCACTCCGCGGGCCACATCCGGCCCGGGCGAACGATGCGTTTGTGGCCCGGCGCCGCTCACTCGGGCCCGGACTCCAGGAGCGCCTTGAAACCGTCTTCGTCGAGGATCGGCACGCCGAGTTGTTCGGCCTTTTCGGCTTTGGAGCCGGGCGACTCCCCGACCACGACGTAGTCGGTCTTCTTGGAAACCGAACCCGACGCCTTGCCGCCCCGGGCGATGATCGTCTCCTTGACCGAGTCGCGGGTGAAGTCGACGAGCGATCCGGTCACGACGATGGTGAGCCCCTCGAGAGTCCGCGGCACCGAGTCGTCCCGCTCGTCGGCCATGCGTACGCCGGCAGCCGCCCACTGGTCGACGATGCCCCGGTGCCAGTCGACCGTGAACCACTCGACCACGGCTTCGGCGATCGTCGGGCCGACGCCGTCGACCGCCGAGAGCTCCTCGATCGATGCGGCGCGTATGGCGTCAATGGTGCCGAAGTGTGTGGCCAGAGCACGCGCCGCCGTCGGTCCGACATGGCGAATCGACAAGGCGACGAGTACCCGCCACAGGGGCTGGGACTTGGCCTTCTCGAGGTTGTCGAGGAGCGCCCCGCCGTTGGCGCTGAGCACGCGTTCCTCCGCGCCGGCCTCACGCTCGGCCTTCTTGGCGACGCGCGTGTAGAGCGGCACGGTCAGCAACTGCTCCGCGGTGAGTGAAAACAAGCCACCCTCGTCGACGAGCACGCCGGCGTCGAGCAAAGCGGTCGCGCCCTCCCATCCGAAAACCTCGATGTCGAACGCGCCGCGCCCGCCGACGTGGGTCAGGCGTTCGCGAAGCTGTGACGGGCAGGACTGGGAGTTGGGGCAGCGGATGTCGGCGTCGCCCTCCTTGGTGGGGGCGAGCGGAGTGCCACACGACGGGCACTCGGTCGGCATCACGAATTCGCGTTCGGAGCCGTCGCGGAGCTGGACGACGGGCCCGACGATCTCGGGGATGACGTCGCCGGCCTTGCGCAGCACCACCATGTCGCCGATCAGGACGCCCTTGCGCTTGACCTCGTGCTGGTTGTGGAGGGTCGCCATCTCGACGGTCGACCCGGCGACCCGGATCGGCTCCATGACGCCATAGGGGGTGACGCGACCGGTGCGGCCGACGTTGACCCGGATGTCGAGCAGACGGGTGTTGACCTCTTCGGGCGGGTACTTCCAGGCGATCGCCCATCGGGGAGCGCGGGATGTCGATCCCAGCCGGCGCTGCAGATCGACCTGGTCGACCTTGACCACAACCCCATCGATCTCGTGTATGACGTCGTGGCGGTGCTCACCGTAGTAGGCGATGAACTCCTCGACATCGTTCAGCGTCGGGACGACCTTGGCGCGGTCGCTGGTCGGCAGCCCCCATGCCTCGAGGGCGGCATAGGCCTCGGACTGGCGGCTGGGCTCGAAGCCTTCGCGGAACCCGAGTCCATGGGACACCATCGACAGCGGCCTGCTCGCGGTGACCGAGGAGTCCTTCATACGGAGCGAACCGGCGGCCGCGTTGCGCGGATTGGAGAACGGCGTCTTGCCGGACTCGGCCCAGGCCGTGTTGAACTCTTCGAACGCCTCGGTCGGGAAGAACACCTCGCCGCGGACCTCGACGTAGGCCGGAATCGGGTAGTCGTCCGCGGCGGCCAGCCGGTGCGGGATCGCGTCGATGGTGCGGACATTGTTGGTCACGTCCTCGCCGACGCGGCCATCGCCACGGGTGACACCGCGCGTGAGGCGCCCGTCCTCATAGGTCAGGGAGATCGCGAGCCCATCGACCTTGAGCTCACACAGGAACTCCGCGTTGTCGACGCCTTCGCGCAACAGCCGGGCGTGCCAGGCCTCGAGCTCCTCGATGCTGAAGGCGTTGTCGAGGCTCATCAGCCGCTCGCGGTGCTCGTAAGCCTCGAACGTCGACGAGATCATGCCGCCGACCTGCTGCGTGGGCGAATCGGGGGTGCGGAGCTCGGGGAGCTTCTCCTCGAGGCCTTCGAGCTCGCGGATCAGCTTGTCGTACTCGCCGTCGGAGATCGTGGGCGCGTCTTCGAGGTGATAGCGCTGGCGATGTCCCTCGATGGTCTCGGCCAGGTCCTTGTGCCGCTGCCGGAGCTCGTCGTCAGTCGCCATGAGGCGACTCTATCGGCAGACCCGGACGAATTCCGCGGTTGACTTCTAGACCTTTGCGGCCCCGGTCATGATCGCCACCGCCTCGGGCATGGTGTGCGTCTGGGGGGTGATCGTCGCCGCGCATTTTCCGAGTCGCTGGATATGGATGCGGTCGGCGACCTCGAAGACCTGGGGCATGTTGTGGCTGATCAGGATGACCGGCAACCCGCGGTCCCGGAGGTCCTTGATGAGCTGGAGAACCTGATTGGATTCGCGCACGCCGAGGGCTGCCGTGGGCTCATCGAGGACAACGACCTTCGAACCGAATGCGGCGAGCCGTCGTCTGGCGGTCCATGAATTCTTCAGCGGGGTCGTGTTGCGACGGCGCTTCCTGGATTTGAGTCACGTTTGCTTCCTTGCAGAATCGAGAAGTGGCCGGGGAGTCGGGGCCGCCGCGAGGCGACCCCGACAACCGGAGGGGTCGTGCCGGCTATCCCCAGCAGACCTTTAAGCCGTCGGCCGCGGTGATGCTCTTGACGCCGTCGGAAGGCTTGTCGGTGACGAGTTGCACGCCGGTGTTGAAGAAGTCGACGCCTTCACTCACTTTAGGCTTCGCGCCGCCATCGGCAAGCTTCTTGATGGCCTCGACGCCGAGCTCGGCCATCTTGACCGGGTACTGCTGGCTGGTCGCGCCGATGATGCCTTCACCGGTCTGCTTGACGCCGGCACAGCCGCCGTCGACGGACACGATGAGGACATCCTTTTCCTTGCCCGCTGCCTTCAGTGCCTGGTAGGCGCCGTATGCAGCCGGCTCGTTGATTGTGTAGACGACGTTGACGTCGCCATTCTTGGAGAGCAGGTTCTCCATGGCAGTGCGTCCGCCGTCCTCGGCGCCTTGCGTGGCCTCGTTGCCGACGATCGTGTATTTGCCGCCCGCGCCCGCGGAGTAGTCCCCGCTCTTGGCCTCATCGCCGTTCTTCTTGGCATCTGCGGTGTCGATGCCCATCCCTTCGAGGAAGCCTTGGTCGCGGTTGTAGTCGACCGTGACGACCTTGTCGTCGAAGAGGTCGAGCATGGCAATCGTTGCTTCCTTGCCGTCGAGCTGAGCAGCCGTCCATGCGCCGATGAGCTTGCCCGCTTCGAGGTTGTCCGTGGCGAACGTGATGTCAACCGCGTCGGCCGGGTCCGGAGGAGTGTCTAGCGCAATCACGTAGAGGCCCGCATCGCGCGCCTTGGTGATCGCATCGACCACGCCGGGTCCGTTGGGCGTGATCAGGATGCCCTTGTCTCCGCGGGAGATGGCATTTTCGATCGCCTGGATCTGGGTGTCCTCGTCGCCGTCTTCCTTGCCGGCCGCGAGGGTGAGATCCACGCCGCCGGACTTGGCGGCCTTCTTGGCGCCGTCTTCCATCGCCACGAAAAAGGGGTTGGCGGTCGTCTTGACGATGAGCGTCACGCCAACCTTGTCGCTGCCGCCAGAATCGGACGAGCATGCCGCAAGGCCGATGCTCACGGTCGCGGCGGCGGCCACTACCGCGATGCTGCGTAGGAGATTGCTTTTCATTGAGAGTTCTTCTTTCCGGTCAAATTCGTGAACGTTGACAACGGTGTCATTGACAGTTCTTTGCCTTTGAACTATTAATAGTCAAGGGTTTTGGTGATCTAGTTCACAGTTTGGAGACACCGGTGTCAATCACGCGCAAGGACTCCGGTCAGCGCGCACGAGCAACCATCAGGGATGTCGCGGCACTTGCCGGCGTCGGCATCAAGACCGTCTCACGTGTCATCAATGACGAGAAAAACGTCACTCCGCAGACTCGCGAAAAGGTCAACCAGGCAATCTCTGCGCTGCGCTATGAGCCCAACCTCAGCGCGGGCACACTCGGACGCAGCGACCAAAAGACCCGCTCCCTCGGCGTGCTCCTGTCCGACCTCGCCAACCCCTTCGCCGCAGCCATCACCCGAGCCATCGAGGACGCGGCGCGACCGCGCGGGGTGGCCGTATTCGCCGCAAGTCTCGACGAGGACCCGGCGCACGAGCAGGAGCGTGTCTCGGCATTCACGCGCCGACGCGTCGACGGGCTGATAATGATGACCGTCAGCGAGGATCAGGGTTATCTGCAACATGAGCGCGAGCACGGCACGCCCATGGTGTTCGTAGACCGCACGCCTGTCGGGATCTCGGCGGACTCGGTCGTCGTGGACAACTCGACGGGCTCAGCCAATGCCGTTGCTCACTTGGTCGGCCACGGGCACAGGGACATCGCCTATCTCGGCGACAACCCGGCCATCTTCACGGCGCAACAACGCCGGCACGGCTTCGTCGAGGGCATGGCACTGGCCGGCGCCGGCCTCGGCGCCATCATCGAGGACTTACGGAGCGAATCGGCCGCTCGAGAGGCCGTACACGCGATCATGACCTCGCCCGTGAGGCCGACCGCGCTCTACACGAGCCAGAACCTCGTCACGATCGGAGTAATCAGGGCCCTGCGCGACCTCGGGCTGCATCGTGAGATCGCCTTGGTCGGGTTCGATGACTTCTCACTCGCCGACCTGATCGAACCGGCCATCACGGTGATCGCCCAGAATCCTCGCGAAATGGGCAAACTCGCTGCCGAGCGCGTCTTTGCGCGGATCGAGGGCGACGATCAGGCCGAACGCCAATATGTCGTCCCCACCAAGCTCATCGCCCGCGGTTCGGGCGAGATCCGGCCCCAGCCCCGCTAGTGCGACAGATCAACTCGCGCCGCAAATGACGAACTCTGTACGTGAGGCTATTTCGGGCGATAGATGTCGGCGCGATGGTCGATTCGCACGACCAGCACCGCTTCATCGGATTCGATGATCCGGATGAGCACGCGGTAGTCTCCGCGGCGGGCGCTACGGTATCCGTCCAGGTCACCACGCAACGGTTTGCTCAGTTTCTGCGGGTTTTCGGCAAGCGGGCCGGTGATAAATTCGACAACAGCGGACGCAATCTTGCTGGGAAGCCGGTTCAATCCCCGGCGTGCTTCGGAACTGACCTGAATCTTGAACGTCGCCGTCACTGCTGAGGCATTCCAAGCTCGGCGCGAAGATCGTCGCCGCTGATCGTTTCTCCGGCGGCGTATTCACCCTCCGCCGCCGACACCGATTCTTTGATCCCCGTATTCGAGAGCCAGAAAAGCGTCTCTTGCAGTGATTCCAGATCATCGGCGGCCATCAACACGGCCGCTGGCCGGCCATGGCGCGTGATCGTAATGATCTCGTGCGTCCGTTCGGCTTCATCCACCAGGCCGGAAAGCTTGTCTTTCGCCTCACTCAATGGCATTGTCTTCATACCGCAAGAGTAGCCTATATATTGGCCAACCAGTAGCTTGCAATTTAGCCGACAAATGGCACCCAGTCGGTCTGTGATTGTCGGCGCCGAAACCCTTCCAGAATTATTCACAAGCCGAGCGATTGCCTGAGACCACCAGCCAACAGGTAACGCAAAGGCTAGCGGTCGCTGCCGGCGATCGACTTCGCCAACGCGGCCGAGAGCGCAAGTGCCCGCCTTGCCCACGTGGGAGACGCTCCGGCGAGTCCGCAGGTAGGTGTCACGACGAGCCGGTCGGCGTACGCATCGATGCCGAACCCGAGGGCGCTGAAGAAGTCTTCGATGCGCTTGCCGAGGACCCGGTCATTGACCCCGTCGGCATCGGTCGACGGGACCACGCCGGGCCACAGGTCGAGGCCGCTGTCGAAGGCCGCGGCCCATTGGTCGCCCGGTGTCGCCAGCGACAAATCGAAGCTCACCGCGTCGAAACCCGCGCCGGCGGCCAGGGCGACCGGCACATCGGGAGCACACGAATGCAGGACCGTGCGCGCGCCTGAGCTGCGTCCTGCCTCGGCCACCGCCCGCAAGGCTGCATCGGCTTCGGGCTTGTCGATCGAGCGATGCCGGCCCCAGCCGCTCGCGGTCGGGATCTGGGCGTTGAGGACGGCGGTCAAGGCGGGCTCGTCGACCTGCAGGATCAGCGATGCACCAGGAACCCGGGCAGACACACCTGAAAGGTGATCGCCGATGCCTTCGGCCAGCGATTGCGCCAGGTCCCGCCGAGCACCATGGTCGGCGAGTATGCGGTCGCCGCGGGGGCGTTCGACCGTCGCCGAGAGAGTCCATGGACCGGTGACCTGGACCTTGAGGAGGCCGTCGAATCCCTGGAGCTGTTCCTCGACCGTGTCGAGGTCCTGGGCCAGCATCGACCGGGCACGGCGCTGATCGGCGCCCGATCCGGCACCGGTCAGTCGCCATCCGGCGGGTTGAAGGTCGGCGCCCAGCTCGGCCAGGATGCCCATACCGCGACCGGTCATGGCTGCCTGGACACCCCGGTCCGGGAGCTCGGGTATGGCGACGAGGTCAGGGGTCTCGCCGAGGACGACGCGGAGCGCTTCGGCATAGTCCTCGCCCGGCATGGAGCCGACGCCGGCGCCGAAGCTCATACTGCTCCCGCGTGCGGCGGTGAGGTGGCGTCCACGCTCGGCACAGAAGTAGACGTTAGGTCACCGCTCAGCGGTGCGGGTGGACGCAAACTCACCGCTGGGCCGGGGACAGGCGCGCGGTCCTGGCGATCGTCGACGAGCCGACGACGCGGGTGCCGTCATAGATGACGCAGGCCTGGCCGGGTGCGATGCCGAAAGCCGGGTCGTGCAGCTCGACCTTGACGTCCGGGTCGGAGACGGTCACGGTCGCGCGGTGCTCTTCGCCGTGGGCGCGCAGCTGGACCGAGCACTCGAGCGGTTCGGTCGGCACGGCGCCGCACCAGAGCGGCTTGATGCCTTCCAGGTAGTCGATCGCCAGCTTGTCGCGCGGTCCGACCGTGACGGTGCCGCTAACAGGCTCGATGTCGAGGACGAATCGGGGCTTGCCGTCGTCGGCCGGGATGCCGAGGTGCAGCCCGCGACGCTGGCCGATCGTGAAGGCGAAGGCACCGTCGTGGTCGCGGAGCTCCGTACCGGCCTCGTCGACGATCTTGCCGGGCTTGGCGCCGAGCTTTTCGTGCAGCCAGCCGGCGTTGTCGCCGTCGGAGATGAAGCAGATGTCGTGGCTGTCGGGCTTCTTGGCGACGGCGAGTTCACGGTTGGCGGCCTCGATGCGAATGACGTCCTTGGTCGTGTCGCCGAGCGGGAAGAGCGAATGAGCCAGCTGGTCCTGCGTCAGCACGCCGAGGACGTAGGACTGGTCCTTGCCCATGTCGATGGCCCGGTGCATCTCGATGAGGCCGTCGGAGCCGGTCTCCAACTGCGCATAGTGACCGGTGGCCACGGCGTCGAACCCGAGGGCAAGGGCGCGGTCGAGGACGGCGGCGAACTTGATCTTCTCGTTGCAGCGCAGGCACGGGTTGGGGGTGCGGCCGGCGGTGTATTCGGCGATGAAGTCCTCGACGACCTCTTCGGCGAACTCATCGCTCATGTCCCACACGTAGAACGGGATGCCGAGGACATCGGCGGCGCGGCGTGCGTCGTTGGAGTCTTCGATCGAGCAGCAACCGCGCGCACCGGAGCGATAGGACTTGGGGTTGCGGCTAAGCGCGAGGTGGACGCCGGTGACGTCGTGGCCGGCATCGACGGCGCGCGCCGCGGCAACTGCCGAGTCGACTCCGCCGGACATGGCGGCGATAACTCTCATACCGCGCTCCGCACGCAAATCATGGAGTGCTCCTGATCAGGTTGGCGGCGTGCGCACGCTCATACACCGCGGGCAACGCGGCGAGGAGCGTGTCGACGTCGGCTTCGGTCGACGTGTGGCCGAGGCTGAACCGGAGCGAGCCGCGGGCCGCGATCTCGTCGTAGCCCATCGCGAGGAGCACGTGGCTGGGCTGCGGGACGCCGGCGTTGCAGGCCGATCCGGTCGAGCACTCGATGCCCTGGGCGTCGAGGAGCATGAGCATCGCGTCGCCCTCGCAACCGGGGAAGGTCACGTGGGCGATGTTGGGGAGACGGTGGTCGGGGCCGGGCTCGGGATCGCCGTTGACGATCGCGCTGGGAACGGCAGCGCGTATGCCGTCGACGAGCCTGCGGCGAAGACCCTCGACACGTGCCGAGGTCTCGGCCTGCCGGGCGGTGGCGATCTCGACCGCCTTGGCGAAAGCGGCGATCGCGGCGACGCTGATGGTGCCCGAACGGAGATCGCGTTCCTGGCCTCCGCCGTGGAGCAACGGGGTCGCCTCGAGCTCGCGGCGGATGAGGAGCGCGCCGATGCCCATCGGACCGCCGAGCTTGTGTGCCGTGACGGTCATGGCGTCGAGCTCGGAGGCTGCGAAGTCGAGCGGGATGTAGCCGGCCGCCTGGACCGCGTCGCTGTGCACCGGGATGCCGTACTTCTTGGCGATCTTGACGACTTCAGCGATGGGTTGGATCGTCCCCATCTCGTTGTTGGCCCACATCGTCGTGATCGCGGCGATACCGGCGGGATCGACCTCGACACTGGCGCGGAGCTCATCGAGCAGGATGCGGCCATAGCGATCGACCGGGGTCATCGAGACCTCGGCGCCCTCGTGCTTGGCCAGCCAGGTCACCGGGTCGAGCAGCGCGTGATGCTCGATCGAGCTGAAGACGATGCGATTGCGGGCAGGATCGGTGCCCCTGCGAGCCCAGAAGAGGCCCTTGATGGCCAGATTGTTGGCTTCCGTGCCGCCGGAGAGGAAAACGACCTCGCTGGGACGTGCGCCGAAGCGATCAGCGATGAGTTCGCGTGATTCTTCGACGGTGCGGCGGGCCGCACGGCCCGAGGCGTGAAGCGAGGAGGCGTTGCCGGTCTTGGCGAGCTCTTCGGCCATCGTCGCGACGGCTTCGGGGACCATTGGCGTCGTCGCCGCATGGTCGAGGTAGACAGTGTCCTTGGGGGTATTCATCGCCCCTCTAGGGTAGTTGCTGGGTGCAAGCAGATGAATTCCGGATCGGGCAGGCATACGCTGGACACATGGCCAACCCCGCGAAGAGGCTCGGACGCAAAGCCGACGACAGCAAGATCCTCAGCGCCGCTGTCCGCGTGGGGCTCATCGCGTACGGCGTCGTGCACCTTCTCATCGCCTGGCTGGCAGTCCGCCTCGCAACCGGTGGCGGCGGTAAGTCTGCCTCCAAGGACGGCGCACTCAAGCAAGTCGCCGCACAACCACTCGGCTCGGTCCTGCTCTACCTGATGGCGGCCGGGTTCGTTGCGCTCGTCATCTGGCAACTCATCGAGACTTTCGCGGGTCACCGCGAAAAGGATGGCGGCGAACGCAAGCTCAATCAGGCCTCGTCCGCCGCGAAGGTGGGGATCTTCGGTTTCTTCGGATTCAGTTCGTTCAAGCTCGCCGCGAGCGATGGCAGCGGCGGTGGAGACAAGACCGAGCCGATGACCGCGAAAATCCTGTCGTTCCCCGCCGGCCAGATACTCGTCGCCGTTGTCGGCCTGGTGGTCATCGGCTACGGCTGTTCCCTGATCTACCGCGGTATCACCGAGGGATTCCGTAAAGATCTCGAATCACAAGGGCAGACCGGCGAGCTCGGCAAGACGTACGTCGGTTTGGGCAAGATCGGTCATGTCGGAAAGGGTGTGGCGTTCCTGGTCATCGGCGGGCTATTTCTCTGGGCGGCGTGGACCCACGACGCGGACAAGGCCGGCGGCCTCGATCAGGCTTTGCGCAAAGTACTCGAGCAGCCTTACGGCTCGTCCTTGCTTGGCGCCACCGCGTTCGGCATCGGTTGTTACGGGCTGTTCTGCCTCGCCTGGGCCCGTCACCTCGATCGCTAGTCCGGCCGACGGGCCAGTAGACCCAGATCAGCCCGCATAGGCCTCGCGGAGCCGGGCGGCGTATTCCTCGGCCTCCCCGTCCGCGTACTTCGAACGTGGCCAGAAGAAGCCCCGGAGCCCATCGCCCTTGGTGCGCGGCACGACGTGCAGGTGCAGATGCGCGACCGACTGGCTGACCACATTGTTGAGCGCGACGAAAGTCCCCTGGGCACCAAGTCCGGCGGTGATGGCCGCGGCCGTGCGCTGCGCCACGCCGAACAACGGCACGATCAGGCGTTCGGGCAGGTCTGACAGGGTCACGACGTGCTCACGGGGGACGAGCAGGACGTGGCCCTTGAACACCGGGCGATGGTCGAGGAACCCGACCACATCGGCGTCTTCGTAGACGAGTGGCGCATAGATCCTGCCCGCAATGATCTCGCAGAAGAGGCACTGGCTCGGCATGACTGCATTCCATCACGCCGCTGCGTCAATCGCCGGGAGTCACCATCTTGCTCTGGTCCTCCATGGCTTCAGATCGGGCACGGCGTCAGCCGCCGATGCCCTTGACCCGTTTGACCGCGACGGCAAGCTCGTCCGCAGCCGTCTCGAGGTCTCCGGCGCTCGTGTCGCGGCCGAAGGTGAACCTCACCGCGGTCTGCGCCACCGGGCCGTCGAAGCCCATCGCGGTGAGGACGTGCGAAGGCTCGTCGCTGCCGGCCGCACACGCCGAGCCGCTGGAGCAGACGATTCCGCGTGCCTCGAGCTCGAGGAGTATGGCCTCGCCGCTCGTGCCCGGGAACACGAAGGAAGCCGTGCCCGGGAGGCGCTGGGTCGGGTGACCGGTCAGCTGCGCGTCCGGCACCTCGGCGACAACACGTTTGATGAAGGTGTCTCTCAGAGCCACCGTCTCGGAGGAGTCTCCGCCGGCGAGTCCGAGCGCGGCGGCCATGCCCACGGCCGAGGCCACATTTTCCGTGCCGGAGCGTCGGCCCGACTCCTGGCCGCCGCCGTGCAACAGGGGTTCGAGTCGGATGCGGCGGCCGACATACAGGATGCCGATGCCCTTGGGGGCGCCGAGTTTGTGACCGGAGATGCTCATCGCCTGGATGCCCAGCCGAGCGACGTCGAGGTCGAGCCAGCCGGCCGCCTGGACCGCGTCGGTATGGAACGGCACTCCCTTTGCGCTGGTCAGGGCGCTGAGCTCGGCAATCGGCTGGATGGTGCCGACCTCGTTGTTGGCGTACTGGATGCTGACGAGCGTGGTGTCCTCACGCAACGCCGCAGCGAGTGCGGCCGGATCGACCAGGCCGGTGTCGTCGACTTCGAGAATGGTGACGTCGAAACCGAGGCGCCCGAGGAACTCGACCGATTCGAGGACGGCCGGGTGCTCGATGGAGGACGTGATCAGGTGCCGTCCGCGCGGGTTGGCGAGCGCGATGCCCTTGATCGCGGCGTTGTCCGACTCGGTGCCGCCCGAGGTGAAGGTGATCTCGCCGGCCCTGCAGCCGAGGACCCTGGCGACATCGGCACGCGCCTCATCGAGCGCGCGCTTGGCCGACTCCCCCACCTCGTGGTGACTGGAGGGATTGCCGAAATCTGGACCGAGGTAGGGCCACATCCGCTCGAGCACATCGCGTCGGAGCGGCGTCGTGGCGGCCGCGTCGAGGTAGATCATCTGACCGAGATGTCGAGGCCCAGGTCGAGCGCCCGCACACTGTGGGTGAGCGCGCCGACCGAGATGACGTCGACGCCGGTCCTGGCGACGTCGGCGATGGTGTCGAGGGTGATGCCGCCGCTGGCCTCGACGATGGCCCGGTCACCGATGATCTCGACCCCTTTGCGCAGGTCTTCGAGGCTGAAGTTGTCGAGCATGATCGTGTCGACACCGGCCGCCAGGACCGCGTCGAGCTGTTCGGGCCGGTCGACCTCGACCTCGATGTGGGTCGTATGCGGCAAATCCTCTCGGGCCCGCCTGAGGGCGGCGGTGAGGTCGTCGATGAGTGCGAGGTGGTTGTCCTTGGCCATGACTGCGTCGGACAGTGAGAAGCGGTGGTTGTGGCCGCCACCGGAACGGACCGCGTGGCGTTCGAGTGCCCGCAGGCCGGGCGTGGTCTTGCGGGTGTCCACGACACGGGCGTTCGAGCCGTCGACGGCCGCGACGTAGGCCGCAGTCAGCGTGGCGATGCCGGTCATCCGCTGGACGAGGTTGAGGGCGATGCGTTCGGCCCGCAACACGATCCGGGCCGGTCCGCTGACACTCGCCAACACGGCGCCCTTGTCGAAATGCTCCCCGTCGGCCACGTGCAGGGTGACCTTGACGGTGTCGTCCAGAGTCGTCATTGCGACCGTGAACACCTCACCGCCACTGAAAACCCCCGGCTCGCGTGCGACGAGATCGGCATCGGCAACGGCCGTCTCCGGGACCAGCGTTTGCGAGGTGATGTCGCCGAACGGAGCGTCTTCCTCGAGCGCCATCCATACGACCTTGTCGATCTGCTCCCTTGTCAGCGTGCTCATGCCCTGGCCGCCGCGGAGTGGTGGGCCAGCGCGGGCAGCGTGTCGGGGAAGTCTCCGCGGTAGTGGCCTCCGCGCGACTCCTCGCGGGCGAGCGCCATCACGACGACGGCGCGCGACACGATCAGCAGGTTGGCGTCCTCGGCGGACTTGGCATCGGTGACAGGTGGCGTGGAAAAGGCGGCCAGCCGGTGCACAGCGGCCCGCATCCCGTCGCCGGTGCGGGTGAGGCCGACGGCCTCCCACATCAGCGTCTGCAGGTCATCGCGGGTGAAACCGTCGGCATCGGGCCGGTCGGCCAGGTCGAGGGCCGAAGGCTGCGCCCAGTCGACGTCCCAGTCCTGGACCGGGGGCGGATCGGCCAGGGCGGCGATGCACCGCGTGCCATAGACGGCGCCTTCCAGCAAGGAGTTGGACGCGAGTCGGTTGGCGCCGTGAAGTCCGTTGCAGGCAACCTCCCCGACGGCATACAGGCCGGGTATGGAGGTGCGGCCCCATTCGTCGGTGCGGATGCCGCCCATCCAGTAGTGGGCGGCCGGTGTCACGGGGATGGGCTCGTTGCCCCAGTCGAATCCCTGCGCGCGGCACGCGGCATCGATGTTGGGGAATCGTCTGGCGAGGAATTCGACGCCCAACGCGGTCGCGTCCAGACGCACAGGGACGCCCTGCTGCCTGGCCATCTGGGCGGCGATGCCACGGGCGACGACATCGCGTGGGGCGAGCTCGGCATCGGGATGGACACCAAGCATGAACCGCTTGCCGTCGCGGTCGACGAGGACAGCACCTTCGCCGCGCACGGCCTCGGACACGAGGAAGTTGCCCGGCGCGTCGAGCGACGTCGGGTGGAATTGGTAGAACTCGAGGTCGGAGACGACCGCCCCCGCACGGAGCGCCATCGCCACGCCGTCGCCGGTCGCGATCTCCGGGTTGGTCGTGTAGGGGAACAGTTGGCCGGCGCCTCCTGTCGCCAGGATGACGATGTCGGCCCGGATCACCTCACCGTCGAGGAGAGTGACGCCAACTGCCCTGCCGTCATCCATCACCAGGTCCACGGCCGTCGTCGATTCGCGGACGGTGACCTTGCTGGCGCGGAGCTGGTCGATGAGGGCATACGCGATGCCGGCACCGGTCGCGTCGCCGCCGGCGTGGAGGATGCGGGCGTGCGAATGGGCGGCTTCGAGGCCGTGGGCGAGGTGGCCGTCGACCTGGTCGAACTTCACCCCGCGTTCGATGAGCTCGTCGATCACTTCGGGGCCCTCGGCGCACAGGACCCGGACCGTGTCCTCGTCGCTGAGACCCGCGCCGGCGATCAGCGTGTCGTTGACGTGGGACTCGACGGTGTCATCCTCGGTCGTGACAACTGCGACACCGCCCTGGGCGTAACGGGTGTTGCTCTGCGCCAGGTCGGACTTGGTCAGCAACGTGACCTCATAGCTGTCGATCGCTTCGAGCGCGGCGGTCATGCCCGCTACGCCACTGCCGATGACGAGGATGCTTTTCATGGAAGGTCCTTACTTCGGCAGCGCCGCGAGCATACGCTCGAGCGCGACTTTGGCATCTTTGGCGATATGGGGTTCGACGACGATCTCGTTGCGGACCTCACCCTCGATGAGGCCTTCGAGTGTCCAGGCGAGGTAGCCCGGATGGATGCGGTACATCGTCGAGCAGGGGCAGACGACCGGGTCGAGGCAGAAGATCGTCTTGTCGGGATGTTCGGCCTGCAGACGGTTGACCATGTTGATCTCGGTGCCGATCGCGAGGACCGATCCCGGCGCGGCGGCCTCGATCGCCTTGCGGATGTAATCGGTCGATCCGGCCGCGTCAGCGGCGTCGACGACCGGCATCGGGCATTCAGGGTGCACGATGACCCGCACGCCGGGGAAGTCGGCGCGGGCCTTCTCGATCTGCGCGACGGTGAACCGCTTGTGGACCGAGCAGAATCCGTGCCAGAGAAGGACCCTGGCATCACGGAGCTCGTCCTCGGTATTGCCACCGAGCGGTTTGCGCGGGTTCCACATCGGCATCTGCTCGAGCGGTATGCCCATCGCCTTGGCGGTGTTGCGGCCGAGGTGCTGATCGGGGAAGAACAAGACTCGTTGGCCGCGCTCGAAGGCCCATTCCAGCACCGTCGAGGCGTTGGAGGAGGTGCAGACGATGCCGCCGTGCTTGCCGCAGAACGCCTTGAGCGCTGCTGAGGAGTTCATGTAGGTGACCGGAATGATCGGCTTCTTGCCGTCGGCATCGGGCGCGGTGCCGTAGATCTCGGTGATCTCTTCCCAGCACGCCTCGACCGAGTCCTCGTCGGCCATGTCGGCCATCGAGCAGCCGGCCGCGAGGTTGGGCAGGATGACCCGCTGCTCGGGGCAGGCCAGGATGTCGGCGGTCTCGGCCATGAAGTGGACGCCGCAAAACACGATCGTCTCGGCATCGGGCTTGGTCAGGGCCGCATTGGCCAGCTGGAAGGAGTCGCCCACGAAGTCGGCATACTGCACGACCTCGTCGCGTTGGTAGAAGTGGCCGAGGATGACGAGCTTGTCGCCGAGCTTTTCCTTGGCGGCGAGGATGCGCTCGTGGAGTTCTTCCTGGCTCGCGCGCTGGTATGCCGCCGGCAACTGCCCCGGCCGCACGATCGGGTCGGGGATGACGTCGTCCTCGGACGCGCCGGGACCGTAGCCCGGCATCGTGTCGAATTCCCACGGACCCTTGGCCAGCTCGACATCGCAGCTGGATGCGGGTGCGGCGACGATCGTGTCGTTGATGGAGGTGGTCATCGGTGCTCCTGGTTGTGCGTGAGCGGGCCCTGGTCGGCGAATTGGACGGCTGTGTTGTAGCGATAGAGGCGGGGCGGTCGATGACTCGTGCCGGTCACGCAATGACCGGTGGGCTCGATCGCCTCGGAGGCGAGGATCTGGCGGCGGAAGTTGGCCGGGTCTATCGGCTTGCGCAGGACCGCCTCGTGGACTTCGCGCAGCTCGGCGAGGGTGAACGTCTTGCCGAGGAAGGCGTGGGCGATCCGGCTGTATTCCATCTTGTTGCGCAGGCGCCAGAGGGCGTACTCGACGATCGTGCTGTGATCGAAGGCCAGCGCGGGCAGCCGGTCGGCCGGGAACCACTGGATGTTGTCGCCGTCGATGGCGCGGGCTGCCTCATCGGACTGCACGAGTGCCCAGTAGACGATCGAGACGACGCGGTCCGGCGAACGGTCGACGGCACCGAAGGCATACAGCTGCTCGAGGTACCTCGGTTCGAGCCCCGTAGTTCTCTGCAGGGTGAGGGATGCGGAGTTTGCGAGGTCTGTGTTGCCTTGCAACGGCCCGCCCGGGAGGGCCCACTGGCCTTCATAGGGTTCGCGTATGCGTCGGACGAGCGGGAGCCACAGCGTCATGAGACCGGAGTCGGGGTCGGGGCGCAAAGCGAAGATCACCGTTGACACAGCGAGAGACACTCCGGTCTCGATTTGCGTCGTCATTGCGACTCCTGGGCAGTAAAGGTAGGAATGACTCTAACCTCTACTTAAAGTCATGGCAACCCTAACCCCAAAAATGGTCGCGAGAGAGTTTGTTCCAGTCGCGAGAGAGTTTGTTCCAGTGCGAGCGGGACAAACTCTCTCCTCGCGCGGACAAACTCTCTCGCGAGCGTTAGCGGAAGTCGCGGGAGGCGTGCCGCGGGGGGACGACGCATCGCGCGTCCGGATAAACATCTTCGATGCGCATCAGCTTGTCCGCGATGAGGTTGGTGACGCCCTCGTTGCGCTCAAGGATGCCGCGGATGATCATGCCGGCGGCGTTGCGCCCGACTCGTCGATAGCGTCGCCACAGCGCTTCGGAACACACGATGTTGAGCATCCCGGTCTCGTCCTCGAGATTGAGGAAGGTCACCCCCACGGCCGTGGCCGGTCGCTGCCGGTGGGTGATGAGTCCCCCGACCTTGACCCTGCGTCCGGGTTCGGCGTCGACCAGTCCACCCACCGAGTAGATCCCCTCCCGTTGCAGGAGCGGGCGCAGGTGCTCGATCGGATGCTTCTCGGGTGAGATACGGGTCGCCCACAGATCGGCGAGGGTCAGCTCCACATCGGTCATCCCCGGCAACATTGGCGGCGGCAGCTCGACCGACGTGCCCTCCAGCTGGTCGATCGATTCGACATAACCGGCATTCCACAGTGCTTGGCGGCGCGACAACCCGAACACGTCGAAGGCACCCGCCGTCGCCAGCGACTCCATCTGCGCCACGGTGAGATCCGCACGACGCGACACATCGGCCATGTCCTTGTAGGGCTGCCGCTGGCGTTCGGCCACGATCCGCTCGGCGACCTCCTTGCCGATGCCCTGAACCTCATCGAGCCCCAGGCGTACGGCGAACTGTCCGTCACGGCGGTGCCCCGGTGTGGGATCCGGGGTGCCCGCAACGAACTCGGGAACCGGCAGCTGCCTGAACTCCAGACACGAGTCCCGACCGGTCGCCACCACCCCCCCAGCGTCCAGAAATGGCTCAGTGTCCAACACCTCCAGGCCTGCCTCCGCACAGGAATGCAGGATGTCGGGCCTCAGCACCTTCACGCCGTGGCGCCGCGCATCGGTGACAAGAGACTGTGGCGAGTAGAACCCCATCGGCTGATTGCGCAGCAAGGCGGCGAGGAAAGCACCCGGATAGTGCAGCTTGAGCCACGAGCTGGCATACACGAGTCCGGCGAAGCTGAGCGCGTGGCTCTCGGCGAAACCGAAGTTGGCGAAGGACTGGATCTTGAGGTAGATCGCATCGGCATCGGCGCCGCGGATGCCGTGGCTCTCCATCCCGTCGTAGAGCTTTTGCCGCAAGGACTCGATGCGTTCGATGCCGCGCTTGGAGCCCATCGCGCGCCGCAACAGATCGGCCTCGTCGCCGGTACAGTTGCCGATCGCGACGGCCATCTGCATGAGCTGCTCCTGGAACAGCGGGATGCCCTTGGTGCGCTCGAGGACCTTCTTCAGGATCGGATGCGGATAAGTGACTTCTTCCTTGCCGGTGGCGCGGCGGATGTATGGATGCACCGCGCCGCCCTGGATGGGCCCGGGACGGATGAGCGCGATCTCGATGGCGAGGTCATAGAAGCTGCGGGGCTTGAGTCGGGGCAGCGTGCCGATCTGGGCACGGCTTTCGACCTGGAACACACCGATCGAATCGGCGCGGCACAGCATGTCGTAGACGGCACTCTCCTCCTTGGGGATCGTGTGCAGCGTCCACTTCTCCCCCAGGTGCCCGGCGACGATCTCCATCGTGTGGTTGATCGCTCCGAGCATGCCGAGTCCCAGCAGGTCGAACTTGACCAGGCCCATCCATTCGCAGGCGTCCTTGTCCCACTGCAGGACCGTACGGTTGTCCATCCGGCCTCGCTCGATGGGACATACCTCGCCGATCGGACGTTCGGTGAGGATCATGCCCCCGGAGTGGATGCCCAGGTGGCGGGGGGCCTTGAGCAGCTGGTTGGCCAGTTCGACCACGTGCCCGGGCACGTCCGTGACCTCTTCGCTCGAGATCGCGGTCCACGCGTCCATCTGCTTGGACCATGCGTCCTGCTGACCGGTCGAGTAGCCGAGCGCCTTGGCCGCATCGCGTACGGCCGAACGGGGTCGATAACTGATGACGTTGGCGACCTGGGCGGCGTTGTGCCGGCCATAGGTGTCGTAGACCCACTGGATGACTTCTTCCCGGCGTGCGGAGTCGAAGTCCACGTCGATGTCGGGCTCCTCCTCGCGGGTCGTCGCCAGGAACCGCTCGAACGGCAAGTCGTAGAAGATCGAGTCGACGGCGGTGATCCCCAGCGCGTAGCAAAGCGCGGAGTTGGCCGAGGACCCGCGGCCCTGACACAGGATTTCGCGGCGCTTGGCCTCTTTCACGATGTCGTGGACGATGAGGAAGTAGCCGGGGAAGTCCTTCTCCTCGATGACCTTGAGCTCACGCTCGATGCGCTCCCGCGCTTCCTCCGGGTTGTGTGAATAGTGCTTCTCGATGCCCTGATCGGCGAGCACGCGCAACCAGCTCATGGCCGTATGCCCCTCGGGGATGCCGCGTCTGGGCAGGCGAGGCGTGGCGGCTCGAAGGTCGAAGGCCAGCTCCTCGGCAAGGGGCACCGTGCGGGCGACTGCCCCCGGATAGCGTTGGAAAACTCTTTGCATCTCGGCGCCGGAACGCAAGTGCGCGGAGCCCGTGGCCGGCAACCAGCCGTCGAGCTCGGCGAGGCTGCGTCGCGCCCTGACCGCCGCCATCGCCGCGGCGACATGGCGACCGGCCGGTTTGGCGAAGTGCACGTTGTTGGTCGCCACGATGGGTAGTCCGTGGGCAGCCGCCAGCGCCGCCAGCGAGTCATTGGCGGCACTGGCGGTCGGAAAGCCGTGGTCAGTCAGCTCGACGACCACATTGTCGATCCCGAACAATGCCGTGAGCCGGTCGAGTTGCGCCGATGCCGCCGACTCCCCCTGCGCGGCGAGTCCCTCTCGACTGAGCGCCTGACGAACGTGCCCCTTGCGGCAACCGGTGAGGACCACCCAGTGCCCGCGCCCACGCTCGGCGAGCTCCTCCAGGTCGTAGACGGGTCGGCCTTTCTCATCGCCGCGGAAATGGGCATCGGTCATGGCCGCGGCGAGCCGGTGATAGCCCTCCACGCCGCGTGCGAGGACCAGCAGATGGCTGCCTTCGGGATCGGCCACGCCGTTTTGCGGACCACTGAGGCCGATGGAGAGTTCCGCGCCGAAAACCGTCAACAGCCTCTGGGGATCCCCCGATGAGTCCTGGGGGTGAGGGGAGTCTGCGTACTTCTGGGCGATCTCGGCAAAGAGCGGCGCGCCGTAAAAGCCGTCATGGTCCGTCAGCGCCAGTCCGTTGAGGCCGAGGCCGATGGCCTCCTCGACGAGGGTGTCGGGGCCGCTGGCTCCGTCCAGGAAGCTGAAGTTGCTGTGACAGTGCAGCTCCGCATAAGGCACGACCGGGCCGTCGGGGCGCCTGATCCCCTCCTTGGGGTCGTACTCCGGGCGCTTGCGCGAATAGCCCGGAGCGTCACCGCCGTCGGGAGCCGGCCGCCCCGACAACCGTCGCTCGAGCTCACGCCAGGAGATGTCCGGGTTGCTCCATCCCATGAGTCACCTCCTCTTCCCGCTGAGAGTGACGGGGAGGGCGAACGCGTTGGGGAGACTAGTCATATTTCGCCTCGGTCCACCAGTGGCCGTTCTCGACGATCATGAGCCAGGCGCTGCCGTCGACGCCGACGACCTGGAAACGGGCGATGCGCCGGGCGGCCTCCCCGTCCCACCACAATTCGTCGATTGGCCAGGGCCCGGCCCATGAGGCGACCGGCTGCAAGGACTCCCCCGCGGCTGCGCGGAACCGCATCGGCTCGGAGGTGACCATGCCGCGGCCACTGACGCCGACCGGATAACCCTCCATACCGACGACGAGCGCCTCCCGCGGAGTGGCGAACACCGTGGCGGGGGCCGGTGGCGGCAGGCTGCCCGGCCACGGCAGGCCCGAAGGGCGCGCCACGACCACGCGCTCGCCCCACGGCACCATGAGCTGCCGGTCGGCCGGGCCACGACCGCCCTGCACCGCCACCGATACCACGGCTTCGTGACCGACCATGCTCTGCACCCGGGCCAGTCCCCGGTCGACGCGTTCGTCGTGGCCGCCGCCGAACAGGCTTTGGGCGTGGTCGCCGAGGGGTTCCACGACCTCGGGGATGAGTCGTATGCAGTCGACCGGCGCACCGACCGCACCTTCGGCCGACAACTGCCACCGCACCCGGTCGATCAGGTCTGTCGGGCCGAACCAGCGCGGGTGCAGCCACCGGCGCGTGGCCGCCAGCGCGCCATTGCAATCGACTTCGATGCGCACCGTCGTGCACACGAGCCCCTGGTCGGCCAGGTCCAGAACGAACTGTTCGGCGGTCGTCCGCATGCTGAAGGCGATCGGCTCCACGAGTTCGAGCGGCGGCTCGAGCATGAGCGAACGCTCGAACTCCGGCGGCGGTTTGCGGCCCGACACCGGTTGGGGGTCCTGTCCGCGGGCAAACCGGTGCAAAAGCGCCCCATGCGCTCCGAAACGCGTATGGACGTCGCGCCCCGCGAGTGCCGCGAAGTCACCGACGGTGCGCAGGCCCATGCGGCGAAGCAGTCCGACGAGCTCGGGATCGTCGAGGACGTCGACCGGGAGATCGCGCAGGAAGTCGGCCGATCCGCCCGGTGCCACGATGAGGCTGTCCTGAGGGAGGGCGCGACGCGCGGCCTGTTCGGCGGCGAAGAGCCCGTCGGCGATACCGATCCGGCAATCCCACACCCCCACGCCCACGAGTCGTTCGGCAATCACGGCCGCCGCTTCGGCCTCACCGCCGTAGTAACGGCTCGGCACGCGCAGCGCGCACAACCCCGGCCGCAACGGCGCCACGCCGGGGCTCAGTGCCTCGATCTCCTCGAGGACCACCTCGAAGGCGCGCGCATCGGCATCGGGGTTGTGGTCGAAGATCTCCAGGTCGGGGCAGCGTGACTGCGCGTCGCGCCGGCGCATGCCCCGGCGCACCCCTTCAGCCCTCGCGGACAGCGAACAAGCGAGCACCTGGCCCTTGTCGAACACCGCGGCCGGCGCACCCCGCACGCCCTTTGTTGCAGCAGCTTTTGCAGGGGCAGTTTTTGCAGGGGCGGCCTTTGCAGGCGCCGTCCCCGTCGACGCCGCCGCCATGGCCGCGATGACTGGCCAGTCGGGACACCATACGGTCATGGTCCTTCGGTCACTTCGCTCGCTGGCGCTCGGCTGCGCCTGACCAGGAAGCGGGTTATTGATCATCAGCTCACCTGCTGGATGATGCGTGGCGCGGGCAGGGGGTCGACGCGGCGGATCACGCGATCCGCATCGGGCAGCCACAACCGTCGCCGCTGCGCCTGTGCGGTCCCCTTGCGCACCGACACCGTCGCCTGGCGCGCACGCAAATGCCCGTACCCCTTGCCGAGGCCCACCCACTCGACATCGTCCATCGTCAACCGGGCATCGCACCGCGGCCAGTCGCCCCACGCAATGAGCATCGCACCGCGTTGACGCAGCCGGGCGCTGATCCGGCTGACGGCACCCTCGGACACCTTGCCCGGCGGCTTGACCACCACGACGGTGAGGACATCGATGAGGGCCGAGGTCACGTCGAGCCATTGATCGGCCGGATCGGGGACCAGGATCGTACGGCTCAGCTCGACGCCCGCTGCGGCCGCCGCCTCGATGCCGAACTCGGCCGAACCCACGACTCCGCACCACGCGCCATCGGCCGAAGGACCAGCCATCAGCGCCATGGCAAGGCTCGCGCTGTCGACCCCATAGGTCGCACCGGTCTGCAGGGCGAGGAGTCCGGAGAACGCCGGATGGGTCGCCAGCGGCTGGGAAGCGGGTCGCCCCTGCATCTGGTGGACGCGTTCCTGCAGGTCCCGCAGCGTCGGGGCAGAGGAGGGAAAAGCGGAAACCGTCACTCATCCATGATCGAACATGTGTTCGAACAAGTCAATCTCCCACGTCACCAAGATTTGGCGGGCAAAGCACCTAAAACCAGGAAAAACCGCTGGATTCAGGTGCTAAATCGGCCAAATCTTGGCGGACGATCAGGCGCCGAGCTCGATGTTCCCGCCGGGGATCGCGTTGAGGAGCTTCCTGGTGTATTCCTCGCGCGGCGAATCGAAGACCTGAGCGACGGTGGATGCCTCGACGACCTTGCCATCCTGCATGACCAGCACGTTGTCCGCGATCTGCCGGACGACCGCGAGGTCGTGGGTGATGAACAGGTAGCTCAGACCGAGATCGGCCTGCAGGTCGTTGAGGAGGTTCAGGATCTGCGCCTGGACCAACACGTCCAGGGCAGACACGGCCTCATCGCAAATGACCACTTCGGGCTCGAGCGCCAGTGCGCGCGCGATGGCCACACGCTGACGCTGACCGCCGGAGAGCTCGTTGGGGAATCGACGCATGACCGAGGACGGCAGCGACACCTTGTCGAGGAGCTCGCGGATCCTGGCTTCGCGTTCCTTCTTGGAGCCGATGTCGTGCGTACGGAGGGGTTCTTCGATGGTCCGATAGATCGAATACATCGGATCGAGCGAACCGTAGGGGTTCTGGAAGATCGGCTGCATCTGCCGGCGCAGTGCCAGCAGCTTCTTACCCTTGAGCGTCGACACGTCCACGCCGTCGAACTCGACCGTGCCAGCAGTCGGTTTGAGCAAACCAAGCACCATGCGTGCCACCGTTGACTTGCCCGAACCGGACTCGCCCACAATGGCCGTGGTGGTGCCTCGCGCGAGCTTGAACGACACGTCGTCGACGGCGACAAAGTCGGTCGACGAGCCTGGGCGCGCACCTCGTAACTTGAAGACCTGGGTCAGGTCCTTCGCGACGATGATGTTGTCCGCACCCTTGCCG
>JALYQD010000070.1 GCA_030856025.1 Actinomycetota bacterium
GATGTTGTCCGCACCCTTGCCGAGCGCCTCGGTGCTTGCGGCCACCTCTGCAGCGATTTCGCCGGCCGTCTGGATCGCCTGGGCACGCACCTCGGCGCGGGCCTTCTGCGATGACAACCGTTGGGACGCCAGCGACGGAGCCGACGAGACGAGGCGTTGGGTGTACGGGTGCTGCGGATCCTGGAGGATCTCGAGCGCCGGACCGGACTCGACGATCTGGCCCTTGTACATCACCACGAGGTGGTCAGCGCGTTCAGCGGCGAGACCGAGGTCGTGGGTGATGAGCAGGACAGCGACACCGAGCTCACCGGTCAGCTTGTCGAGGTGGTCCAGGATCTGCTTCTGGACGGTCACGTCCAGCGCTGACGTGGGCTCGTCGGCGATGAGCAGCTTGGGTCGCGCGGCGAGTCCGATGGCGATGAGCGCGCGCTGGCGCATACCGCCGGAGAACTCGTGCGGGAACTGACGAGCACGACGCTCGGCATCGGGGAGGCCAGCCTCCTCGAGAAGCTCGACCACGCGGGTGTTGGCCTCTTTGCCCTTGGCGATGTTGTTGGCGACGAGCGCTTCCTTGACCTGGAAGCCGATCTTCCACAACGGGTTGAGGTTGGACATCGGGTCCTGCGGGACAAGACCGATCGACGAACCGCGAAGGGCAACGATGTCGCTCTTCTTGGCGTGGGCGATGTCCTTGCCGTCGAACAGGATCTGTCCACCGGTCACCTTGCCGGTGCCGGGCAGGAGGTCGATGATCGCGTGCGCGGTGGTCGACTTGCCCGAACCTGACTCGCCGACGATCGCGACGGTCTGGCCGGGATAGACGGTCAGGCTCGCGCCACGGACTGCGGGGATGAGCCGCTTGTTCGCGGTGAATGCGACCTCGAGGTCCTTGATCTCAAGAAGTGGCGCGGTCATTGTTTCCTCGCCTTCGGGTCGAGGGCGTCGCGTACGGCGTCACCCAGAAGAATGAAACTCAGCACGGTGAGCGCGAGCGCGCCGGCAGGGTAGAACAGGACTCCGAGGTTGCGGCCGGCACGGATGAGCGATTGTGCCTGCGAGATGTCATTGCCCCAGGACATGACGCCGTTGGGAAGGCCCAGGCCGAGGAACGACAGGGTCGACTCCGCGACGATGAAGATGCCGAGCGAAACGGTCGCGACGACGATGACAGGAGCCAGCGCGTTGGGCACGACGTGGCGGATCAGGTTGCGCCGACGCGTCGCTCCGATGGCGGTCGCCGCGTCGATGTACTCGAAGTTCTTGACCGTCAGCACCGCACCGCGCATGATGCGCGTGACCTGAGGCCAGGCGAAGGCTGCAAGGGCGAGCACGACGGGTGCCACGGAGGAGAAGAATCCGTCGTTGCTTCCGTTGAGATTCTTGATGACCTGCAGCACGACGATCGCGGCCAGGACGAGCGGGATCGCGAAGAAGATGTCGGTGATGCGGGAGATGATCGTGTCGACCCAGCCGCCGTAGAAGCCGGCCAGGGCACCGGTCACAGCGCCGATCAGGACCACGATCACCGTGGTCAACACGCCGACGGCGACCGAGGCGCGCGCGCCGTAGATCGTTCGGGCGAAGACGTCACAGCCCTGCTGGTCGAAGCCGAAAGCGTGACCGGGCCTCGCCTTCCCCAAGCTGTCGTCGAGGGTGCAGAACGTGGGGTCATTGCTGGTGAACAGTGACGGAAAGGCCACGACGACCGTGATGAAGACGATCAGGATCGCCGACACGATGAACAGCGGGTTCTTGCGCAGGCTGTGCCAGGCATCTCCCCACATACTGGTGGGCGGCGAGTCGGTGTCTAGCACGTCGATGGCCTGGAGCGGGGTCTCTTCGAGTGGGGCGACGTAGCGCTCCTGGCCCGGCAGGGTCTGTTTATTGGTCATAGCGGATCCTCGGATCAAGGACGGCATACAGCAGGTCGACGAGCAGGTTGGCGATGACGTAGATGAAGACCATCAAGGTCACGATCGACACCATGGTGGCCCCGTCGCCGCGCCGGATCGCGTCATAGAGCGCGTTGCCGATGCCGGGAACGTTGAAGATGCCTTCGGTGACGAGTGCGCCGGCGAGCAGCGCACCGAAGTCGGCGCCGAGGAAGGTCACGACCGGGATGAGCGAGTTGCGCATCACGTGCTTGGTGATCACACTGCGCTCTGAAAGCCCCTTGGCTGTGGCTGTGCGCACGTGGTCGGCGGTGAGGTTTTCGAAGACCGAAGTCCTTGTCAGTCGCAGGATGTAGGCGAACGACACCGAACCCAGCACGACCGCCGGGAGTAACAGGCGTTCGAAGGACGCATCGCCGCCGACAGTAGGCGGAACCCAGGCGAGCTTGACGCCCACGACGAACTGCATCACGAAGCCGAAGACGAAGATCGGCACGGCGATGAGGAAGAGTGACGCGACAAGCATCGTCGAGTCAAACAATTTGCCCTTGCGCAGTCCCGCTAAGGTGCCGGCGAGGACGCCAAGGACGGCTTCGAACAGAAACGCCATCGTGGCGAGTTTGAAGGTGACCGGGAATGCTTCTTTGATGAGGTCGATGACTTCGCGTCCGGTCAGCGTGACGCCGAAGTCGAAGGTGAGAGCGCCCTTGAGGAACAAAAGCCACTGCACGAGGAAGGGCTGGTCCAGGTGATATTGCTTTCGCAGCGTTGCAACCACTGCGGGGTTGACCGGTTTGTCCCCGAACAGGGCGGCGATGGGATCGCCGGGCCTGAGGAACACCAATCCGTAGATGAGCAGTGTCGCACCAAGAATGACCGGAATCATCTGAAGCGCCCTGCGGCCGATGTACCACAACACGAGGGTTGGTCCTCCCTTAAAAGAACGCTATGCACGCAGCGTGCCACGCCTTGTGGGCCTGCGCACGCTCAAATTCTGCTTACTCGCAACGCTGCGCTTGGGGCGACAGTAACCTACCTGCCGCCCCAAGCGCTGCGGTGAGTTGAGCTGATCTACTTCTTGGTGATCAATTGGTATTCTGGAACGTTCGCCCAGTTGAACTCGACGTTTTTGACACCCTTGGCCGCTGCCGCCGAGACGTTGGTGTACCACGTCGGGATGGCCGGCAGATCCTTGAACAGAACCTCTTCTGCCTGCTGGAGGAACGTCGTGCGTTCTTCGTCGGACTTGGAGCTCGCGGCTTTGGCAAGCAGACCGTCGAATTCCTTGCTCTTGTAGTCGCCGTCATTCGAACCCTTGCCGTCTGCGGAGCCGGAGGCGTACAGCGGTGCGAGGTAGTTGTACAACGACGGGTAATCAGGCTGCCAACCGGTGCGGAAGGCAGTCTTGATCGAACGATCGGTGATGACCTTGCGGAATTCATCGAACGTGGCGTAAGGCGCACCCGAGGACTTGATGCCGAGGGTGTTCTTGATCTGGTTGGTCGAGGCGTCAACCCAGCCTTTGTGGATGTCGTCGGCGTTGTAAGCGATCTTGAACTCGCCGTCCCAGGGGCTGATGGCGTCGGCCTGCTTCCACAGGTCCTTGGCCTTGTCCGGGTTGTACTGCAAGACGTCAGAACCCTTCAGATCCTTCGAGTAGGTCGGCAGGACGGGCGAACCGAAGTCCGTGGCGGCGGTTCGCGAACCGAAGAAGATCTTGTCGGTGATCGCCTTGCGATCGATTGCCATGGAAATTGCCTGGCGTCGCAGGCTTCCTTCTTCGTCCAGGCCGAAGTGCTTCAAACGGTCCGGAATGGTGATGGACTGGAACACCGAGCCGGGCTTGTTGATCGGCTGGATGTCCGTGGCGTCCGTGAACGTCTGCAGTGCGCTTGCGGGCACGGTGTCGAGGACGTCGAGGTTGCCGGCCTGCAGGTCGGAGTAGGCGCTCTCCACCTCCTTGTAGAAGACGAAAGTCAATCCGTCGTTCTTCGCGACGCGGGCACCCTTGTAATCCTTGTTCGGAACAAGAGCAATCTGCTTGTTGTGCTCCCAAGCGCCCTTCTTGGCGAGCTTGTAGGGGCCGTTGCCGACCGGGTCTTCGCCGAAGGCCTTCATGTCCTTGAATGCCGAGTCCGGCAGCGGGACGTAGGCGGAGTAGCCGAGTCGCAGTGGGAAGTCGGACTGGGGCGAGTTGAGCGCGACCGTGAAGGTGGTGTCGTCGACGACCTTGAGACCGGAAAGGGTTTCGACCTTGGAGCCCTCGGCCGAAGCTTCTGCATAACCCTTGATCGGTTCGAAGAAGTAACTGCTGAGCTGGGCGTTCTTGACCGCAGCGCCGTAGTTCCACGCGTCGACGAAGTTCTTGGCCTTGACCGGAGTGCCGTCGGAGAACTTCCAGTCCGACTTGAGCTTGATCGTCCAGTTCTGGTTGTCGTCAGACTCGATGGACTCTGCGACCTCGTTTTTGGGTGTTCCGTCGACCGCGTAGGAGACGAGACCAGCGAACACCATGGTGATGATGTTTCCGCCGCCCGTTTCGTTGGTGCTGGTCGGGACCAGTGGGTTCTGGGGCTCTGTGCTTCGCGTCGTGATGATGTCCGAGCCACTGCCGCCGTCATCGCTTCCGCCGCCGCATGCAGCCAAGGTAAGGCTGGAAGCGGCGAGCAATGCCACACCCGCAAGGCGTGTACGCCGAGAGAGTCGCATGGATTCCTCCTGTGATTGTGAATGCACGCCAAATGCGCGCCCACATATGACTATCACTTCGTGTGACCCACACAACAGTCAAAAGTGCCGCCGTAATGAAACTGGAACCAAAATCGCGGCAATACAGGCGCGCGCCAAGTCAATAGCCCATTGGTGCTATATCGATGTAGACCACGATCCGCTGGACACCGCTTGCGCATCACGGAACGGACTGAATGGACCGCGAAAGCGTCCTATTGTCTGGCTCGCCAGAGTTGCACGGGTTTGCATCGCCAGTTCAGCGGTAGACCAGTCCGCCGTCGATCAACCCGGCCTGACCTGTCATGTAGTCCGAGTCCGGTCCCGCCAGATAGGACACGAACGCCGCAACGTCGTCGGGCGTTTCCGCACGCCCGAGCGCGATTCCTGCCACGAACTTGTCGTAGGTGGCGCCCTTCGGTGCCCCGGTCAGTTCCGCGAAGCGCTCATCGATGGTCACCCACATATCGGTTCCGACCACGCCGGGGCAGTAGGCGTTGACGGTGATGCCGTCACTTGCGTACTCCTTGGCCGCGGCCTGCGTCAGGGCTCGTACCGCGAACTTGGTGGCGCAGTACACCCCAAGCATCGCAAACCCGTCGTGCCCCGCGATGGACGATGCGTTGATGATCTTGCCGCGCTGCTCGCGGTCTTTGAACTTCTTCGCAGCCGCCTGAATGCCCCACAGCACACCCTCGACGTTTACCGCGAGGATCTTCGAAACGTCGTCGGGCTGAACCGTCGCGATCGGCTCCACCTGCGCGATGCCAGCGTTGTTGACCATGATATCGAACCCTCCGAGCGCGGACTCGGCGTGGTCTACGGCCGCGTACACCTGCGCGCGATCGCTTATGTCGGAGACGAATGTTGTTGCCTTGGAACCTATTTCGCGCACTTCGGCGGCAACCGATGCCATCTTCTGCTCGTCGAGGTCGACGATGGCGATATCGGCTCCATCCCGGGCGAGGCGCAGCGCGATCCCGCGCCCGATCCCCTGGCCCGCACCCGTGATCAGGGCCACTTTGCCGTCGATGCTCATATCGGTCTCCATTCCGGTCGGATCTGTTGTCCACCCAGTTCTATATGACCCACCGCACAGGCGGAGAGAGTTGCAGAGGGTTGCAACGCCGCCTCATCTGCACGTACGCCGACTTGGAGACCGAAGCGAGCAACTCTCGCCTCCTTCGAACTCGACGTCAAAACGCGAACGCCGGGCATCCCCTGTTACGGAGATGCCCGGCGTCGGGAAGGGCTGAACTCAACCCTTGCGCTTGTTGATCTCTTCGGTTGCCTGCGGCAGGACGACCTTCAGGTCGCCGACGACGCCGAAGTCGACGAGCTCGAAGATCGGTGCTTCGTCGTCCTTGTTGACCGCGATGATCGTCTTCGAGGTCTGCATGCCGGCTCGGTGCTGGATCGCTCCGGAGATGCCGTTGGCGACATACAGCTGGGGCGAAACCGACTTGCCGGTCTGCCCGACCTGGAACGAGTGCGGGTACCAACCGGAGTCGACGGCAGCACGCGAGGCGCCGACCGCGGCACCGATCGAGTCGGCAAAGGCCTCGACCTCGGTGAAGTCGCCGCCGGTGCCACGACCGCCCGACACCACGATGGCGGCTTCGGTCAGTTCGGGGCGTCCGGTGGATTCACGCGGCCTGGAGTCGGTGATCTTCGCGGACTTGGCGACATCGGACAGCTCGACGGTGACCGCTTCGACGTCACCGGCAGCCGGGGCCGCTTCGGGTGCCGCCGAGTTGGGCTTGACCGCGACGATGGGCGTGCCCTTCGTGACGTTGGCCTGCACCTTGAAGTTGCCGGCGAAAACGGACTGCGTGGTCTCCACGCCGCCGTCACCCGCCTGCACGTCGACGGCGTCGGTGATGAGTCCCGACTCGGTCTTGATCGACAGGCGACCGGCGATTTCCTTGCCTTCGAAGCTGGCCGGCACCAGTACGGCGGCCGGCGACTTGTCGGCAACCAGCTTGGCGAGCGCTTCAGCCTTGGGAACCACGAGGAACTCGCCATAGGCGGCGTCATCCAGGTGATAGATCTTGGCTGCGCCGTACTCGGCAAGCGGGCCCTTCGCAGCATCGATTTCGGAGCCGAAGAACACCGCGGACGGCTCGCCGAGGCGGCGCGCGATCGTCAGGAGTTCGAGGGTCGGCTTGGTGACAGTGCCGTCGACATGCTCGACGAGAACCAGTACTTCACTCATGAGGTCTCCTACTCAGACGAACTTTTGCGATGCGAGGTATTCGACGAGCTTGACGCCGCCGTCACCTTCATCGGTCACGATTTCGCCGGCAGTGCGTGCCGGGCGCGGGGTGAACGACGCCACCTTGGTCCAGGCTGCGTCGAGGCCGACCTGAGAAGGATCAATGCCGAGATCGCTGAGCGACCATTCGGTGACTTCCTTCTTCTTGGCGGCCATGATGCCCTTGAACGAGGGGTAGCGAGCTTCACCGGTCTGGTCGGTCACGCTCAGGACCAGCGGGCCGGAAGCCTCGATCGTCTCGGTCGCGGCATCGCCGTCGCGGCGGATCGAGATGGTCGAACCGTCGGCGGTGATCTCCGAGCCATACGTGACGGCCGGGAGCCCGAGGCGTTCGGCGACCATGGTCGGGATGATGCCCAGTCCACCGTCGGTCGAGGCCATACCGAACACGATCAGGTCGTATTCGAGCTTTTTGATAGCTTCGGCGAGCACGAGCGAGGTCGCAGCGGCATCCGAGCCATGAATGGCCTCATCGGAGACGTGGACGGCCTTGTGGGCGCCCATCTGCAGAGCCTTGCGGATGGCGTCGGCGGCCTGGTCGGGGCCGACGGTCAGCACGGTGACTTCGCCCTCTCCGGCCTCGACGATCTGCAGCGCCTGCTCGACGGCGTACTCGTCGAGCTCGGACAACAGACCATCGACGCCAACGCGATCGACGGTGTTATCGGAAGAATTGAAGGTGCGGTCAGCCGTAGCATCGGGCACGTGTTTCACACAGACGACGATATTCATAGCCCTGGGGCAACTCCTGCGCATCTACGGGGGCACGGCACCGGATGGCGCCGCGGCAATCTGTAGGCCAGATCTGCAACGAAGAAAGCCTGTCACGATTACTGAGCAATCGCTTAGGCGGTCATTCACTTCCTGAATGTTACCGACAGGTTGCCGTCCGAGCGAGGTCGAGGCGGCATGGAATAGGTCACACCGCGCACGACCACTAACGGCGGCGCCTAATGTTGGCGACGTGAACCCCCCCGCTTCCGAGGACCAACCGCGCATGGTCATCACCGGCGAACGCACCGTTCCCGGCATCTGGCACGAGAACTACTGGTTCCGGCGTCACGAAGTCGTCTACCTGCGGCTCGCCGGTCTCGTCGCCGGCAAAGACGTGCTGGAAGCGGGATGCGGCGAGGGGTACGGCGCGCATCTCCTTGCCGGCCACGCAAAATCCCTGCATGCCCTGGACTACGACGAATGCGCCACCGGCCACGTCCGCGCGGCCTACCCCGACGTGCCGGTGCTGCGAGGCAATCTGGTGCAGCTCCCCTACGCGGACGCGTCGTTCGACACCGTCGTCAGCCTGCAGACGATCGAGCACCTCTGGAACCAGGAGGCATTCATCGCCGAGTGCCTCCGCGTGCTGCGACCGGGCGGCACGATCGTCGTCAGCACGCCCAACACCTTGACGTTCCCGCCGGGCAACATCTATCACCCCAAGGAACTCGCTCCCGACGAGTTGCGTGACCTGATCGCACCGTATGCGCCGATCACGTCATACGAAGGTCTCGGGCACGGGCCGGCGCTGGCAGCGTGGGAACACGCCAACGGGTCGATCATCGACGCGCAGATCGCGCGGCCGTATGACGAATGGGACGCTTCGCTGGCCGATCAGGTGCGGGCCGTGACCGTCGACGACTTCTCGTTCTCCAGCGACGACCTGGACGAGTCACTCGACCTCATCATCGTGGCGATGAAGACCGCTTAGTCCTCAGTCCTTGACGCGGGACGAGAGGACCGACTGGAGGAACCGGCCGAGCAGCAGGTAGCCCATCGATCCGAGTCCCCAGCCGACGAGCGCCTTCTTCTTGTCGGCATTGACGCCGGAGAAGCTGAACACGTCCTTCAACGGACCAACGAGGGCGTCGCACAGATCGGACAGGGAGCCGAAGAACCCGCTCCCCTGTGCCACATCCAGGGCCACGAACAACGCGCCGATCGCCAGGATCACCGAGAGGATCAGGCCGATCGCGCCGGCGACTCCCGCGGCAATGCTCCAGCGCCGGTTGGCGAGGTCACTGCGGATCTTGGGCGGTTTCGGTACTTTCGGCGGTTTCGCGGCCTTGGACGCCTTGGCAGGTTTCGGCTTCCTGGCGGCTTTGGGTGCCTTCGGTTCCTTGGGCGCTTTGGCCGGCTTGGGTTCTTTGGCGGCTTTGGGTGGCTTCGGTTCCTTGGCCGGCTTCGGCGGCTTGGGTTCCTTGGCCGGCTTGGGTTCCTTCAGCGCTTTGGGAGCCTTGGCAGGCTTGGGCTCCTTCGGAGTCCTGCCTCGTGTCCGCTCGGCAACGACCGGGGTCGCGCCGAACGACCTGGCCGGCAGGACCGCGGGGTCGCCATACGAGGGCTTGTTGGCCGCACTCTCGCGAGAATCCCCGAGGTCCGTTGTCAGCCCGCCCGATTCCGGCTCTTCGGCCGGCGCGGCTTCGGGCTCGATGTCACCGGCGAAGTCACCGGCGGTGGGGAACCTACCTCTTTCGGACGACTCTTTTGGTTTTCGGGGCGAGCGCCCGAGACTCGTCCACCCCCTCGGGCCTCGCGGAGGGTTTGTCGTCGGGCTTTTCGTCGACGTATTCGTCAACGAACGGGGCCGACTGCTCGAACTGGATGGATTCTCTCGACTGGTTGGCGACGACGATGTGGGCCTGAGCGACCCGGTCGGCCTCGGCTTCGGCGGCGGCAACCCATTCGAGCGCCGTGCGTTCGGCTTCCTGCAATTTCTCCTCGGCTGCACGGCGGGCTGCCGCTACGGCCTGGCTCAGTCGCTCCTGCGCGTCGCGCTTGGACTCGAGGGTCAGGCGCTCAGCCTGCGCAACGGCTTCGGAGATGCGCTTCTTGGCGTCGGTGTCGGCCTGTTCGACCAGGCGCTTCGCCTCGGCCTGCGCTTCCTCGACCCGAGTCTGTGCATCCTTCTCGGCCAGCGCGATCTTGCGCTCGGCGTCGGCTCGCGCGGCGTTCTGAGCGGCAGTCTGCTTGCGCTCGGCTTCCTCGCGGGTTGCCGCGGCATCCTCGGCGGCGCGGGCTGCGTCGGCGGCAACGCGTTCGGCTTCGGCCTGGGCGGCACGTACGCGCTCCTCGGCCTGGCGTTCGGCCTGAGCCAGTTGGGACTTGGCCTGGGCGCGTTCTTCGGCCGCTTCCTTCGCAAGCTTGTCGGCCTCGGCATTTGCGGCCTCGACGTGGGCCTTGGCCTCGTCGCGCTCGCGGGCGAGCTGCGCCGCGGACTCCTCATAGCGTGCCGTGGCATCACGGGCCAGGCGCTCGGCTTCGGCCTGGGCCGCAACGATCTTGTCCTGGGCGAGACGCTCTGAATCGGCAAGCTTGACCGCCACCGCAACGCGTTGCGCCGCCGATTCCTGGGCGTAGCGCTCGGCCTCGGCTTTTGCCGCTCCGACGTGATCGGCCGCGACGCGTTCGGCCTCGGCGAGCTTGGCCTCGGCAGACTTGTTGGCGGCAGTCTCGGCCTCGGCGAGGCGGACGACGGAGTTCTCGCGCTCTGCCTCGGCTTCCTTGGCGAGGCGATCTGCCTCGGCGCGCGCCTCGGCGACACGCTCGTTGGCCTCGGTGCGTTCCTTGGCCAGCTGGGCAAGTGCAGATTCGCGGTCTGCGGCAGCCGATGCGGCAACTCGCTCGGCCTCGGCCACGGCCTGGTCGATGCGTCGCTGGGCATCTTGTTCGGCAGCTGCGAGCCTCTTGGCAGAGGCTTCTTCGGCGACACGCTCGGCTTCGGCCAGCTTGATGGACGCCTTCTCCTGCGCGTCCTTCTCGGCCTGGGCGGCTACACGCTTGGCTTCGGCCTTGGCTTCTTCGATGCGCTGGGCGGCGAGGCGCTCGGCCTCGACCTTGGCAGCAGCCACACGTTCATCGGCCACACGCTGAGCATCGGCGATCTTGGCGGCGGCGGCTTCGCGTTCGCGGGCGATTTCGATCGACACCCGGTCTGCCTCTGCCTTGGCCGCGGCGACGCGCTCTTCGGCGACGAGTTCTGCGGCGGCGAGCTTTTGGGCCGCTTGTTCGCGACCTGCGAGCTGATCGGCCTGGAGCTGTGCCGCGGCGGCGGCGCGTTCGCTGGTCGCCTGCTCCATGAGCCTGGCGGCTTCGGCACGTGCCGCGGCTACGCGCTGCTGGGCGGCGGCGCTGGCGGCGGCAAGCTTTTCGGCGAAGGTCGATCCGGTGGGCGGAGCCTCGACCGGGACATCGGCAGCCGCATTGCTCGCGGACTGCTCACGTTGCGCTTCGGCGCGAGCGGCATTGAGACGCTCCTGCTCCTCGGCGGCAGCCTTGTCGGCAGCTTCCTTCATCGCGGCCTGGGCAGCAGCCTTCTGGTCCTGGGCGGCCTGCTCTTCGGCCTGGGCAGCAGCCTGTCGGTCTGCCGCGGCCTGAACCGATGCCTTGTCCGCGGCAGCTCCCTGTTCGACGGCGAGGCGGTCGGCTTCGGCTTTGCCTGCCTCGGCCTTGTCGGCTTCGGCCTGCTCTGCTGCCGCTCGTTCGGCGAGTTCCCGGTCGGCTTCGAGCTTGTCGGACTCTGCTCGTTCGGCGCGCTCGGACTCGACACGCGTGGCTTCGGCGCGCTCGGACTCGGCACGTTCTGCGGCGGCCGTGTCTTCAGCAGCCTTGTCGGCTTGTGAGCGCTCCTCATCGGCCTGGCGTGCGAGTTCGTCGGCGGCGGCCTGAGCGTCGGCCGCTTCCTTCATGGCCGCTTCGTCTTCGGCAGATGGTTCTTCGGCGTTTGCCTCGACAGCATCGGCCTCGGCGGCCAGCTCGGCTGCCGAAGCGGGGCGGAAGCCCGACGTCCTGGCCCACGGCTGGCTGGTTTCGGGGGCCTCTTCGGCCTCGACGGCGGGCTGCTCCGCCGATTCGACCGACTGAGCGCGTTCGGCCGACTCAACGTCGGCAGCTTCGACCGATGGGGCATCGGCAGCGGCTTCGGCGGGCGCGTCCTGTGGAGAATCAGCCTTGGCCGGCGCGGTTGCTTCGACCGCTTCGAGGACTTCGGTCCTGGGTTCGTCGGACGACTCCGGGGGCTTGGCGGCCCCGGCCTTGGCCGCACTCAGCTTCTGGGCAAGAGTGAGCTCCTCGGCGGCAGCGTCTGATCCGCGCACGACATGGCGCTTGGACGCGGCGAAGGCCTTGGCAGCGGCCTTCTCGACCCGACGCCGTTCGGCCGCGGCCTGACGGGCATTGCGAGCCGCCGCACGGCGTCCACGGGGCGAATCGTCTTCATGGGAGTCCTGCTCCGCGTCACTTGCGGCGCGTTCGGCATCATTGCTGAAGGCACGCTCGGCATGAGAGATCGGATTGTCAGCGGCAGCGCGCGGCGAACGTGGTACCGAATTCATTGCCTTGTGCGAACGGACTTCAGGTGTCGGACCATGCGCGTCCTCGTTCTCAGCCTCGGACAACGAATCCGCGGCCACCTGGAGGGGATTCGCGCGGCGGCGCGCGGCAGGCTGGTTCGATTCTGAGTCGGGCATGACTCCCTTTCATACAACAGTGCTGATGTCACATTGGGCCTTAGTATGCCCCACACTTTACCTACTGGTGTGCGGACCGCACCTACGCCACGGTACGCAAATTTAACGCTTGACGTGCGGATTCGTCACGGGCCGTCGGTGAGGGCGTCCTTCTGTTCCTCGGCGATTGCTGCGACGTAGCGTCGACGCTCGACTTCGACCGGATCGTCATAGATTTCGCGGCGATTCTTGATGATTTTGCCCGGGACTCCGCCAACGATCGCACCCGCCGGGATTCGCCCGCGGGCGACGGTATGGGCAGCGAGAACGCTGCCCTCCCCGATGATCGTGCCGCGCAATACGGTGGCCTTGGTGCCTATCCAGCACCCTGGGCCGATCCGCACGGGCGACATCAGGAGTCCTTGGTCCTTGATCGGCCGGTCGAGCTCGCGCATCGCATGGTCGAAATCGCAGATGTAGACCCAGTCCGAAATGAGCGTCGACGCCCCGATCTCGATGTCGAGATGCGCGTTGATGACGTTGTCGCTGCCCAGCACGACCTTTTCGCCGAGTCGCAACACTCCGTTGTGGGCGCGAATCTTGTTGCCATTGCCGATGTGGACCCATTTGCCCAGCACGAGGCGCGCGTGGTCCCTCGACACCTCGATCTCGATCCTCTTGCCGAGGAACACGAAGCCCTCCGTGACGACATACGGGTGCCGCACACGGAACACCAGAAAGCGCCAGTAGCGCTTCAGGTAGTACGGAGTCCACGCGCGTTCCTTCAGGATCCAGCGCAGCGATGCCATGGTGACGACACGCGCCTGGCGCGGATCACGCCGTCGATGGCTCATTTCTTTTTGGCGGATACCGACACGTTGTAGTACAGCGAATCGGGCACGAACCTGTGCACCGCACGGTCGAAGGCGAAGAGGCGCAGCCACGATTTGTAGGCGAAGACGCGCCACCTGAGGCCGAGGCGCTCGGGCGGCACAGCGGCTTCGAACGTGCGAACCGGCCACCCCCACCACGAGGCAGTGAGCTCTTCGGTCGTCGTCGAGACTTCGTGACCGCCGGCGCGGGCGACAAGGGCGGCAAGTTCCTTCGGCACAAACGTATGAAGGTCGACGACGGCCTCGAGGGCAGCGGCACGCGAAGACTCGTCGAGCTCTTCTGCCGACCGCGCCCACTTGTCGCGCAGGAACGGCAACTGGGTGAGGTGTGTCGCCGTCCACCATGTCGCGCGGGACAACTGGCGGGCGACAACATCGCCGTGACGGGTGGGTTCGCCGCAGATGACGACCCGGCCACCAGGCTTCAACACGCGGAACATCTCGCGGAATGCCTTGTCGACATCGGGTATGTGGTGGATGACGGCGTGGCCGATGACCAGGTCGAAGGTGTTGTCGTCATACGGAAGCTCTTCGGCGTCGGCGGCCTGGCCGTCGATCGAAAAGCCGAGGCCTTCGGCGTTGCGCTTGGCGACCGCGACCATGCCGGGCGAGATGTCGGTGACCGTGCCCTCGTCGAGGACACCGGCGAGCTTCAGGTTGAGCGTGAAAAAACCCGTGCCGGCACCGATCTCGAGACTCTTGCCATACGGCCAGGCGTCCGTCGAACCCGGCACCGACCCTGAATCGGACGGAGTGCCCGCCACCGCGACGAACCGGTCGCGCGCATAGTCGACGCAGCGCTCGTCGAAGGAGATGGACCACTTCTCGTCGTAGGTCTGCGCCTCCCAGTCGTGGTAGAGCACCTGGGCGAGCTTGGTGTCCGTCCACGCAGCCTCGACCTGTTCGGCCGTCGCATGCGGGTTTGCGAGCGTCGTCATGCTCAGTTGCCTTCGAACGTGGCTTTGCCAGGACCGTTTTCGATGAACGACGTCATGCCGGCCGTCTGGTCGTCGGTCGCGAAAAGTCCCGTGAAGTGGATGCGCTCGATCTCGAGGCCGGTCTGCAGGTCGACTTCGAGCCCCTGGTCGATGGACTCCTTCGCCGCCCGCAACGCGAGCGAGGCGCCGCCGACGAACTGCTTGGCCCATTCGACCGCCTTGGGGTAGACCTCGTCCGCGGGGAAGATCTTGTCGACCAGTCCGATGGCAAGAGCCTCCTCGGCGTCAACGAATCGGCCGGTGAAGATGATGTCCTTGGCCTTCGCAGGCCCCACGAGTCGGGACAGGCGCTGCGTGCCGCCGGCGCCCGGGATGATGCCGAGGAGGATTTCGGGCTGGCCGAGCTTGGCGTTGTCGGCCGCGAAGCGCACATCGGTCGAGAGCGCGACCTCGCAACCGCCGCCGAGGGCGAAACCGGTGATGGCCGAGACGGTGGGCTTGCCGATGCCGGCGAGGGCGCGGGTGAAGGCCTGGAGCGTGTGCGCGCTCACGGACATTTCCTGGAAGGACAGTTCGGCCATTTCCTTGATGTCCGCGCCGGCGGCGAAGACACGCTCGCCGCCATAGACGACTACAGCGGCGACGTCGTCGCGTCGATCGGCCTCGGCCGCGACCTCGGACATCTCGATCTGCATCTGGGCGTTGATGGCGTTCATCTTCGGGCGGTCCAGGCGGATCGTGCCGACACCGTCGGCGACCTCGAGTCGTACGAACTCTCCCACGATTTGCCTCCATTTGCTTTTGCACTCGTCGATGGTTGTCAGCGGCCAACCTTAGTGCAGGATGAAGCCGTGACCGATGACAGGATGCGAGCCCGGCCGCTCGTCGCGTGGGACCGGACCGTCATCTACGAGGCGCATGTGCGTGGGATGACGATGAGCAGCGAATCCGTCCCGTCCGAGTTGCGCGGGACGTATGCGGGATTCGCGCACGCTTCGGTCATCGACCATCTGTTGGCGTTGGGGGTGACGACCGTCGAGTTGTTGCCGGTCCATGCCCATACGACCGAGCCGGTTCTCGCCGCCCGCGGGTTGACGAACTACTGGGGATACAACACCGTCGACTACTTCGCTCCGCACGCCGGCTACGCCGCGACGGACGACCCGATCACCGAGTTCCGCGACATGGTCGACGTTCTCCACGAGGCCGGCCTCGAAGTCTTGCTCGATGCCGTCTACAACCACACGGCGATCGGTGCAGTTGATCGGTCCTGGTATCGCAACGAGGAGGGGGAGCTCGTCGACTTCTCCGGGTGCGGCAACACGCTCGACACGTCGAGGACAGAAGTCCAGGACTTCATCCTCGACTCGCTCCGCTTCTGGGCGAACGACCTCGGCGTCGACGGCTTCCGCTTCGATCTCGCCAGCGCACTCGCCCGCGATGCGGAGCACCAGATCGATCTGCCGGGGGCGCTATTCACCCGCATCGCCGAGGACCCCGACCTCGGGACTCTCAAACACGTCCTCGAACCCTGGGACGCGACGGGCGACGGGTATGCGCTCGGGAAGTTCGGTATGCCGTTTGCCGAATGGAACGACCGCTTCCGCGACGACCTCCGTGACTTCTGGCGAGCCGCCAACGACGATCTGGGGCTTCTGGCCAGTCGCATGGCCGGTTCGTCCGACCTGTTTCAGTCACCTTTGCAATCGGTCAATCTCGTCACAGCCCACGACGGCTTTTCGCTGCGCGACGTCGTGTCCTACGACCGCAAGCACAACGGCGAAAACGGCGAGGATGGCCGCGACGGCGCCGACGACAACCGTTCGGACAATTGCGGCGTCGAGGGCGAGACCGACGATCCTGTCATCATCGGCCGCCGGCAGAGCCGCGCCGCCAACCTCCTTGCCTCATTGCTGGTTGCCCGTGGCGTCCCTATGCTCCGGATGGGCGACGAGTTCGGTCATACACAGAAGGGCAACAACAACGCCTACTGCCAGGACAACGAGCTGAGCTGGATGCCGTGGCGCGCCGACGAGGGCTGGGACTTCCGGCAACTGATCGCACAACTCGTCGACATCCGGCAGGCGTTCAACGGCGCGGACTTCCTTCACGACCACAATGTCGACTGGTTGCGTGCGGACGCGGAATCAATGAGCCCTGACGATTGGCACGACCCGGAACTGACCGGGCTTGGCATGACCCTTCGCGGTGGCGCATGGTGGATGGATACGGCTGATCAAACGATGTGGATCGGCCAATCGAATCTCACCGGAAGGGTTACTCCACTAGGTTTGATCCCATGACCACGCGCATCCCCATCCTGGATGTCCGTCCCCAGCTCGAGGGCGGGCGCTACCCCGTCAAAGCGGTCGTCGGCGAGCGCTTCCTGGTGCAGGCCCGCGTCTTCGGCGAGGGCCGCGCCCAGATCGGCGCGGCGGTCATCCTGACCGGCCCCGACGGGATCGACCGGTTGCCCATGCCGCTCGTACGCAGGGAAAACGACTTCTGGGACGCCGAGGTCAGCGCCGACGAGGTCGGACCGTGGACGTTCCGCATCGAGTCGTGGTCCGACCCGTATGCCACCTGGTTCCGCGACGCGCCGATCAAGGTCGAGGCCGGCGTCGACGTCGACCTGGTCCTCGCCGAAGGCGCCGCACTTCTCGAACGCGCGAACATCGACGATCCGATCTTCCTGCAGGAATTCGCGATCATCAGCGATGCCACCAAGCCCCCGCTGGACCGGCTCGTGGCGGGCCTGTCGCTCAGCCCGTTCCTCGAAGCCGAACCACTGAAGGACCTGCGCGACTCGACCGAGCCGCTGCCCGTTTTCGTCGATCGCCAACGCGCGCTTTTCGGCTCCTGGTATGAGTTCTTCCCCCGGTCCGAGGGTGCACGCAGGACCGAGGACGGCGGGCTCGTAACCGGAACGTTGCAGACCGCCGCCAAACGGCTCGAAGCGGTCGCCGACATGGGCTTCGACGTCATCTACCTGCCGCCGATCCACCCGATCGGGACGGTCAACCGCAAGGGCCGCAACAACACGCTGACGGCAACCGACGGCGACCCCGGCTCGCCGTGGGCCATCGGCTCGTCCGACGGTGGTCATGATGCGATCAACCCCGATCTCGGGACGATCGACGACTTCGACGACTTCGTCGCCCATGCGCAACGGCTCAACCTCGACGTCGCGATCGACTTCGCCCTCCAGTGCGCGCCGGACCATCCCTGGGTCAAAGCCCACCCCGAATGGTTCAACACGCGCATCGACGGCAGCATCGCATTCGCCGAGAATCCGCCGAAGAAGTACCAGGACATCTATCCGCTGGACTTCGACGGAGACCCCGAGGGCCTGTATGCCGAGATCGCTCGCGTATTGCGCTTCTGGATCTCACACGGTGTGACCGTTTTCCGCGTCGACAACCCGCATACGAAGCCCTTGGGGGTGTGGGCGCGACTCCTCGCCGACATCCGCAAGACCAATCCCGAGGTCATCTTCCTGGCCGAGGCGTTCACGGTGCCGGCCATGCTGCAGGGGCTCGCGATGGTCGGCTTCCACCAGAGCTACACCTACATCACCTGGCGCGAGACCAAGGCCGAGACCGGTCAGTACCTCGAAGAGCTCGCTCACGAGACGAGCGATTTCCTCCGACCGAACTTCTTCGTCAACACGCCGGACATCCTGCCCCGCTACCTGCAGAGCGGTGCCGCGCCGATCTTCAAGTCGCGCGCCGTACTCGCCGCGACCGGTTCGCCCACCTGGGGCATGTATGCGGGCTACGAACTGCGCGAGCACGAAGCCGCCGGCCCCGACAGCGAGGAATACCTGAACTCGGAGAAATACGAGATCAAGGTCCGCGACTGGGATCGCGCCGACAGCCTGGCCCCATTCATCTCCAAGCTCAACGAACTGCGTCGGCGGCATCCGGCACTGCAGCAGTTGCGCGATCTCCATGTCCACACCACCAACGACGACGCCGTGCTGTGCTTCTCCAAGCGATCAGGTACTGACGTCATCGTTGTCGTGATCGACCTGGCGCCAGGCACCAACAAGACTGTTCGGCTGTCGATCGACCCGACCGCGATCGGGCTCCAATGGGGTATGCCGTTCCTGCTCCAGGACGAATTGTCCGATCAGGCGACGACCAGCGATCGCGTGGACCTCAGCGCCGAACGACCGGCACGCATCTTCGCCGTCGTGACACCCTGAGAATTGCGCGCATCGCACTGCTTTGGGCTACGGTCGAGTGACGAACTCCCCAGAAACCAGAAAGACGTGACGCATGCGCATCGGATCTTCGCTTGCCCTCCTCGCGGTCGGCGCAATACTTGCCTTCGCCGTGAACGACAGGATCGACCAGGTCGACCTCACGATGGTCGGCTACATCCTCCTGGCCGTCGGCGCCCTCGGCGTCGTCCTCACCCTGGCAACCCAGGGTTCACGCGATCAGGGCGAGCCTCCGCGCCAGTAAGCCTCACTGTCTTTCCCTCGGTGGTTCAACTGGTGGACGTGACGGCGACAGGTTCCTTTTCCTTCACCAGGAAGAGCGGCGCGGCCATGGCCAGAACGATGCCTCCCACGATGATCGCGGTGCCGGTCGACATACCCGTGGCAATCGCACCGAGAACGACTGCTCCCAGCGATGCGGCCGGCTGCATGGACATCGAGGCCAGCGATAGCACCGTCGCGCGGTGGTCGCCGTCCACCTGTTCGTGCAAAAGCGTCTCGTAGATCGCGCCGGAGGCGGTATGGACGGCATAGGTCGCCAGGAGCGCGACGATCAAGCCGACCGGACCGGCGACAAGCCCCATGCCCACCAGCATCGCGCCCTGGACGAGGCGCAGAACCACCGAGACCGAGGTCATCGACCAGCGGCGCAGCAACATCGGGACGCACGCTGCACCGAGCGCGGAGATGCCCCACGCGGCAGCCGAGACCGGGCCCATGATCGCGCCTGCGGTGTCCTCATGCGCGACCAGCTCGGACAGCCGGACGGGCATGAGCGTCTCGAAGGCGATCATCCCGAACCCCCAGAACAGCTCGACGGCGATCAAGGCGCGAAGGACCCGTGAATGGCCCAGCAGCCGCACGCCCTCGGCAATCGTGCCGGGCGTTGCCTTGACAGAGGCGAGCACCTTGCCGACCCTCATCGAACGGTCCTCGTCCATCAAGACGAAGGTCAGGACGACCTGCACCAGTGCGAGAACAGCGGCGATGCCGGCCGGCACCGCGAGCGCCTCGACGCCGGGGATCGGATCCCAGGCGACGATGCCACCGGCCGCCACGGCCCCTCCGGCGATGGACAGCCCGATCACTGTGGCCGCACCCGAGATGCCCCGGGCAACCTCATCGCTCCCCCCGTCGGCGATGGTCTCGTCGACATACCAGGCGTTGAGCGGCCCACTGTCGAGGGCGCGGAACACGCCGGCCAGTGCCGAAGCCACCGCGAAGAGCAGCAACGTGTCCGCAATCGCGAGAACGACATACGACGCCAGGGCGAAGACCGCGGAGGCGAGGAAGACCGGCCTGCGGCCCATTGCGTCGGCAAGACCGCCGGTCGGCAGCTCCAGGCAGAGGACAACGATCCCCTGCACGGCAAAGGCCGCGCCGAGCTCGGAGACGGTAAGCCCGCGCTGCAGCGGCAACAGGGCGTGGACCGGGATGATGAGCCCGGTCGGGAACCACCGGAGGCCGCTCAGGACCCAGAACCGTGTACGGAGGTTCACGACGGCGCGACCGGTAGTGCGAGGACGTGAAGGGACACGGTTTCGGAGCCGGTATGGGCGGCATAGCGGCCGATGACGTCCGAGATCTCACCCTCGAGCGCCTCGAGGTCGGCCGGGTCGAGATGCAGCGAGTAGTCGCTGTGCCCGAACCCGCGCCGCGGTCCCGTCCACGCTGCGAGCCCGTTCTTCAGGTGTTCGAACTGGCGGCTGCGTACGTCGTCGAACAGTTCGCGACCCTCCGCCGTTGTCCACAGATCGTCGGGAAACGAAGTCATCTCGTGTGCTGCCTTCCACCGGCGTTCGCGACCGGAAGGCTGCACGTCGTCCTCGACGACGAAACCGAAACGTTCGAGCTGTCGCAAGTGGTAGGACGTCGACCCGCTGGACTCGCCGAGCTCGCGGCCGAGCTCGGAAGAGGTCGCCGGACCGTTGCGCCGCAGTGCGCCCAACAGCGTCATACGCAGTGGATGGGCGATGGCACGGAGTGTCTCGACATCCCGGATTTCCTTGGTCGTGAAGGCCATACGCCCACCCTAAACCACAAAGAAGTCTTTGCAAAGAATTCTTTGCGGTTCTTCAGCCCCGCCGGCCAGTCATTTTTGGCGGTGGGTAGGCACCCACCTGGGTGCCGATCCTGGGTGCAGACCCACCGCCGAAACAGGAACGTGGGTGCCAACCCACCGCTGACGCGCGGAGTGCCAAGATGGGGCCATGACCGAAGCCATCAAGGAACCCGACTGGTTCAAACGGGCCGTCTTCTACGAAGTCCTCGTCCGGTCCTTCATGGATTCGGACAACAACGGCGTCGGCGACCTCCGCGGATTGATCAACAAGCTCGACTACCTCGAGTGGCTCGGCATCGATTGTCTGTGGATCCCCCCGTTCTTCCCCTCACCCCTGCGCGACGGCGGCTACGACGTCGCCGACTTCACCGACGTCGCCCCCGAGCTCGGCACGATCGACGACTTCGCCGAGCTCCTGGAGAAGGCGCACGCGCGCGGCATCCGCGTCATCATCGACTTCGTCATGAACCACACATCGGACCAGCATCCGTGGTTCCAGTCCTCGCGCAACGATCCGGAAGGACCCTTCGGCGACTTCTACGTCTGGTCCGACACCGACCAGCTGTATGAGGACGCGCGCATCATCTTCGTCGACACCGAACCGTCCAACTGGACATGGGACCCGGTCCGCAAGCAGTATTTCTGGCATCGGTTCTACAGTCATCAGCCCGACCTGAACTTCGACAACCCCGCCGTGGGCGAGGCCATCATCGAAGCCCTCGACTTCTGGCTCGGCCTCGGGATCGACGGTTTCAGGCTTGACGCCGTCCCCTACCTCTTCGTCCGCGAAGGCACCAACGGCGAGAATCTGCCGGAGACGCACGACTTCCTCAAGCGGGTGCGAGCCCACGTCGACGAGAAGTTCCCCGGCAGGGTCCTGCTCGCCGAGGCCAATCAGTGGCCCGCCGACGTCGTCGACTACTTCGGCGACTTCGAATCCGGCGGCGACGAGTGCCACATGTGCTTCCACTTCCCCGTCATGCCGCGCATCTTCATGGCGGTGCGGCGTGAATCGCGCTATCCGATCAGCGAGATCATGGCGCAGACACCCGCCATCCCCGACGGCTGCCAATGGGGCATCTTCCTGCGCAACCACGATGAGCTGACGCTCGAGATGGTCACCGATGACGACCGCGACTACATGTGGAACGAATACGCCAGTGATCCACGGATGAAGGCCAACATGGGCATCCGTCGACGGCTTGCGCCGCTGCTCGACAACGCCACCGACCAGATCGAGCTCTTCACCGCGCTGCTGCTCAGCCTGCCCGGTTCGCCGGTCCTCTACTACGGCGACGAGATCGCCATGGGCGACAACATCTGGCTCGGCGACCGCGACGGCGTACGCACCCCGATGCAGTGGTCACCGGACCGCAATGCCGGTTTTTCCCAGGCCAACCCGGGCAAGTTGTCACTCCCGATCATCATGGATCCCGTCTTCGGCTACCAGGCCGTCAACGTGGAGGCGCACACCCAGGACCGGTCGTCGCTGCTGCAGTGGACCCGCCGGATGATCAGCATCCGCAAACAGCACCCGGCCTTCGGACTCGGCGACTTCCTGGACATGGGCGGATCGAACCCCTCGGTGTTCTCCTATGTCCGCACCCACGGCGAAGACGTCATGCTGTGCGTCAACAACCTCTCGAGATTCCCCCAACCGGTCGAGCTCGACCTGAGCGCGTACGAGGGCATCCACCCGATCGAGATGTTCGGCGGCGTGGAGTTCCCGGCGGTCGGCCAGCTCCCGTATCTGCTCACCCTCGCCGGCCACGGTTTCTACTGGTTCCGGCTCAACGCGAAGACGATCGTATGAATGCCCGACTCGACTACCTGTCCCGCCAACGTTGGTTCGCCGGTGGCACCGACGTCACGCTCAGCGGCATCGACTCCCGCGGCTGGATCCGCGAACCGGTCAACGGCTTCGGTGTCCGGCTCGAGTTCGTGACGGTCGTCGTCGACGGCGTGGAAAGCACCTACAACGTACCGACGTCCTACCGGACCGACCCCTACGAAGGCTTTGAAGGCGCTCTCATCGAGCATGACGGCGACTACTTCGTCTACGACGCCCTGCACGACGCGCATGCCCGCACCGAGCTCCTGTCAGGTTTCTTCGGCGCCACTGTCGATGGCCTGACCTATTCGGGCTCGTTGCCCGTCGATTCCGACGCACCGACCATCGAGCTCATCGCCGAGCAGAGCAACACTTCGATCATCATCGGCAACGAGCTCGTGCTCAAGGTGTTCCGCAAGATCGGCCACGGCCGCAATCCCGACATCGAGCTGAACCATGCGCTGACCGAGGACGGCTCGACCCAGGTGGCCGCAGTCCACGGCTGGATCACGCTGCGCGATATCGGGCAAGGCGACGTCGACCTGGCGATGGTGAGCGACTTCATCCGATCGGCGACCACGGGCTGGGACTCCGCACGCGCGAGCTTCCGGGACCTGCTGGCCGATCCCGATGCCGACGCCTCCGAAGCCGGTGGAGACTTCGCCGCCGAGTCCGAGCGGCTCGGCGAAACCGTCGCCGACGTCCACCGGCGCCTCGCACACCTCTTCGGGACAGAGACGTGGGGTGACGCCGAGCTCTCCGCACTGGCCGACCGCCTCGACGAGCGCTGTGCTCTCGCGGCGGCCGCTGCCCCCCAGCTCCTCCCCTATGTCGACGCGGCCAAGTCCACGTTCGACGCACTCCGCAGATTGACCACCCCTGCGCCGGCGCAACGCACTCATGGGGACCTGCATCTTGGCCAGACGTTGCGCGGGATCCCGGGCTGGATCATCATCGACTTCGAGGGCGAGCCCGCCATGCCGCTTGCCGATCGCATCCGACTCGATTCGCCGCTGCGCGATGTCGCAGGCATGCTGCGGTCCTACGACTACGCCCCACACTCGGTCCTGCTCCAATCGGACATCCCCGACGACGGTGACCAGGCCACGCGCTGGGCCGCACACAACCGGGCCGCGTTCCTGAAGGGCTATGGCGACCAGGTCGTCCCGGAGCTGTTGCGTGCCTATGAGATCGACAAGGCCCTTTATGAAGTCGCCTACGAATCCGCCCACAGGCCGACCTGGATCGACATCCCGCTGCAAGCCCTGGACCTCCTGCTCGTCAACGACGGATAGCCTGAAGTCATGACGCCGATCCCCGAGCTCCAGGACTTCGCGGAGGGAAAACACCACCGTCTCTGGGAAGTGTTGGGCGCCCACGTCGAGGGTGACGGTGTACGATTTGCAGTCTGGGCACCGCATGCCCAGGCGGTCAGCGTCATCGGCGACTTCAACGACTGGTTCGCCTCCGCCGACCCGCTGGGGCGCGACGAGTTCGGCGTGTGGCACGGCACCGTCTCCGGCATCGGCGCCGGGGAGCTTTACCAGTTCGAGATCATCTCGGCCGACGGCGAACGGTTGATCAAGTCCGACCCCTTCGCGCGTTTCGCCCAGTTGCAGCCGCAGCGGTCCTCGGTCGTCCATACGAGCTCGCACGAGTGGTCCGACGACGCCTGGATGAGCGCCCGCGCAGAGCGCCAGCCCCATGCCGAGCCGATGAGTGTCTACGAAGTCCACCTGGGTTCGTGGAAGCGCAACCTCTCCTACCGCCAGCTCGCCGTCGACCTCGTGGACTACGTGCTGGACCTCGGCTTCACCCATGTCGAATTCATGCCGGTCATGGAGCACCCCTTCGTCGGGTCCTGGGGATATCAGGTCACCGGCTTCTTCGCACCGACGTCGCGGCACGGCGATCCCGACGACTTCCGTGCCCTCATCGACGCACTGCACCAGGCCGGCATCGGCGTCATCATCGACTGGGTCCCGGCCCATTTCCCCCAGGACGAGTGGGCGCTCAGCAGCTTCGACGGCGAGCCGTTGTATGAGCCCGCTGAGTTCGCCGAACACCCGGACTGGGGCACTCATACATTCGACTTCGCCAAGCCCGAAGTCCGCAATTTCCTGCACGCCAACGCGCTGTACTGGCTCGAGGAATTCCACGTCGACGGCCTGCGTGTCGATGCCGTGGCCTCGATGCTCTATCTCGACTACTCGCGCGGCAAGGGCGAATGGAAGCCCAATCGCCTTGGCGGCCGCGAAGACCTCGACGCCATTTCCTTCCTGCAGGAACTCAACACGCTGTGTTATCGACTCCATCCGGGCATCGCCATGATCGCCGAGGACTCGACCGCCTGGACCGGCGTGACCGCTCCCGTCCACCTCGACGGGCTCGGCTTCGGCTTCAAATGGAACCTCGGCTGGATGCACGACACGTTAAGCTACCTGCGCGAGGACCCGATAGCGCGCCAGCACCACCACCGCGAAATGACCTTTGCGATGGTCTATGCACACAGCGACAACTACCTGTTGCCGCTGTCGCACGACGAGGTCGTGCACGGCAAGGGTTCCCTGGTCCGCAAGATGCCCGGCTCCAGGCACTCCCAACTGGCGAACCTCCGCGCCTATCTCGCCTTCATGTGGGCCCACCCGGGCAAGCAATTGCTGTTCATGGGATCGGAGTTCGCCCAGGATCGCGAATGGTCCGAAAAGCTGTCGTTGGACTGGGAGCTGCTCGACGAACCCCCGCACGCCGGCATGCAGCAGCTCGTCCGCGACCTCAACGCGGTCTATCGCGACAATGCCGCGCTGTGGGAGACCGACTACGAACAGCCCGCCTTCCGCTGGATCGAAGCCAACGACAAGCACCACAACGTGTTCACCTTCGTCCGCTACGACTCCGCCGGTCGCGCGCTCGTCTGCCTCGCCAACTTCGCCGGCGTGGACCATGTGGCGTATGACGTCGGCCTGCCGTGGTCCGGCAACTGGACTCCGGTCCTCAACACCGACGAGAACGCCTACGGTGGCGGCGGCGCCGACATCGGCAAGGTGGTCGTCGCCGGGGACGATGCCCACCAAGGGTGTCCCGCCTCGGCGACTGTCTACCTGCCGGCCCTCGGGACGATCTGGCTGACGTCAGAACCTCCGGTCGCGGGGGCTGCGTCACCCGAGTCTGCGTCACCAAAGGAGGTGCCCCGACCGTGAACGATTCCCTTATCGACCACGACCTCCGTCTCGTCCCCACCTCTGATTCGGAGGAGTTCACCGAATTCGCGATCGAGCTGTCCGGTGAACCCGTCGGGTCTGTCGCCCTGCATCACACGGGCGAAGGGCTCGCATCGTTGCACTGGAATGTCCGCTCCGAGACTCGAGGTCAGGGCGCAGCGCTGCGTGCCCTGCGCCTGGCCGTCGACCACGCGTTCGATCTCGGCCTGCAACGCATCGAGGCGCGCATCGATGTCATCGACCATGCCAACATCCGCAACGCGTCGATCGCCGGACTGCGCCGCGAAGGCATCGTCCGTGGATTCGGCGACGAACCGAACAAGGTGCTGCTCGCCCGGCTGGCCGGCGATCCGCATCCGTTCAGCCGTGAGGGATTCATCGCGATCCTCAACGCCGGCCTGCCCAAGAAACGCGTCATCTCCCAGGGGCTTCTGCGGGACGAGCAAGGCCGCGTCCTGCTGTGCCAGCTCACCTACAAGCAGGAATGGGACCTCCCCGGCGGCGTCATCGAAGTCGGCGAGGCGCCCGCGGGCGGGCTCGTCCGCGAGCTCGAGGAAGAGCTCGGCATCACCGTCGAGGTCAAGGGACTGATCACGGTCAACTGGTTACCGGCCTGGCGCGAATGGGACGACGCCTGCATCTTCCTCTTCGACCTCGGCACCGCAGACTCATCGATCGTCGACCGTATGACGCTGCAGCCGACCGAGATCAAGGCCGTGCAGTGGTGCGACGAACAGGCGGTCAAGGAAAACGCAACCTCGGCCGCGATCGAGCTGCTGACGGCAGTGGGTGCCGGCGACATCGCGCCCTACCGCGAAGCACCGCTCGCCGAATAACCTCAGAAACCTTCGGCGCCGACGACTCCGCCGTACTGGCCGAGGGCGCGGGGCTTGCCGACGCCGTCGCCCGGCACATAGAGCAACACCTGGTGGTAGTAGCGGAGCTTGCCCGAGGTCGTGATCGCCTTGGACAGGAACACCTCTTGTGCTGAGCCTTCCGGCCAGGCCACCGTCACGCCGTTCTTGACCGCATAGGAGTCGAGGCGAAGGAGTGTCACGAAGACCAGCGCGCCGCCGTCCTGGGTGCGGGCCGCGAATTCGACGTCCTCGGCACCCCAGGTCTGGCTGAAGGTGACGTTCTTGAGCGACCTGTTGGTCTCCTCGGCGGCGCGCATCTGCTTGATGAACCCGTCGTTCTCCACCTTGTCAGCCGCGGTGTTCGCCGGATCGCTGAGAGCCTCGGCGTAGGTGTCGGCGGCGTCCTGCGGAGTCATCGCGACGCTCAGTTTCCCCTTGGCCCCGACCGGGATGAGCGAGTCTCCCGGCCCGCTGCGCAACGACGGCAGATTGGTGTCCAGGAGGATCTCCGGACTCGCTGACAACAGCCAGGGGTCGACCGCCGTGTCGCGCACGAAGACCTGCACCTTGATCACACCACGCGAGTCATCGCGTACCCGCGCCATGAACCACAACGGGTACTTCTTGACCAGGGGAGCCTTCACATCGATCACATCGAGGGTGGACCGGTCAGCCTTCTGCTTCTTGGCCAGTCGCTGCGACACCTCGAACGACCCGGAGTCGATCGCCAACACCGGGCCGCTCTCGACCGTCGACAACGGCTTGGGATCGAGCAGCTTGATCGCGAGATTGCGGGTCTGGCGAAAACGGGTGAAGATCTGCTGCGTCTCGGCGCTGTTGGCGGCGATCTTTTCGACCTTCTGATCACCCTTCTTGTGCGGTATGGCGCATGCCGTCAGGGCGGTCGCCAAGAGTATGACGACCAGCACGGCACGAAGGCGGCTCATGGGCGATCCTCCTCGTCGTCATCATCGTCATCATCGACGATCTCGTAGTCGGCCAGCTCGTCTTCGGTGATCTTGTGCTCGACGCCGTCCTCGTCGACGAAGACATAGGTCACGGGTTCCGCGTTCGCGGGAGGTTCTGGCTGGGTCTCGGGTTCCGGCTGGGCTGCAGGCTCCGGTTCGGGTGCGGGCTCAGGCGCGGGTTCCGGCTCGGGTTCCGGCTCGGGCAGCTCCCCCACCTCATCGCCGTCGTGGTCGACGACGTACTCCTCGACCACGACGTCCTCGACGTCATAGTCGGCGGCCTCATCGGCCGAGATCTCATGCTCGACACCGTGTTCGTCGATGTAGACGTAGACGACGTCATCGAAGTCCTCGTCGTCCAGATCGTCGTCCTCATACTCCTCTTCGCGCCAGAACTCCTGACCTCGGCGCAGCTGAGTGCCGAGCCAGATGCCGCCGAAGCCGAACAGCACGAGGCCGGACCCCTTGGCGAAGCCGCCCTTGATGCCGTACCCGACGGTGACCTTGAGCCCCTTGAGGTTGGAAAACCCGACCGACAGGATGGCCAGCGACACGGTCTGGTCGGGCAGCGTCGTGTCGATGCTCGCGCCACCGAGGCCGGCGCTGTCCGCGAGCCACCAATCGAGGGCGGTCGGCGCTGCCGGGAGGTTCTCCTCTCCCTTGATCGTGCGGGTGTGCACCTCCCAGGGCCGGTGGAACTCGTCGACCTCGAGGCGCTTGGTGTTCTTGACGTAGTTGTCGACGTCGACGGCATTGCCCAGGCCGACGAAGACCGGTTTGTTGACGGGGAGCTCGGCGAGGACGGTCATCCGCACGCCGGTCCAGGAGATCGTTTTCGGCGCGGTGACCACCGCGATGCCGTTGGTGTCGACAATGTGGGGACCGCTGGTGACACGGCTGTCCGGTCCGAGGACGACCATCATGGCGATCCCGAGCAGGGACATGAGGGCACCGAGCAGCGTCAGGCCCCACCCCGTCTTCGTGCCCATGCCGCCTCCACACTCGCCCTGTCCGGCAACCCTATGGCCTCAGGGGATTACCACGACTCGTAACACGCAGTCGCCGAACCACGCTGAATCACTCAGAACGTGAGTGGCGGCAGCCTAGTAGAGGGCGGTCGCAAGAACCCGTCGGGCGGCGGAGACACGCGGATCCGTTGTGCCGACGACCAGGAACAGCTCGAGAAGCCGTTCGCGGACCGGGTCGCGCTCCTCACCGGAAAGGCCCTTGATGATCTCGATCAGCCGGTCGAAGGCGTCCTGCACGTGTCCCCCGCTGACATCGAGATCGGCAACCAGCAGCTGCGCGGCAATGTCGCTCGGGTTGCCGGCAGCCGCTTGGCGGGCGGCCTGCAGGTCGGCATCCTTGGTGCGATCGAGGAGCTTGACGCCGGCAAGACGCTCGGCGACCTCATCGTCCGCGGGGTACTGCGCGGCCAGCTTTTCGTATTCGGCGATCGCCGTCGTGAAGTCGCTCGCCGCAAAGGCCTCATCGGCCTGGGCGAAGCGCGGATCGTCAACGGGTTCGGGCTCCTCGGCCGGCGCCGGCTCACCTGAAACACGGCCGGTGACGCCGTTCTCGGCCGCCACGCGGATCAACTCCTCGAACAACGCGCGTACCTCGGCCTCGTCCTTGATGCCCTCGAACAACGGAACCGGCTGGCCCTTGACGAGGCCGAGCACGAACGGCACACCCTTCGCGCCGACGGCCTGGGCGATGGCGGGGTTGGTGTCCACGTCGACCTGCGCCAGGAGGATCTGGCCGGCGTACGACTCGGTCACCCGGGCCAGCACCTGGTTGAACGTGCCGCTCTGCGGCGCACGTCCGGACCAGAGGCTCAGGACGACGACATGTTGCAGCGAAGCCTCGAGGGCGATCTGCTGGAAGTTCTGCTCGGTGACGTTCACTACGAACGTCCCGGGGGCCGCGGTTTGGCCCGCCGGCGTTGCGGGTTGTTTCAGCGCGGAGAGGTCAATGGCACCGGGTCGGGAGAAGCTCATGACCCCATCTTGTCAAATGGATCAGAACCGCGCCGGTTCGCGGTACTCGCCCCACTCGGCGCGCAACGCATCACAGATCTCGCCAAGTGTCGCCTCGGCACGCACGGCCTCCATCATCGGCGCAACCATGTTGCCATCGGTGCGGGCGACGTCGACCATGTGCGCGATCGCCGCATCGACCGCGGAGTTGTCGCGAGCCGCCTTGCGTTCGGCCAGCGTGGCGACCTGGACGGTCTCCACCTCATGCGAGACGCGCATGATCTCGAGGTCCTCGGTCAGGGTGTTCGTATGGCAGTTGATGCCGACGATCTTCTTCTCGGACTTCTCCAGGGCGGTCTGGTACTGGAAAGCCGATTCGGCTATCTCGGACATGAACCAGCCTTCGTCGATCCCGTGCAGGATGCCCGATGTCATCGGCCCGATCGGATGGTCGGCAGCCGACCATTCCTTGATCTGGTCGAAGATCTTCTCGGCCTCGGCCTCGATCGCGTCGGTGAGCTGCTCGACATACCAGGAACCGCCGAGCGGGTCGGCGACGTTGGTGATGCCGGTCTCCTCCATCAGGACCTGCTGGGTGCGCAAGGCGATCTCCGCGGCACGCTCCGAAGGAAGGGCGAGCGTCTCGTCGAGCGCGTTGGTGTGGAGCGAGTTGGTGCCGCCGAGGACCGCCGAAAGCGCCTCGACGGCCGTCCGCACGACATTGTTGTAGGGCTGCTGTGCCGTGAGCGAGACTCCCGCGGTCTGGGTGTGGAATCGCAGCCATTGCGCCTTGGCGGTCTTGGCGCCGTAGACGTCGCGCATCCAGCGTGCCCAGATGCGGCGGGCGGCGCGGAACTTGGCGATCTCCTCGAAGAAGTCGATGTGCGCATCGAAGAAGAACGAGAGACCCGGAGCGAACTTGTCGATGTCGAGACCCCTGGACAAGCCGAGCTCGGCGTAGGCGAAGCCGTCGGCCAGGGTGTAGGCCAACTCTTGCGCGGCGGTCGATCCGGCCTCGCGGATGTGATAGCCCGAGACCGACAACGGCTTGTAGGCGGGGATCTCGTGGGCGCAATGCTCCATCAGGTCGCCGATGAGGCGCAGATGCGGTTCGGGAGCGAACAGCCATTCCTTCTGAGCGATGTATTCCTTGAAGATGTCGGTCTGCAGCGTGCCGTTGAGGATCGACAAGTCGACTCCCTGACGCTCGGCCGCGACGAGATACATACAGAAGACGGGGACGGCGGGGCCGGAAATCGTCATCGACGTCGTGACATCACCCAGATCGATGTCCTTGAACAACCGCTCCATGTCGACCGCGGAGTCGATCGCCACGCCACAGTGACCGACCTCGCCGAGCGACATCGGGTCGTCCGAATCCCGCCCCATCAACGTGGGCATGTCGAAAGCAACGGACAATCCACCGCCACCAGCGGCAAGGATCATGCGATAGCGCTCATTGGTCTGCTCGGCGTTGCCGAAGCCGGCGAACTGCCGGATCGTCCAGGTCCTGCCGCGGTTGCCTGTGGCATGGAGACCACGCGTGAAGGGGAATTCGCCGGGCCAGCCGATGCGCTCGAAGCCTGGGTAGCTGTCTTCGGCGGCCCGGTCAACGGGTCCGTAGACAGGGTCGACGTGCGTGCCTGAAATCGTGGTGAAGTCCGCGTCACGGACCTGTCCGGCCGCCATGGCCTTGTCAAAACGTTGTTGCCAGCGTTCGCGTCCGTTCGGTTCAGTGCCCATGTCTTGAATACTAGGACGCCCTAGTATGAATGCCAAGGGGTTCCGGTGTGCCGGAACCGGATGGTCAGAAGTCGCCGGCTGTCTGGCGAAGCACCTGGAGGTTCGCCGAGATCTCCGCCAACTGCGTCGGATCGAGTGCCCCCACGCCGAACTTGTCGGCCGTGATGTCGGCGGTGGCTCTCTCCACCACGTTGCGGCCCTTCTCGGTGAGGACGGCCAGGAACGTACGGCCGTCATCGGGATGCTTGTCGCGCGTCACGTAGCCACTGGCCTGGAGGCGTTGCACGAGTGAGCTCACCGACGTGGCATGGACCTGGAGCCGCTCGCCCATCTTGCCCATCGGAAGCCTGCCCTCGCGCGAAAACGTGAGAAGGACCAACGCCTCATAACGCGAGAAGGTCAGGTCATGGGGCTTGAGGAGCGCATCGAGCCGGGCGATCAGCAGTTGCTGTGCCCGCATGATCGACGTGACCGCATGCATCTCGGCGACAGCCGGCCAACGCCTGCCCCACTGCCGCGCAGCCTCGGCGATTGGGTCGAAATCCAGTCCGGCCATTCAGTTGCCGTTCTTGGGGAAATTGCGAGGGCCACGGAAACCGCCACGCTGCACCACGCGCTGGATCGTGAGGTCGCGCTCGTCGGGATCGCCGATGAAACGGATGTTCCTCAACCCTTGCTCCTGGGCAGCCGACTCGAAGACGAAATGGCCGTAGCCGAGGAGGCGTCCGAGCAACGGTTTCTCCACCGTGATGTCGAGGATGCGCGAGATCGGCATGGTGGCGGTGCGCACGGAGAACACGCCCTTGACGCGGAACACCCGCATATTGGTGACGACAAAGAGGTCCCGGTGCTCCTTGAGCACCAGCCAGAGCGCATGGCCCAGCAGACCGAGGCCGGCGAGGATGAAAAGCCATCCCAGGTCGATCGGCCCGAAGATCGCGGCGAGCCACAGCAATCCGGTACCCACCGCTTCGACGATCGGTCGCCAATAGACGATCGGGTGGTGGCGTACGAGGTCGATGACCTCTTCGCCCTCGTCGATGAGGAGGTGGCCCTCGACCTTTTGATCAGGGAGCCGGTCGAGCAGCCACTGGATCACGAGACAGTCCGCTAGGAGGACAGGAGTTCGTTGACGAACACCATGATCTGGCCAAAGGCATCGATCACCGCATTGAAGGCATTGCGGATCGCCTCAGCGGCGCCTTCGGGCGCGGTGAGGAGGTAATACACCGCGAAACCGGCGATGAGCAGCACTACAACCTTCTTCAACACACGTCTATTAAAGGGGAATTCGGCTGTCTTTCAGTTCAGGCGCGCCGCGTCGACCCCTCTAGCGATGGTGACGTTGCGAACATCGGGGTCCGAGGCCCACGGTCTCGCGCGCTTCGTCATTGGTCCGGCTGGTCGACCGGCGAACGGAGCTTTTCGAGCCGGGTGCGCAGCATCGGCTCGCGGTGGGCATTGCCGTGGAGGCCGAGGTAACGGGCGCCGAACACCGCGAGCAGCGCGTCGTCGAGGCGCCGCACGGCACCGGCGGGATAGCGGTAGTCCATCCGCGCGTTGATGGATTCGCCGTCGACCGAGGTCAGCAGGCCGTCGAGCTCGTCGAGCGACGTGATGCCGAGCTCGAGCAGGAGTCCCGAAACCCAGGAATAGTGATCGGTCCGGGACCAGCCGGCATCGGCATACCGTCCGGCGAGGAATGTCGCCAGGTCCTGGGATCGTATGCGCGGGTCATCGGCGTCCGCCTCCGGCTGCAAATGGGCGGCGGAGGCCTGCAGCTCGTCACGGATCATGGAGAACTCTCGGTCGGCAAGCTCCAGAAGTCCCGCGGCCAAGGTGAACCGCCGGTCGAGCTCAGGCGCCTTCTCCTCGGGAATCGTCCCCTTGTAGCGGATGGCGTGCTCGAACTCCGCCCACGCGTGCTGCAGCACCGTCCGGATCTGGACCTGAGCACGGCGTTCGAGCCGCGGTTGGTCGGTCGCCGACTCCCCCGACGTCGCAGCGGGACCCACGAGGAGGTGCCTGCTCGCATATCCCCACTGGCCTTCATTGGCTGTTTCCTGACCAAGGTCGCGGTCGCCCAGAATCTCCAGCTCTTCTGCGAGCACGTCCGCAACGGCCGCGACGTCGCTGTGCAGGTAGGTGATGACGCGGACACCGATCTGGTCGGTGATGTCGGTCAGCGGATCGGCGAAGACCGCGAGACCGTCCACCGATCTGGCCGCCTTGGCCGCGAAGGACGCCACGCTCTTGGTTCGCCCGCTGACGCTGAGGTAGTTGATGCCGGCTTCATCGAGCAGCGTGGTGACCAGGGCGACATACCTGTCAGTTGCTTCACGGAGCTCGGGCTGCATCGCGGCGTATGCCTGCACGGTGAGGCGGACCGGATCAGGCGCCGGCTCCTCGGCGACCGGGGCCTCTCGGGGCGACGGGTGATGCCCGTCGGGGAGGGTTGGCGTCACGATGTAGCCGGACTCGAAGTCTCCGTAGGTCTTGGTG
>JALYQD010000093.1 GCA_030856025.1 Actinomycetota bacterium
GAAACTCCTGAAGGCCCCAACATCGGCCTGATCGGTTCGCTCGCCTCATACGGCCGGATCAACTCCTTCGGCTTCATCGAGACGCCTTACCGCAAGGTCGTCAAGGGCAAGGTCACGACACAGATCGACTACCTGACCGCGACCGAAGAAGACCGATTCGTCATCGCCCAGGCCAACTCGGTGTTGACCGACAAGAGCACGTTCGCCGATGACGCCGTCCTGGTTCGCCAGCGCGGTGGCGAGGCCGAGCTCCGCTCGCCCGACATCGTCGACTACATGGACGTCTCGCCTCGTCAGATGGTGTCAGTGGCTACCGCGCTGATCCCGTTCCTCGAGCACGACGACGCCAACCGCGCCCTCATGGGCTCGAACATGCAGCGTCAGGCCGTTCCCCTGATCAGGAACGATGCGCCGCTCATCGGCACCGGCATGGAATACCGTGCCGCTGTCGACGCCGGCGACGTCGTGGTCGCCAAGGGTGCCGGAATCGTCAAGGAAGTCTCCGCCGACGCCATCGAGATCATGCAGGACGACGGGACGTACTTCACCTACCGTCTGGCGAAGTTCCGTCGCTCCAACCAGGGCACTTGCACCAACCAGCGCCCGCTCGTCAAGGAAGGTATGCGCGTCGAAGTCGGCACCCCGCTGGCTGATGGCCCGTGCACCGACGAGGGCGAGATGGCGCTCGGCACCAACCTGCTCGTGGCCTTCATGCCATGGCACGGTCACAACTACGAAGATGCGATCATCCTCAGCCAGCGCGTGGTGCAGGACGACATGCTCACCTCGATTCACATCGAAGAGCACGAAGTCGACGCACGCGACACCAAGCTCGGCCCCGAGGAGATCACCCGCGACATCCCGAACGTCAGCGAGGAAATGCTTGCTGACCTCGACGAGCGCGGCATCATCCGCATCGGCGCCGAAGTCGGCAACGGTGACGTACTGGTCGGCAAGGTCACGCCCAAGGGCGAGACCGAGCTCACCCCCGAAGAGCGCCTGCTGCGCGCCATCTTCGGTGAGAAGGCGCGCGAAGTGCGCGACACCTCGCTGAAGGTTCCGCACGGCGAATCCGGCACTGTCATCGGCGTCCGCGTCTTCGACAGCTCCGAAGGCGATGAGCTCTCACCGGGTGTCAACCAGCTCGTTCGTGTCTACGTCGCTCAGAAGCGCAAGATCTCCAACGGCGACAAGCTCGCCGGTCGTCACGGCAACAAGGGCGTCATCTCCAAGATCCTTCCGGTCGAGGACATGCCGTTCCTGGAAGACGGCACCCCCGTCGACATCGTGCTCAACCCGCTTGGTGTTCCCGGCCGTATGAACGTCGGCCAGGTCCTCGAAACCCACCTCGGTTGGGTAGCGAAGGCCGGCTGGAAGGTCGAAGGCAACGAAGAAGAATGGCAGCAGCGACTCGCCAAGATCGGTGCCTCTGAGGCACCTGCCAACAGCAACATCGCCACGCCGGTCTTCGACGGCGCCCGTGAGGACGAGATCCAGGGACTCCTGGCCTCGACATTGCCCAACCGCGACGGCCAGCGCATGGTCGGCCGTGACGGAAAGGCCGTGTTGTTCGATGGTCGCAGCGGAGAGCAGTTCCCGGACCCGGTTTCGGTCGGTTACATGTACCTGCTCAAGCTGCACCACCTCGTCGACGACAAGATCCACGCGCGCTCGACCGGTCCATACTCGATGATCACCCAGCAGCCGCTCGGCGGTAAGGCCCAGTTCGGTGGCCAGCGCTTCGGTGAGATGGAAGTGTGGGCACTCGAGGCCTACGGCGCCGCATACGCGCTGCAGGAGCTGCTGACGATCAAGTCCGATGACATCCTCGGTCGCGTCAAGGTTTATGAAGCCATCGTCAAGGGCGAAAACGTCCCCGAACCCGGCATTCCTGAATCCTTCAAGGTCCTCGTCAAGGAGATGCAGTCACTGTGTCTCAACGTCGAAGTTCTCTCCAGTGACGGTACCGCCGTCGAGATGCGCGATGCAGAAGAAGACCTCTTCCGTGCCGCCGAAGAACTCGGCATCGACTTGTCCCGCCGTGAGCCCAGCAGCGTCGAGGAAGTCTGAGCGCCACCGCGCTCAGATGCCTCGCCGCCAACACAGTATTTTTTTGAAATACGTATTGTTTGAAAGGGAAAGAAGACAAACGTGCTAGACGTGAACTTCTTCGATCAACTGCAGATCGGCCTGGCCACTGCAGATGACATCCGCACCTGGTCTCATGGTGAAGTCAAGAAGCCCGAGACCATCAACTACCGCACCCTCAAGCCGGAACGGGACGGACTCTTCTGCGAGAAGATCTTCGGCCCCACCCGTGACTGGGAGTGCTACTGCGGCAAATACAAGCGTGTCCGTTTCAAGGGCATCATTTGTGAGCGCTGCGGAGTTGAAGTAACCCGTTCCAAGGTTCGCCGTGAACGTATGGGTCACATCGAGCTTGCCGCTCCGGTCACCCACATCTGGTACTTCAAGGGTGTTCCGAGCCGGCTCGGCTACCTGCTTGATCTTGCCCCGAAGGACCTCGAAAAGGTCATCTACTTCGCGGCATACATGATCACGCATGTCGACGAGGACGCACGTCACCGCGACCTGTCCTCGCTGGAAGCGAAGATCGACCTCGAGCGCAAAAACCTCGAGAATCGTCGCGACAACGAAGTCAACGAGCGTATGCAGAAGCTCGAAGAGGACCTCAAGGCACTTGAGGACGAAGGCGCCAAGGCCGACGCCAAGCGCAAGGTCAAGGATGCTGCCGAGCGCGAAGCCAAGCAGCGCCGTGACCGCGCCCAGCGCGAGATCGATCGCCTCGACGAGGTCTGGAGCCGCTTCAAGAACCTGAAGATCCAGGATCTCGAAGGCGACGAACTCCTCTACCGCGACATGACGTACCGCTTCGGCAAGTACTTCGAGGGCTACATGGGCGCCGCTGCCATCCAGAAGCGCCTGCAGACCTTCGACCTCGTCGCCGAAGCAGAGCTCCTGCGCGAGATCATCGCCACCGGCAAGGGCCAGAAGAAGACCCGTGCGCTCAAGCGCCTCAAGGTCGTCTCGGCGTTCCTCGCGAGCAACAACAAGCCCGAAGGCATGGTCCTCGACACGGTCCCGGTGATCCCGCCGGAACTTCGTCCGATGGTCCAGCTCGACGGCGGCCGTTTCGCGACGTCCGACCTCAACGACCTCTACCGCCGTGTGATCAACCGCAACAACCGCCTCAAGCGCCTGCTTGATCTCGGTGCGCCGGAGATCATCGTCAACAACGAAAAGCGCATGCTTCAAGAAGCAGTCGACTCGTTGTTCGACAACGGTCGTCGTGGCCGTCCGGTCACCGGTCCGGGCAACCGCCCGCTCAAGTCGATCTCCGACATGCTCAAGGGCAAGCAGGGTCGATTCCGCCAGAACCTCCTCGGCAAGCGCGTCGACTACTCCGGTCGTTCGGTCATCGTCGTCGGCCCGCAGCTCAAGCTGCACCAGTGTGGTCTGCCCAAGCAGATGGCACTCGAGTTGTTCAAGCCGTTCGTCATGAAGCGACTGGTCGATCTCAACCACGCTCAGAACATCAAGAGCGCCAAGCGCATGGTCGAGCGCGCCCGCCCGGTCGTCTGGGACGTCCTCGAAGAGGTCATCTCCGAACACCCCGTGTTGCTCAACCGTGCACCCACGCTCCACCGCCTCGGCATCCAGGCTTTCGAGCCTCAGCTGATCGAGGGCAAGGCCATTCAGATCCACCCGCTCGTATGCTCGGCCTTCAACGCCGACTTCGACGGCGACCAGATGGCCGTGCACCTTCCGCTGAGCGCCGAGGCCCAGGCCGAAGCCCGCATCCTGATGTTGTCGACCAACAACATCCTGAAGCCCTCCGACGGCCGCCCGGTCACCATGCCCACACAGGACATGATCATCGGTCTCTACTTCCTCACGCTTGACCGTTCCGGTCAACTTGGCGAAGGGCGCGCGTTCGCCTCGGTTGCTGAAGCAACCATGGCGTTCGACCGCAAGGAAATCACCCTTCAGGCCAAGGTCAAGCTGCGTGTCGATGGCACGACCGTCGAGACGACGCTGGGTCGCGCCCTCTTCAACGAGGCGCTGCCCGAGGACTACCCGTTCGTCGACTACCAGGTTGGCAAGAAGCAACTGGGCGTCATCGTCAACGATCTGGCCGAGCGTTACTCCAAGGTCGACGTTGCCGTCGCCCTCGACGCGCTCAAGGACACCGGTTTCTACTGGGCGACCCGCTCGGGCGTCACGATCTCGATCGACGACGTCGTGACACCGGTCCGCAAGCCCGAGATCCTCGCTACCTACGAGGCTCAGGCTGCCAAGGTCCAGGTCCAGTTCGACCGCGGTCTGATCACCGAGGACGAGCGCCGCCAGGAACTCATCGAGATCTGGACACAGGCCACGGCCGAAGTCTCCGCCGAAATGGAGAAGACGTTCACCGAGGACAACCCGATCTGGATGATGGTCCATTCCGGCGCCCGAGGCAATATGATGCAGGTTCGCCAGATCGCCGCCATGCGTGGCCTTGTGGCAAACCCGAAGGGCGAGATCATTCCTCGCCCGATCAAGGCCAACTTCCGCGAGGGTCTGTCCGTCGTCGAGTACTTCATCGCGACACACGGCGCCCGTAAGGGCCTTGCCGACACGGCTCTTCGTACCGCCGACTCGGGTTACCTGACCCGTCGTCTGGTGGACGTGAGCCAGGACGTCATCATCCGCGAGGAAGACTGTGGCACCGAACGCGGTTTGCCGAAGGTCATCTCGACTCGCCTTGACGACGGCCGCCTCGTGCCCGCTGAGAATGTCGAGACCTCGGCATACTCACGCAACGCTGCGGTCGACATCACGGCCCCTGACTCGGGCGAAGTGCTGATCCCGGCTGGCGGTGACCTCGGCGACGTCGAGATCGCAACGCTGGTCGCGGCCGGCATCGAAACCGTCAGGGTCCGCACCGTCCTCACGTGTGAAGCGCATACCGGCACCTGTGCCAAGTGCTATGGCCGTTCGCTGGCCACCGGCAAGCTCGTCGACATCGGTGAAGCGGTCGGCACGATCGCCGCACAGTCGATCGGTGAACCCGGCACGCAGCTCACGATGCGTACCTTCCACACCGGTGGTGTGGCTGGTGACGACATCACGCACGGCCTGCCACGCGTTGTGGAGCTCTTCGAAGCTCGTCAGCCCAAGGGCAAGGCGCCGATCACCGAGTCGGCCGGTCGTGTCGAGATCGACGATTCGGACAAGTCGCGCAAGCTCGTCGTCACTCCTGACGACGGCAGCGAACCGCTGGAGTACCCGATCAGCAAGCGTTTGCGCCTGCTCATCGCCGATGGCGACCACGTCGAAGTCGGCCAGCAGCTCACGCACGGCACGCCCGATCCGCAGGAAGTCCTGCGTATCCTCGGTGTGCGTCGTGCCCAGGAGCACCTGGTCGACGAAGTGCAGGCGGTCTACCGCTCGCAGGGCGTGGCTATCCACGACAAGCACATCGAGATCATCGTGCGCCAGATGTTGCGACGGGTCACCGTCATCGAGCAGAGCGATTCGGCCCTGATCCCCGGTGATCTGGTCGACCGTGCGAAGTTCGAGGACGAGAACCGTCGCGTCGTCGCCGAAGGCGGCACGCCGGCTTCGGGTCGTCCGGTGCTCATGGGCATCACGAAGGCCTCGCTTGCTGTCGAGTCGTGGCTCAGCGCCGCTTCCTTCCAGGAGACGACGCGTGTCCTCACCGATGCAGCGATCCACGGCAAGTCGGACTCGTTGCGCGGGCTCAAGGAAAACATCATCATCGGCAAGCTCATCCCGGCCGGGACCGGTCTCGACCGTTACCGCAACATCCGGGTCGAGCCCACCGAAGAGGCTCGTGCCGCCGCGTATTCGGTCACCGGATATGAGTCCTACGACTACGGCTTCGGCACCGGCAACAGCGAACCCGTCGCGCTTGACGACTACGACTTCACCTCTTTCGATAAGTAGAGTTTTCGATAGGTAGAGTCTTCGACAAGTAGCGCGCAGAGCAACACAAGAGGGACCGTCTTCGGACGGTCCCTCTTGTGCGTTGGCCGCGAAGCGGATCAGACGCGGGTCAGACGGGTGTTTTGGCCGGAACGGGTGCGGGTTCGCGGAATATCCAGGTCAGGCGGGGTTCGAACAACGGCCGGAACACCTTGGACACGATCTGCGTCATGAGCAGATTGGCCAGGATGACCGAAGCGATCATGCTGGCGATCACGGCCAGGACGCCATACTTCTCGACCCGGTCGAAGACGTCGAACTGGAACTTCAGGAACAAGATCACGTAGCCATGCAGCAGGTAGCAGTAGAACGTCCGTCCGCCCAGGATCGTGGTCCAGGAGCGCCGACGCGGCACGAGGGACAAGGCTGCGAAGGTCATGGCCAGGCCGAGCAGGAGGAGCTCTCCGCGCTGGAGCATTCCCTCCAGCGGTCCGGCACCGAGCGGCGCCTCGTCGTAGCGCTGCTTCCACAGCAACCAGTCTGTCTCCCACCGGTGCGAAAACAGGTAGCAGACGATGAACGTGACCGTCAGGAAGACTACTGAGGCGATGCGCACGGCCGTCTGCGACAGCCATTCGAAGCGGTCTCGGCTCATGTGGAGGCCGATGACATAGAACGGAAGGAATCCGAGGACCTTCGGCAACGCCAACACATTGGGCACCTCGATCAGGCCCACGACCAAGGAGATCAGGATTGATGTCGCAATCGGGTACTTCAGCGCTCGCCAGATCGGCGTGGTGAGGCGCCAGATGAACAACGCTGCGAGGAACCAGGCGAGCCATTGCGGGGAAAGAATCATCAGGTGATCGGGCTGATCCTCGTAGTGTCGGGTGATGAGCTGCAGCGCCGTCTCGGTGATCAGGTAGGGGATGACCAGAGTGCTCACGATGCGGCGGACCTGACGGAAGTCGCCGACATAGTGCCGGGCCGTGTAGCCCGAGATCAGGACGAAGAACGGCATGTGGAACGCATAGATCCACACGTAGACCGCTCGAGCCGAGTCCATGAAGACGAATTGGGTGAGCGTATGGCCGATGACGACCAGCAGCATGACCCAATAGCGCGCGTTGTCGAGGTAGGCGACGCGTTCCTTCGGTGCTGAAGTTGAAACGGGAAGCGGGGCAAGTTCACTCATTGTGATTGACTCTAGTCGTTCTTTCTGAACATCACCTGTGGAGTATTCATGGCCAAACCGTCACGAACGCAACGACTCGGCGCCTACGCGGTCGTGGTGTCCGAATGCCGGATGCTGCTCACTCGTATTTCGCCCATCGGTTACCCGGCGGGAATGTGGACGTTGCCTGGGGGAGGCGTCGACCACGGCGAATCGCCCCACGATGCCGTCAGGCGGGAACTCTATGAGGAGACCGGTCTTGTGGCGAGATCCGCGGCGCTGACAGACATCCACGACGTGCACGTCGTGGACGTCGGACGCGACGACCAGTACGAGGACTATCACGGCGTGCACTTGTTGTATGTCGTCGACGTCGATGTCGAGGCGCCCCTGGAGATCAAGGACGTCGGGGGAACCACCGACCGTGTCGCCTGGGTGCCGATCACAGAGATCGGTTCGGCCGACTACCCGGTCCTGGAGATGGTCACCTATGCGCTCGGCCTGAGCCCGGGCAAGGCTCAGGACTTCGGTTTGGGCATGTAGAACAACATCGCGTAGTTGCCCCGTGCCGACAACACGTAGGTCCCGAAGATGCGCTTGCCGTCCTTGCGTTCGGCCGTGTAGGTCGTGCTGACCTCGTTGAGGTCTTCGACGACGTCCTTGGTGAATGTGCCCTTGTCGCCGGCGGACCGGGTGAACTCTTCGGAGATCAGGTCCGACTGCCTGCCCTTGACGGTGCTGAGTGCCACGAAGTCGGGGTTGTAGCCGCTCAACAGGATGGTCGCGCCCGGGGGTACTTTCCACTTGCCGTCGAGCAACGCGTCCGTGGAGGGGGCGTCGAGGTCCATCTTCGGCCAGATGATGGGGCTTTCGGGCGCTGTCAGATCTTCGGGCGGGAGGTCTTCGAGGTCGTTGGAACCACGGTCGAGCTGGCCTTTGCGGGGCTCGCCGACATAGGTGATGCTCAGGATCATGATCGGCCGTGTCGTTGCGGCCGGGGGAGCCGTGCGTGTCTTGATGTTGCCCGGATCGACGGTGAGCGTGACGTGGACCTCGCGATCTCCGCCTGTGACGCCTCGGACGTCGAGGTCGCAGCCGGTGTAGCGGCCTTCGAACGAGGGGCAGTACTTGGAGAGGCTCTTGGTGTTGATCCCGGCCTTCGGCAGCAAGGCGTCCAGCTGGCTGATCATCCGGTAGGCCACGTTGGACGGATTGCCGTCGATACGCATCACGGAAACGGTGGAGTCCGGCTTGGGTCGGGTCTCGAGCAGCTTGAACGTGTCGTCACTTGGCCGGTTGACCGGTGTCGGAGCCGGGGTCGACAACGTCTTGCCCTCCTTCTCGGCCTCTTCGGCCCGTTCGCGCTCCTCAGCGGCCTTTTGCGCAAGTGCGGCGTCAAGCTCGGGCCGGTAGGCCGCGATCAGTCGCTCACTGCGGAATCGGACGAGGGGACCCAGCTGGGTGGCCCCCTTGGGGACCTGGAGGCCGTAGGCGATCGGGCTTTCTGGACCGGACTCGTGCACCGACACGTCGGGCGCCTTGGTGGTGGGCGTTTTCGAGGTCGGCTTGGTCGGATTGTTGCTGCTTTCGCATGACGAGAGGGCGCTGACCAGCGCGAGCGCGGCTATTGCGGCTACAGCAATCTTCCTCATGGCGTCCTCTCATAGGTGGTGGCCTCTGGCGTGCAACGAGCCTAGGGCATGCCTGAGACGAAGATGCGAGGCCGTATTCTTCAGATGTTGCCGCCAACGAAGGAGTCCTCGTGACGAGTTTTTCGCCCGATCGTCCCGAGACCGTATTCACCTATGGTGCACCAGCACTCAAATTCGGCATCGGCGCTCGCCACGAGCTGGCGTTCGACATCGCCCAGTTCAACGCGAAGCGTGTGCTCCTGGTGACCGATCCTGGCGTCGCCGCGACCGGCACACCGAGCCGGCTCGCCGAAGAGCTCAAAGCAGCCGGACTCGACGCTGTCGTCTTCGACCGCTCGCGGGTGGAACCCACCGACGCGAGCATGATCGAGGCGATCGAGTTCGCCCGCTCCAATGGCCCCTTCGACGTCATCGTCGCGGTCGGCGGCGGCTCGAGCATCGACACGGCCAAGGCCGTCAACCTGCTGACGACCAACGAGGGCGAGCTGATGGACTACATCAATGCCCCGGTCGGCAAGGCCAAGGCTCCGGCACATCCGCTGTTGCCCTTCATCGCCATACCGACGACGACCGGCACGGGCAGCGAGAGCACGACGATCTGCGTGCTTGACGTCGTGAGCCAGCACGTCAAGACCGGCATCTCGCACCCGAGACTGCGTCCGACGCTCGCGATTGTCGACCCCGAGCTCACGCTCACCCAACCTGCGGGAGTCACTGCAGCTGCCGGGATGGACATCCTGTGCCACGCGCTGGAGAGCTACACCGCGCGGCCCTATCAGTCGTATGAACACAAGAAGGCCGAGCAGCGGGTCCCCTATTGCGGATCCAACCCGATCGCCGACATGTGGTCGGAGAAGGCACTGAGCCTCATGTCGACCTCATTCGTCTCCGCAGTTCGCGACGGCGGCGACTTGCACGCACGTACGCAGGTTGCCCTCGCGTCTACTTTTGCCGGCCTCGGCTTCGGCAATGCCGGTGTCCACATCCCGCATGCCAATGCCTATCCGATCGCCGGCCAAGTCACCGACTTCAAGCCCCACGGCTACGACGCAGACCACGCGATGGTGCCGCACGGCATGGCGGTGTCCCTGACAGCGCCCGAGGCGTTCCGGTTTACCTTCGACGCTTCCCCCGAGCGGCACATCCACGCCGCCGAGCTCCTCGAGCCGGGGGCCGAGCGTCCCGACGACCTGGCCGGGTTCCTGCCGCAGGCGCTGACCAGGCTCATGAAGGACATCGACATTCCGGCCGGCATCGGCGCAGTTGGATTCGACGAAGGCAACATCAGCGACTTGGTCGACGGCACCATGAAGCAGCAACGCCTGCTTGCCACCGCTCCGCGTGAGGTCACCGAAGACGATGTCGCCGCGATCCTCTCGGCCTCGATCGAACTGTGGTGACGACCGCCGCCGACCGCGTCGAGGCCCGCGATGTGACGGCCGTCCTCGCCCGCAACGGCGTCTCCGACGTGGACGACTCGACCCTCACGCGGGCGCTCTACAGCTCCGATGCCTCGCTCTACCGTGTCGTGCCCCAAGTCGTCGTGCGCCCTCGTGACGCCGACGAGGTCATCGCCACGGTTGCCGCCTGCGCCGAGACCGGCACCCCATTGACGTCACGGGGCGCTGGGACGTCAATCGCCGGCAATGCGGTGGGCACCGGCGTCATCCTCGACTTCTCCCGCCATCTCAACAAGGTCCACGACATCGACGTGGACGCGATGACGGCCCGCGTCGATCCCGGCACGGTGCATGCGGTCCTCCAGAGCCGGGCAACTCCGCTCGGCCTCCGTTTCGGTCCTGATCCCTCCACCCATACGCGATGCACCATCGGCGGAATGATCGGCAACAACGCCTGCGGCTCCCGCGCGCTCGGGTATGGGCGCACGGCCGACAACGTCGTCGGCCTCGACCTGGTGACGATCGCGGGGGAGCGGCTGACGCTCGCCAAGGGTGCGACACCGACCTCGACGACGCTCGACCGCCTCCGTGAGGCCGCAACCGGCGGCATGGGAACGATCCGGACAGAGTTCGGCACGTTCGGCCGCCAGGTCTCCGGGTACAGCCTCGAGCACCTCCTCCCCGAAAACGGTTTCGACGTCAGCACCTTCATGGCCGGGACCGAGGGCACACTCGCGGTCATGACCCAGTCGACCGTCCGCCTCGTCAAGGACCCGGCCCACCGCCGTCTCCTTGTGCTCGGGTATGCCTCGATGGCCGATGCCGCCGACCATGTCCCGGCGCTGCTGGAGTTCGCCCCGACGGCGTGCGAAGGCCTCGATTCACGCATCGTCGATGTCGTCAGGGCCAAACGCGGCAACTCCGGCGTACCCGACCTGCCCGAGGGCAAGGGATGGTTGTTCGTCGAACTGGTCGGCAGCGACCCCGCCGCGATCGAGTCGACCGCGGCGAAGGCCGCGCAGGCAGCGGGCGCCCTCGCCACCAGGCTCGTCACCAGCGCCGCCGAGCAGGGCGCTCTGTGGCGGATCCGCGAAGAGGGCGCCGGACTCGCCGCCCGCACGTTGTCGCGGCCGGCGCTGTCGGGCTGGGAAGACGCCGCCGTGCCGCCCGAACGCCTGGGCACCTATCTCCGTGACTTCGAGTCACTGCTGGGCGAGTATGCGCTCGACGGCGTGCCGTACGGCCACTTCGGTGACGGCTGCATCCACGTGCGCATCGACTTCCCGCTCGACCAACCCGGCGGCCGTCAGGTCTTCAGGGACTTCCTCATCGATGCGGCAAAACTCGTCGCCTCCCATGGCGGCTCTCTTTCGGGGGAGCACGGCGACGGCCGGGCCCGTTCCGAGCTCCTGCCGCTGATGTATTCGGCCGAGGCCATCGACCTGTTCGCGCAGGCCAAAGCCGTTTTCGATCCGGACAACCTGCTCAATCCGGGTGTCCTTGTCGAACCGAGGGCCGTTGACGATGACCTGCGCGGCTCGGGCCGGGGACTGATCGACGACCGGCTCGGATTGCGGCTGCTTCACGACGACGGCGACTTCGGCAAGGCCGTTCACCGCTGCACCGGAGTCGGCAAGTGCATCGCAGACAACGCGGGCAGCAACGGAGTCATGTGCCCGTCCTTCCAGGCGACTCGCGACGAAAAGGACTCAACCCGCGGCCGCGCCCGCGTGCTCCAGGAGATGATCGACGGCCGGCTGGTCAAGGACGGCTGGCGTTCGCCCGAAGTCCACGAGGCTCTCGACCTATGCCTCTCCTGCAAGGGCTGCCTCAACGACTGCCCGACCGGGATCGACATGGCGGCCTACAAGGCCGAAGTCCTGCACCAGTCCTACAAGGGACGCCGCCGGCCGCGCAGCCACTACATACTCGGGCGCTTGCCGATGTGGGCCCGACTTTCGTCGCCGATCGCGTGGCTCGCCAACCTCGGCCTCCGAACCCCTGGCATTCGATCGATCGCCCGATGGGTGGCCGGTGTCGACCAGCGCCGCAGCCTGCCGATGTTCGCGACAACCAGCTTTTCCCGGTGGGCCCGCAAACGCAGCGCGCCGACGGCTTTGGATCGCCCGCGCGTCCTGTTGTGGACGGACTCGTTCACCGAGTACTTCTCGACCGCAGGCGGAAAGGCCGGTGTCGCACTACTCGAGTCCGCCGGTTATCAGGTCGAGACGCTCGTTCGCCAGGCCTGCTGCGGACTGACCTGGATCACCACCGGACAGCTCGACACGGCGCGCGACATCCTCGGCGACACGGTTGCCCAGCTGCATCCGTATGTAGCCGCCGGCGTCCCGATCGTCGGCCTCGAACCGTCCTGCCTGGGAGTGTTGCGCTCCGATGCCGTCGAGCTTCTCGACGATCCGCGGGCCATCGATGTCGCCAAGGGCGTCTTCACCCTCGCCGAACTGCTCGCGCGCACCGAGGGCTGGAGCGCTCCGGACCTCGGCGGCACGAAGGTCATCGTCCAGCCGCACTGCCACCACGCCTCGGTCATGGGCTTCGAGGCAGACATGGCACTGCTCGCCGCGACCGGCGCCACGATCGAGCGGCTGAGCGGATGCTGTGGGCTGGCCGGCAACTTCGGCGTCGAGAAGGGCCACTACGAGGTTTCCATTCAGGTTGCCGAGCAGCAGCTCCTGCCCGCCGTACGCGCCGCCGCCGAGGGCACGATCGTCCTCGCCGACGGCTTCTCCTGCCGCACCCAGCTCGATGACCTGATGGGGGTCGAAGCGATCCACCTCGCCCAGCTCCTTCACGGCGGCCACGCCCTGGATGACCTCGGTGGCCCCAGGCCTTCCTAGCCTCGCGTAACGGATACGTGGTCAGCCTCGTTTCCTCCTATGGAAGACCGGCAGTCGTTCAGCGACAATCGAATGACTGCACCGTGAGGGAACACCGGAAAGAGGACGATGGAGCACCTGCCCTACCTCGGTAACGCGATGACGCGTATGGCCGAAAACGTCGGCAAGGCCGAGGGCGACGAAGTCGTGCCCGCCTGCCCGGGGTGGACCATCAATGACCTCACCGTGCACCTCGGCACAATGCATCGCTGGGCCGCCAGCATCGTCCTCAGCGGACAGCGACTGCCCGAACCCCAGGTCGTGGCTACAGAACCCCTCCTCGATTGGTATGCCGGCACCGCCACGGCACTGCTGGCGGCTTTGCAGGCCGTCGAGCCCACCGAGCCGACCCCCAACTTCTCCCTCATCAACGAGACGGCCGCGTTCTGGCCGCGCCGGCAGATGCACGAGACGACCATCCATTCGGTGGACGCGGCGCAGGCGCTGGGGCTCGGCGAGGACTACTTCATCGACGAAGAGGTGGCCGATGACGGCATCGACGAAGTGCTGTCGGTCTACTTCCCGCGTATGACCGCCCGCGGCCACCGGCCTGACGTTTCGGCACGCGTGCGCGTCACTGCGACCGACACCGGCCGTTCCTGGATCGTGGCACCCTCATCGGACCCTGCAGGCACACCGATCCTGCTGCATCCGACGCTTGAATTCGACGCCGAATTGTCGGGAACTGCTGCCGATCTCTACCTCGGATTGTGGCGCCGGTCACCTCACGTTCGGCTCAAGGTCGACGGCGATGCGGCCGACCGCATACTCGCCGGCCCGATGACGCCCTGACCTTGGCTTATTGCCCAGACCTCGATTTTGACCCTCACCTACCGACGGGGTAGGCTTTGTCGCTGTGCCTGAACTCATCAGGTCGACGTACGCATCCTGCTCGATTACGGGTGGCGAGTACGTCACGAATCATGGCTCACACCAGTCAGAAGAAGGAAGTTTGTAGTGCCCACGATCAACCAGTTGGTTCGCAAGGGCCGCCAGAGCAAGGTGGTCAAGACCAATACGCCTGCTCTGAAGGGTTCCCCCCAGCGTCGCGGTGTTTGCACCCGTGTTTACACGACGACACCGAAGAAGCCGAACTCCGCACTGCGTAAGGTCGCACGTGTCCGCCTTTCGAGCGGCACCGAAGTCACTGCTTACATCCCCGGCGAAGGCCACAACCTCCAGGAACACTCGATTGTTCTGGTTCGCGGCGGTCGTGTGAAGGACCTTCCTGGTGTTCGCTACAAAATCATCCGCGGCGCCCTCGACACTCAAGCTGTCAAGGGTCGCAAGCAGGCTCGTAGCCTTTACGGCGCGAAGAAGGAGAAGAGCTGATGCCCCGTAAAGGTCCAGCCCCGAAGCGCCATATCGACATCGATCCTGTCTATGGCAGCCAGCTCGTCACGCAGCTCATCAACAAGGTCCTCGAAGACGGCAAGAAGCAAGTAGCCCAGCGCATCGTCTACACCGCGCTCGAAGGTTGCCGTCAGAAGACCGACACCGATCCGACCATCACGCTCAAGCGTGCGCTTGAAAACGTCAAGCCGGCCCTCGAGGTCAAGAGCCGTCGCGTCGGTGGCGCCACTTACCAGGTCCCGATCGAGGTCCGCGGCACTCGCCAGACGACCCTCGCCCTGCGTTGGTTGGTCAAGTACTCCAGCGAACGTCGCGAGAAGACGATGGCCGAGCGTTTGCAGAACGAACTCCTCGATGCCTCCAACGGCCTCGGCGGCAGCGTCAAGAAGCGTGAAGACACGCACAAGATGGCTGAAGCCAACAAGGCGTTCGCCCACTACCGCTGGTAATCAGTTGCGTCGCGAGCCAATCGCCCTCCACCCGGACCGGGCCTTGAAGCTCGCGACGCACACCAACTTTTCAGAGTAACGAAGGAAGCAGCCAACACCGTGGCAACAGACATCACCACCGACCTGACTCGGGTCCGAAACATCGGCATCATGGCTCACATCGATGCCGGTAAGACCACGACGACGGAACGCATCCTGTTCTACACCGGCATCACGTACAAGATCGGTGAAGTCCACGATGGCGGCGCCACCATGGACTGGATGGAGCAGGAGCAGGAACGTGGCATCACGATCACGTCCGCCGCCACCACCTGCTGGTGGCACGATCACCAGATCAACATCATCGACACGCCTGGACACGTCGACTTCACGGTCGAGGTCGAGCGCTCGCTGCGCGTCCTCGACGGCGCCGTTGCGGTGTTCGACGGCGTAGCCGGTGTCGAGCCCCAGTCCGAAACCGTCTGGCGTCAGGCCGACAAGTACGGCGTTCCGCGTATGTGCTTCGTCAACAAGCTCGACCGCACCGGTGCCAGCTTCGACTTCTGTGTCAAGACGATCCGCGAGCGCCTCGGCGCGACGCCGCTCGTCCTGCAGATCCCCATCGGCGCCGAAGGCGACTTCATCGGTGTCGTCGACCTCATCGGCAACCGCGCGCTCGTCTGGCGCGGCGAAACCGAGATCGGCGAAGACTACGAAGTCGAGGAGATCCCCGCTGATCTGGTCGACAAGGCCGCCGAAGCGCGCAAGCTGCTCATCGAGACGCTCGCCGACCACGACGACGAAATCGCCGAGATCTACCTCGACGGCCACGACCTCACGGTCGACCAGATCCATGCCGGCATCCGCCGCGCCACCCTGGCCGCATCCCTGACCCCGGTTGTGTGCGGAAGCGCTTTCAAGAACAAGGGTGTTCAGCCTTTGCTCGACGCGGTCCTCGCCTACTTGCCGTCGCCGCTGGACGTCGGTGCCATTCAGGCACACGATCCCAAGGACTACGCCAAGTTCATCGAGCGCAAGCCCGAAGAAAGCGAGCCGCTCGCCGGCCTCGCGTTCAAGATTGCCTCCGACCCGCACCTCGGCAAGCTCACCTACCTCCGCATCTACTCGGGTCGCCTCGAGACCGGTTCGCAGGTACTGAACGTGACCAAGGGTCGCAAGGAGCGCATCGGCAAGATCTACCAGATGCACGCCAACAAGCGCGAAGAGATCGCCAGCGTCGGCGCCGGCCAGATCGTCGCCGTCATGGGCCTCAAGGACACGACGACCGGTGAAACTTTGGCCGATCCGGCCAATCCGGTCGTTCTCGAGTCGATGACGTTCCCCGCGCCGGTGATCCAGGTCGCCATCGAACCCAAGACCAAGAGCGACCAGGAACGACTCGGCACCGCGATCCAGCGCCTTGCCGAAGAGGATCCGACCTTCCAGGTCCACGGAGATGAAGAGACCGGCCAGACCATCATTGCCGGCATGGGTGAACTTCACCTCGACATCCTCGTCGACCGCATGAAGCGTGAATTCCGGGTCGAAGCCAACGTCGGCAAGCCGCAGGTCGCCTACCGCGAAACCATCAAGCGCAAAGTCGAAAAGGTCAGCTACACGCACAAGAAGCAGACCGGTGGTTCGGGCCAGTTCGCCAAGGTGATCATCAGCATCGAACCGACCGGAGTCTCGGCCGGCGGCGAAGGCGGCTACGAATTCGTCAACAACGTTTCGGGTGGCCGCGTGCCGCGCGAATACATCCCGTCGGTCGGCGCGGGCGCGGAAGAAGCCATGGAGTTCGGCATCCTTGCCGGCTACCAGATGGTGGACGTACGCGTGACGCTCGAAGACGGCGCTTACCACGATGTCGACTCCTCAGAACTCGCCTTCAAGCTCGCGGGCTCGCAGGCGTTCAAGGAGGCGGCACGCAAGGCCGATCCGATCATCCTCGAACCGATCTTCTCGGTTGAGGTGACCACACCCGATGACTACATGGGCGATGTGATCGGCGACTTGAACTCCCGACGTGGCCAGGTTCAGGCCATGGAGGAAGGCTTCGGCGGTGCCAAGTTGATCAAGGCAATCGTTCCGTTGTCCGAAATGTTTGGGTATGTGGGCGACCTGAGGTCGAAGACTTCAGGCCGTGCGTCATACTCGATGCAGTTTGACTCATACGCCGAGGTTCCCAAGAACGTTGCGGAAGAGATCATCAAAAAGGCCCGCGGCGAATAACAGCGGTCCATCTCATAAGGTGGCCTGAGGTTCTCTGCAACGGGTAACCACACGGCGTACAGACAAAAGATTCATTCAATTCAGGAGGAGCCCCAGTGGCTAAGGCGAAGTTCGAGCGGACAAAGCCGCACATGAACATCGGCACCATCGGACACATCGACCACGGTAAGACCACTCTTACTGCGGCGATCACGAAGGTGCTTCATGACAAGTACCCGACCCTAAACGACTCGTTTGCGTTCGATCAGATCGACAAAGCACCCGAAGAGCGTCAGCGCGGTATCACGATCTCGATCGCTCACGTGGAGTACCAGACGGAAAACCGTCACTACGCCCACGTCGACTGCCCGGGACACGCCGACTACGTGAAGAACATGATCACGGGTGCGGCCCAGATGGACGGCGCGATCCTCGTGGTTGCCGCCACCGACGGCCCTATGCCCCAGACGCGCGAGCACGTGTTGCTCGCTCGCCAGGTTGGCGTGCCCGCGATGGTCGTTGCGCTCAACAAGTGCGACATGGTCGATGACGAAGAGATCCTCGAGCTCGTCGAGCTCGAAGTTCGCGAACTGCTGAGCGATCAGGAATTCGACGGAGACAACGTCCCCGTCATCCGCGTCGCTGCTCACCCTGCACTCCAGGGCGATGAGAAGTGGGGCGCGTCGATCCTCGAACTCATGCAGGCCGTTGACGACTACATCCCGATGCCTCCTCGCGAAACCGAGAAGCCCTTCTTGATGCCCGTCGAAGACGTCTTCACGATCACTGGTCGTGGCACCGTCATCACCGGTCGTATCGAGCGTGGCATCGTCAAGGTCAACGAGACCGTTGACCTCATCGGTATCCGCGACGTCAAGCAGACCACGACGGTCACTGGCATCGAGATGTTCCGCAAACTGCTCGACACAGGCGAGGCCGGCGAAAACGTTGGTCTTCTTCTCCGCGGCACCAAGCGCGAAGACGTCGAGCGCGGCATGGTTGTCATTGCACCCGGCTCCACGACTCCCCACACGGAGTTCGACGGCCAGGTCTACATCCTGTCGAAGGAAGAAGGCGGCCGTCACACGCCGTTCTTCAACAACTACCGCCCGCAGTTCTACTTCCGCACCACGGACGTCACTGGCGTCGTCACGCTGCCTGAAGGCACCGAGATGGTCATGCCCGGCGACAACACCGAAATGGCCGTCGCGCTGATTCAGCCGATCGCCATGGAAGAGGGCCTGCGCTTCGCCATCCGCGAAGGTGGCCGTACGGTCGGCGCTGGTCGCGTCACCAAGATCAACAAGTGAGCTGAATTCCAGCTCTCATGTGAAAGCCCCGTCCTGCTTCGGCAGGGCGGGGCTTTTGCCTTCCCCACCCAGTGGCGGTGAGTTAGCGTCCACGCGACTCGGTCGGCGGTGAGTAGACGTCCACGC
>JALYQD010000109.1 GCA_030856025.1 Actinomycetota bacterium
GTTTATGACGATCCAGATGCGCACTGGCAGGCATACGAGATGTGCGAGGAACTCGTCGATGTCGAGGAGAGCTTCCAGTTGTGGCGCTTCCGGCACATGAAGACGGTCGAGCGCATCATCGGCTTCAAACGCGGCACGGGCGGATCGAGCGGGGTCCACTTCCTGCAAAAGGCCCTGGAGCTGACGTTCTTCCCAGAACTGCTCGAAGTCAGAACACACATCGGCGAATAGTGGATCTGCTCGACATGCTCAGTCATCGCCGCCAGGCTGCCGCCCGCGCCCCTCGTCGAGCGGCGCAGCAATGACATCGAGTGGCGCAGCGATGACCGAAAACAACGCTGTATCTGTCATTCGTGCGCCACTCGCCGCTTTGTGAGCAGCCGTGGAGATCGCCGGCGGTCGAAGCGCGCGAGGCGCCGAGCCAGGCGCCGACGGCCTGCCGGCGTGATCGTCGACAGCTCAGCTTCGGCCAGCCACCATTTCAACCTGGAAGTCTCATGTGGTCGCTGCAGTGCCTGATCGGCATCGCGGAGGATGCCACCCGGATCATGGCGAATCTCGATGGCGGTGTAGCCAAAGCGTTGCGCGCCGAGACGGCTCGCTGCCTTTTCGCGTCGCAGGTCCTTTTGGTGCCGAACTTTGTCCCGATGGTGCGCACCGTCGTACTCCGGGTACCGGTTCGTCCCTTTGATCCACAGATCCATCCTGGCGATCGGGGCTCCCGCTGCATCGACAAGAGGCTGCTGGGATTCGACCCGAATGCCACTCAACTCATGAAGCATCCGAAGCATCGACTCCCACCATGATTCGCTACGGCCATCGACATACGCCAGGGCCCGTCGCAATGTCCGGACGCCGCGACGCCCCGGAATCACCATTTCCCAGATTGAGCCGACCGTGCATTGCCGCAGATGGAGAGCGCTGTCGATGGTGGCAACGAGATCCAGCAGCGACAAGTCCTCTGCCAGTTCTGCAATCGTCCATTCGGCCGAACCGACGGCCACGCCATTCCAAACGAAGCGCTGGCCAAGCGGGACGTCGCAACGCCGTATGTAGACGCCGCGGCGATCGCGATGAGGCGCATCCGCATCCGTCACTGCGATGACCGGGATCTCAACACCTTCCGGCAATTGCCACCCTCGCAGGGCCGCCGAGGTCAGGTGGGTGAAGACTGCTTGTCCGGAGAGAGCAAGGCCTATCGCCCCACAACGCTTCAACAGGTCCAACTCCTCAGCTGGATGCATGAAGACCTCCGGAGTCGGGGATGCCAGTTCCCGAAGTGAATGCCGGAGAGGTTTAGGTCCAGCCGAAGCACGATTCAGTACGGGATCCATGGCCAGCACGATCGTCGTTGGTTGCCCGCGGATCAATCGCCACGAGCTCGGCTGTGGATAACCGCTGCAGTTCTTCGCCTGTTGATTTTCGAGATTGTTCGACTCCCCACAACGCGAGTGGCGCGGCGATGACGGATTTGGGCCCGATTCCCGTCATCCTTGCGCCACTCGGCGTTCCGGGGGCTAGCTCCTGGCCCAGACGATGATCGCGACGATCACGGCGATGACCACGAGGGCCGGGACCGCATACCGCTTGATGAGCACAGGCATCACCGTGGACATGAGGTTGAGCTCGGCCGCCTCGACCGGCTTGGTCTGCGGCTCTGGACGTGCCGGTTGGGGCGGGGGCGGAGCGGATGTGGCAGCCGCGCCCGGGACATCGGGGACATCGGCGGTCGGTGTGGCCGGAGTTTCCGCGGCCGGCGTGGGTTCGTCCCCGGCCTCGGACCCTGGTCCCAGCTTGCCGGCGACGCAATCGATGAAGATCCCCAGCAGCTTGTCGCTGACATCCTGGATGACCCCGCGGCCGAACTGCGCCGGTTTGCCGGTGATCGACAAGTCGGTGGTGACTTCGACCGCAGTGCCGGTGCCGTCGGGAGTGAGTTGCGCGACGACGTTTGCCCCAGCGGTGCCATTGCCTCTCTTGTCCTTGCCCTTGGCCTCGATCACGGCGCGGTGGTTTGCCTCGTCACGCTCGACGAACCGACCGGTGCCGTTGTAGAGCATCGAGATCGGGCCGAGCTTGACCTTGACCGAACCGGTGAAGTCGTCGCCGTCGACCGAGTTGAGGGTTGCTCCCGGAAAGCACGGGGCAATGCCTTCGAGATCGTTGAAGGCCGCCCACGTGACATCGATCGACGCCGGGACGGTGAACCGGTGTGTGAGTTCCATCAGACCGCACCGGCGGCAAGCACGGCCCGAGCCGTCAGCACTGCGGCCAGGTGGCGGCGGAAGTCGGCGTCGCCGTTGGTGTCGCTCGGCGGGTCCGTGCCCTCCCCGGCCGAAGCGGTCGCCGCCTCCACGGCGGCAGCCTCCAGGGCACAGCCGACCAGGGCCTGCTCGACTCCAGTGGCCCGAAGCGGAATCGAACCCATGTTGGTCAGCCCGATGCGCGCCTCGGCGATCGTCCCGCCCTCGACACGGATCGCCGCGGCGACGCCGACGATCGACCATTGCTGGGCGACACGGGTGAACTTCTGATAGTCCGAGCCCCAACCGGTGGTTTTCGGTATGCGGACCTCGGTCAGGATCTCGTCCTCGCCGACGGCCGTGGTGAACAAACCGGTGAAGAAATCGGCGGCCGACACCGTACGGGTGCCGCCGGAGCCGGCAATCACGAACTGGGCCTCCAGCGCCAGCGCGGGCGCCGGTAGATCGCCGGCCGGATCGGCATGGACCAGGGCGCCGCCGAAGGTGCCGCGGTGACGAACCTGCGGATCGGCGACGGTCTGTGTCGCCTTCTGGATCAGGCCCGCATGCTGGGCGACCAGCGGATCGGTCGCCACCACGTGATGCGGAGTCATGGCGCCGATGACGATCGAGTCGCCGTCTTCGCTGATGCCGCGGAGGCCCTCGATCTTGCCGAGATCGATGATGTGCTCCGGAGCCGCGAGACGAAGCTTCAGCACCGGGATCAGGCTCTGCCCCCCGGCCAGGATCTTGCCGCCATCGCCGGACTGGGCGAGCAGGGTCAACGCTTCCTCGAGGGTCGTCGGGGCCGCATAGTCGAACGCCGCGGGAATCATTGGACATCTCCGGTCGGGAGGGAGCCACTCGAATTGAGGTCGGCCTGTTCGGGACTTGTCGGCTGTACGTACGTCGGCGGATCCCCGACTCCACCGCTCGATGAACCGGAGCCCGCCGCTTCCTGGATCGTGCTCCACACGCGGAACGGCGAACACGGCATCTTCATGTCCGTCACACCGAGGTGCCGGAGCGCATCGATCACACCGTTGACTATCGCCGGCGTGGACGCGATGCAGCCCGCTTCGCCGACGCCCTTGACGCCCAGCGCATTGGACGTGGCGGGGGTCTCGGTCCGATCAGTGGTGAACGAAGGCAGATCGGCCGCGCTCGGCACGAGGTAGTCGACGAACGAACCGGTCACGAGCGTGCCCGCGTCGTCGTGGATCGCCTCCTCGAACAGCGCCTGTGCGATGCCCTGGACGAGCCCGCCGTGGACCTGGCCCTCGACGATCATCGGGTTGATGACGTTGCCGATGTCGTCGACGCACACGTATTTGCGCAACGTGGCCTCGCCGGTCTGGGTGTCGACCTCCATCGCCGCGAGGTGGGTGCCGTGCGGGAAGGAGAAGTTGTCCGGATCGAAGGTCGCGTCCGAATCAAGGCTGGGCTCGAATCCGTCCGGCAGGTTGTGGGACGAAAAAGTCGCGAACGAGATCTCGCCGAGGGTCATGCCCTGATCGGTGCCCTTGACCGAGAACTTGCCGGCCTCGAACTCGACATCGTCCTTGTTGGCTTCGAGCAGGTGTGCGGCGACGGTCCGGGCCTTTTCGATGACCTTGTCGGCCGCGGCCACGACCGCCATGGCCCCGACGACAAGTGAACGCGAGCCGTAGGTGTCCATGCCCTTCTGGGCAACCTGGGTGTCTCCGTGCAGGATCTCGACGTTGTCGAACGGCACTCCGAGCCGGTCTGCGACGATCTGGCTCCAAGCCGTCTCGTGGCCCTGACCGTGCCCGCTGACACCCGTGACGACCTCGACGTTGCCGGTCGGCAGGACCCTGACCTGCGCGTATTCCCAGCCGCCGGCCGCATAGTCCAGCGAGCCCAGCACACGCGAGGGCGCGAGTCCGCACATCTCGGTGAAGGTGGAAATACCGAGCCCCAGCTGCACACGGTCCCCCGCATCCCGCCGCGTCTTCTGCTCCGCACGCAGCTCGTCGTAGCCGAAGAGCTCCATCGCCTTGTCCGTCGCGGCCTCATAGTTGCCGGAGTCGTATTCGAGTCCGCAGACGGTTGTGAACGGGAACTCCTCGTGCGTGATCCAGTTCTTGCGCCGCAGCTCCATCGGGTCCATACCGAGCTCATCGGCGAGGTCGTCCATCAGCCTTTCGATCGCGAATGTGGCCTCCGGCCGGCCGGCGCCACGATAGGCATCGGTCCAGGCCTTGTTGGTGAAGAGGTTCTTGCACTCGAACCGATAGGCCGGGATCTTGTAGATCGCGTTGTACATGAACGCGCCGAGGATCGGGACACCCGACCCGACGAGGCCGAGGTAGGCACCCATGTCGGCGAGGAGCCGGACGTCGAGACCTGTCAGAGTGCCGTCCCTGGTGGCCGACAGCTTGACCTTCTGCACTTGTGCGCGGCCGTGGTGGGCCGCCATCAGGGACTCGCTTCGGGTCTCGGTGTACTTGCACGGTTTGCCGGTCTTGCGTGCTGCCAGCATCGTGATGATCTCTTCGGGCGTGACCTGGAGCTTGCCGCCGAAACCACCGCCGACATCTGGTGCGATGACGCGGACCTTGGACTCCGGGATGCTGAGGGTCAGGGCCAGCATCAGGCGCAGGATGTGCGGGATCTGGGTGGCCGACCACATGGTGATCTGTTCGCCGGTCGGATCGACGACGGTCGACCGCGGTTCCATGAACGCCGGAATCAGGCGCTGCTGGTAGTAAGTGCGCTCGATGACGACTTCGCCGTCGGCGATCGCCTTGACTGCGTCGCCGCCGGTGCCGGCTTCACCCGAGTCGAAGATCCAGGTCGCCGAGAGGTTGGTGCCGAGGTCGGAATGCACGAGATTGTTGTCGGTGAGCGCGTCCTCGAGGTCGAGGACGACAGGGAGCTCGTCGTAGTCCACGTCGACGAGCTCGACCGCATCGCGGGCGGCGGCGGCCGTACGGGCGATGATGCACGCCACGACCTCGCCGGCGAAAGCGACGTGGTCGACGGCGATCGACGGATGCGGCGGGGCCTTCTGATCAGGGGTGATCGGCCACGCGCATGGGAGGCTTCCTTGTTCTTCGGAGATGTCCTTGCCGGTGATCACGGCGACGACACCGGGCGATGCCTTGGCCTCGTCGGTGTTGATCGCGGTGATCGTCGCATGCGCGTGGGGGCTGCGAACCAGGGCGAGGTGGAGCATGCCCGGAAGCACCATGTTGTCGGTGTAGCGGGTGCGCCCGGTGATGAGTCGCTGGTCTTCCTTGCGCCTGCGGGAGGTGCCGATCTCGGTGACGGTCATGCCGCACCCTCTTCAGAGGAGGCGCCCGCGGTGGCCTTCGCTGCGGTCTGGACGGCCTTGACAATGTTCTGGTAACCCGTACAGCGACACAGATTGCCTTCAAGGTTGTCGCGGACAGTCTGCTCGTCCGGGTCGGGGTGCTCCCGGAGCAGGTCGATCGACTGCATGATCATGCCCGGCGTACAGAATCCGCACTGCAGGGCGTGGCACTCGTGGAACGCGGCCTGCATAGGGTGGAGCTGGCCGTCGTGGGCCAGCCCTTCGATCGTCGTGACTTCGTGGCCATCTGCCTGGACGGCGAGCATCGTGCACGACTTCACGCTCACTCCGTCGAGGTGAACCGTGCATGCCCCGCAGTTGCTCGTGTCGCAGCCGATGAGGGTGCCAGTCTTGCCGAGACTCTCGCGTAAATACTGCACCAGCAGCATCCTTGGTTCCACATCATCGGTGTAATCCACCTTGTCGACGTTTACTGTGATGCTGGTGCCTGCCATGGAATGCTCCCGTTCACTCGTCGGTGCTCAGATTTCAGGTATACACCGAGGTGACGGGGGTCACAACCCAAGTGGGGTTGCACTCAGGTTGCAAAGCGATCGACGTCTTCGATGGGTGTCCGACTGTGGTGAACGCGGCGCTGGCTGTCGCTCAACCGCTCGCCTCCGCCGCCCCATCTGAGGGCAATGATCTCGGCGGCAACGGAAACCGCCGTCTCCTCAGGGGTACGGCCTCCGAGGTCGAGGCCGATCGGGCTCGACAACCGTGCCAGCTGCTCGTCGGTCAGCCCAACTTCCTTGAGCCGCATGAGCCGGTCTTCGTGAGTCACGCGCGAGCCCATCGCACCGATGAACGCAGGCCGTTGGGCCCCTTCGAGGTGCAGAGCCAGATCAAGAACGGGGACGTCGAACTTGGGGTCGTGGGTCAGCACGCAGATCACCGTGCGGTTGTCGATCCGGTTGGCGTCGAGCTCCTTCTGCAGGTAGTGGTGCGGCCAGGAGACAACGACCTCATCGGCCAGCGGGAACCTCGCCTTGGTCGTGAAAACAGGCCGCGCATCACACACGGTGACGTGGTAGCCGATGAACACTCCCTGCCGGGCAACGGCGGCGGCGAAGTCGATGGCGCCGAACACGATCATCCGCGGTTTTGGCTGATAGGAGTTGACGAAGACCCGCATTCCGGTGTCCATCCGCTGGCCTTCGGGCCCATACGTCAGGATCGAGGTCGACCCGGCTGCGAGCAGGCCGCCCACGTCATCGGCGACGGCGGCGTCTGCCCGCTTCAGGCCGAGGGTTCCCTGCACCGCGTCGGGGCGGACGATCAACCGGCGGCCAAGCCAGGCCGGATCGGGGTGCTCGATCACGGTGGCCACGGCCACGGGCTTGCCGTCGCGCATGTCGGCGGCGACGTCGGCGAGCTCGGGAAACGACTCCTGCGAGACCGGTTCGATGAAGACGTCGATGATGCCGCCGCAGGTCAGGCCGACGGCGAAGGCCTCGTCGTCGCTGAAGCCATAACGATGCAGGGCCGGGACGCCGGCGGCGACGACCTCTTGGGAGAGTTCATAGACCGCCCCTTCGACACAACCGCCGGACACCGACCCTGACACAGTGCCGTCGGCGGCAACCAGCATCGAGGCTCCCGGCGGGCGGGGCGCCGAACGTATTGCCTGGACGACGGTGGCCATACCAACCGTGGCGCCGGACTCCCACGACTCCAGCAACTCCGAAATGACGTCACGCATCGGAAATCAACTCCAGGAGATCGGCGAAAGCCGCGACCGAATGGCCCGCGACGAGCTGGTCCACGTAAGGCAGGGCGGCGGCGATCCCGCCTTGTATGGGCGCATAGCCGGTCTTGCCGCGGTGCGGATTGGACCAGAGGACGAGGTGGGCCAGGCGCTGCAGCCGCTGCACCTGCTCGCCCAGGAGTTGCGGATCGCCCCGCTCCCAACCGTCACTGGCGATGACGACGACCGCTCCCCTGGCGATGCCGCGCTGACCCCATCGGTCGTTGAAGGCGCGCAGCACCTCACCGAGGCGCGTGCCTCCGGACCAGTCGGGCACCGTGTCCCCGGCGGCGCGAAGCGCCTGTTCGGGGTCCCCGATCCGCATTGCGGTCGTGATCCGGGTCAGCCTGGTGCCGAGCGTGAACACCTCGGTCGTATGCGGAGCCGAGACGACCACAAGGTGGGCGAGCCTCAACAGGCTGTCGGCGTATGCCTCCATCGAGCCGGAGATGTCGACGAGCATGACGATGCGCCGTGGTCGGTGTTGCGGCCGCCGATAACGCAAAGGTCCGGGTTCGCCGGCCCGGCGGAGCTGGTCGCGGATGGTGCGCGCCGGGTCGATGTCACCGTGCCGGTGCGGTCGTTTGCGCCGGCTGCGACGCAGCGGGATGTCGAGGTGAAGCGTGGAGAACACGTGGGCGAGGTGCATGCGTTCGGCTGCGGAGAGAGTTGCCACATCGCGATGGCGCAACGCCTCCTCGGCGCTGGCCAACACCGCGACGAGCCGATCCTCACCCTCGTCGGCGCCCTCGTCGCCGGCCAGCTCGGCCTGAGGGGCCGACCTCGGGACAGGAACCGGAGTGCCCGGTCGCGGCGGATCGGCGTGGAACCAGCGCTCGAAGGTCTGGTCGTAGGCGGCGAAATCGTCCGGTCCGGCGCACAGCGTAGAACGGCCGGCCCAATAGACGTGGCGGCGCTCACCGGCGTCCAGCAGTGAGACGGCGTCCAGGAAGGTTTGGGCCCGATCGGGTCCGACGGCCAGCCCGGCGGCGCGGAGGGCGTGGGTGAACGCCAGGAAGATCCCGGCAGCCCCATACCCCGATTCGACGGTTGCGGTGCTCATGGTCAGGGGGTCAGCATCTTGTCGAGGGCGGCCCGGACCCGTTCGGTGTCTTCGCGGTACTTGCATACGGCGCCGACCGTCGCGGCGGCCGACTCCAGGTCGAGGTCCTCGCGACCGAGTTGGTGCAGTGCCCTTGCCCAGTCGAGCGTTTCGGCGACGCCGGGCGGCTTGAGCATGTCGTTGCCGGCACGCAGTTGCTGGACGACGGCCACGACCTGCTCGGCCAGCTTCGCGCTGACGTCGGGCAACCGCGTGCGGACGATCTCGGTCTCCCGCGCCAGCCCCGGGTGGTCGATCCAGTGGTAGAGGCACCGGCGCTTGAGCGCGTCGTGGAGCTCGCGGGTGCGGTTGGACGTCAGGACGACGATCGGCGGAATGGCGGCGGTGATCGTCCCGAGCTCGGGAATCGTGACCTGATTGGTCGACAGGACCTCGAGCAGGAAGGCCTCGAACTCATCGTCGGCGCGGTCGATCTCGTCGATCAGGAGGACGGCCGGGCTTTCACGCAATGCCCGCAGGATCGGCCGGGCCAGCAGGAAGCGTTCGTCGAAGAGCGACTGCTCCAGCTCGTCAGCGCTTCCGGTCGCACCGGTCGCCTCCACGGTGCGCAGATGAAGGATCTGACGGGTGAAGTCCCAGTCATACAGCGCCTGGGTCGAGTCGATGCCCTCATAACACTGCAACCGGATCAGCGGGATGTCGAGCGACTCCGATACCGCTTCGGCGAGGGCTGTCTTGCCGGTGCCGGGCTCGCCCTCGAGGAGGAGCGGCCGCTGCATGGACAACGCGAGGTAGGTGGTCGTCGACAAACCCTCATCGGCCAGATAGCCGACCGACGCGAGCCGCTTGGTCACGTCGGCGGCGTTGCTTACCTCCATCATTTGCCCAGCATAGATCGCACGTCATCGATATCGAGGCCGGTCGCAAGATCGGAACATTCGACGTCGATGACGCTGTGGCGGGCGAGATAGTCGCGTGCACCGCGGTCGCCGGTTGCCTCGGCGGCCACACCGGCCCAATGGTCGCGGCCGATCAGCACGGGGTGACCCGGGCCCTTTCCGTAAGACGCTCTTGCGAGGACCCCCGCCTCCGTATGCGCGATGAGTCGGTCGACGACGTCGGGGCCGACATCCGGCAGGTCGACGAGATGGACAAGGGCGGCATCGGCTTTGCTCCCGGCGAGGGATTCCAGTCCGGCGCGCAGGGAGGACCCCATACCGGCTTCCCAGTCAGCGGCTTCGACGACCTCGACCGGTTCGTCGACCAGAAGTGCTCGCACCTCCTCGGCGGCGGCTCCGACCACGACAACCGTCTCGCTGCATCCGCCCGCGACCAGGGTGCGGGCGGAGGAGACCACCCACGGGACGTCATCTGTCCCGGTGACGAGCGCCTTGGGTCGGCCCATCCGGCGGCCCGCTCCGGCCGCGATGAGCAATCCGACTGTCTCCGCCATCTGGCCAGTCTCGCATCCTGGGCCACTCGCGCAAGACGGATTCCGCCGCGTCAAAGCGCCGAGTGGCGCGAAAAGGCCCCGGGACGAATCCCGGGGCCTTCTGCGTTGCGTGGTGCGTGGGCTTAGAAGCCCATGCCTCCCATGTCACCCATGTCCGGTGCACCGCCGCCGGCTGCTGCCGGTTCGGGCTTGTCGGCGACGACAGCCTCGGTGGTGAGGAACAGGGCGGCGATGGATGCCGCGTTCTGCAGGGCAGAGCGCGTGACCTTGGCCGGGTCGATGATGCCGGCCGCGATCAGGTCGACGTACTCACCGGTCGCGGCGTTGAGGCCCCAACCGATATCGAGTCCGGAAACCTTTTCGGCGACAACTCCGCCTTCGAGGCCGGCGTTGATGGCGATCTGCTTGAGCGGAGCCGAGATGGCCGAGCGCACGATGGCGGCACCGGTTGCTTCGTCTCCTTCGAGCTCGAGCTTGAGGAAAGCGACAGCAGCAGCCTGGACGAGGGCCACGCCGCCACCGGCGACGATGCCCTCTTCGACAGCAGCCTTCGCATTGCGGACGGCGTCCTCGATGCGGTGCTTGCGTTCCTTGAGCTCGACTTCAGTCGCGGCACCAACCTTGACGACGGCGACGCCGCCGGCGAGCTTGGCAAGGCGTTCCTGAAGCTTCTCGCGGTCGTAGTCGGAGTCGCTGTTCTCGATCTCGGCACGGATCTGGTTGACCCGACCCGCGATGGCGTCGGCGTCGCCGGCACCTTCGACGATGGTCGTCTCGTCCTTGGTGACGACAACCTTGCGGGCCGTACCAAGAAGGGTCAGATCGGCGTTCTCGAGCTTGAGGCCGACTTCCTCGCTGATGACTTCGCCGCCGGTGAGGATGGCGATGTCGGCGAGCATGGCCTTGCGGCGGTCGCCGAAGCCGGGAGCCTTGACGGCAACCGACTTGAACGTGCCGCGGACCTTGTTGACGACGAGAGTGGCGAGTGCTTCGCCTTCGACGTCTTCGGCGATGATGGCGAGCGGCTTGCCCGACTGCATGACCTTCTCGAGGACGGGAACGAGATCCTTGACGTTCGTGATCTTCGAGTTGACGATCAGGATGTAGGGATCTTCGAGGACAGTCTCCATACGCTCAGGATCGGTCCAGAAGTAGGGCGAGATGTAGCCCTTGTCGAAGCGCATACCCTCGGTGAGCTCGAGCTCGAGACCGAACGTGTTGGACTCCTCGACGGTGATGACGCCTTCCTTGCCGACCTTGTCCATCGCTTCGGCGATGATCTCGCCGACGATGGGATCAGCAGCGGAGATCGAAGCCGTCGAAGCAATCTGCTCCTTGGTCTCGACGTCCTTGGCCGTGGCGAGCAGCTGAGCGCTGATGGCCTCGACTGCGGCTTCGATGCCCTTTTTGAGCGACATCGGGTTGGCGCCGGCCGCCACGTTGCGCAGGCCTTCGCGGACGAGAGCCTGGGCGAGGACGGTGGCCGTCGTCGTGCCGTCACCGGCGACGTCGTCGGTCTTCTTGGCGACCTCCTTGACCAGTTCGGCGCCGATGCGCTCGTACGGGTCTTCGAGCTCGATTTCCTTGGCGATGCTGACACCGTCATTGGTGATCGTGGGGGCTCCCCACTTCTTCTCCAAGACGACGTTGCGGCCCTTGGGGCCGAGGGTGACCTTGACGGCATCGGCGAGCTGGTTCATGCCCCGCTCGAGGCCGCGACGGGCTTCCTCATTAAAAGCAATAAGTTTTGCCATGTTGTGGGTTTCTCCGCATTCGCGTCGAAGTGTGGAGATCAGGCGATGCCCGCGACGGACGGCTGCTGCTGTCGGCGAACCCTTCTCGCCTTGGCGAACAACCTCATCGTTCTGATCAGGTTCTAGCACTCTCATCATACGAGTGCTAACCAATTCTTAGCACTCGGGGTGTGAGAGTGCAAATGTGTCGATGATCGCGGTAGTCCCGCAGCGTGAGGTCGCGGGCGGCGGTGGGTCTGCACCTACGCATCCCACGGAGCGGTGGGTCTGCATCCACGCGCCTCGACTGAGTGGGTGCATATCCACCGCCGCCGGAATCGGGTGGGTGCATACCCACCGCCAACAGGATCGGGTCGGCGTCGTGCACGGCATCACACCGAGAACAGCAGGAACAGCCCGGTGAACGTGTAGGCGACCATCAGCACGAGCATGGCCAGCTGGCCGCTCAGTCGATGGGCCTTGGGTAACACGACTAGCGCCCGGTCATGGGCGGCAATGACCGCCATCACGTGACCGGCGACGACGAAGCCGACCTTGAGGGCAGCCAGCACGGAAGTGTGCTCGGAGAGCCACAGCGAAGGCGCCATGTCGCCGAACGGTTGCCAGCCGCGGCCGAGCGGATCGCCGAGGGCGATGACCGTCTTCTGACCCTTTTCGACCAGGAACGTCAGGTAGTGGGCAAGGATGTAGCCCACCACGATCGGCGCCAGGGAGTGTGCGAGCCGGCCCGGCAGCGCAGCCCTTTCCTCCGCCGGCAGTCCCCCTGTAGCGCGCGCGGCAAGCCAGAAAAGGGTCGCCACGACGGCCACGAACGCCAGCAGCGTCAGTGAGTGCTGCGCAACCGACAGCGTTTTCGATTGCCAGTATGAGGACGCCGAAAAGCTGTCATAGGCGGTCGAACCGAGAAGGGTCGCGAGGACCGCGATGAGTCCGCGATCGATCGGGACCGATGGAAGGGTCCGCAGCGGATTGTGCAACTGCCGCCGGCCGTCCCGCACGAACGGCGAGAGCTTGGCGACGATCTCGCTGTATACATCGAAGGGGTCGGCGCGGTCGAACCAGCGGGGACCGAAGGCGATACCTCCGGCGACCATGAGGACGGCATACGCCGCGATCCAGATCCGTACGGCCTGGACCGAGCCGGGATCATCCGATGCGAGCTCGAGCCAGACGAAGGCGAACAGGCCGAAGGCTGCGGGCCAATTGCCGAGCTTCGCCGGGTAGGACGCAAAGCCGTCGGGACGACCCAGGGCCTTGCCCGCCGCCGACTGGATCGTCCGCCACGGCGACAAGTCTCGCCACACGTGCCCGAACAGCAGGGCGAGCGGCACCAGACCCACCCACATGAGCACGTAGAACGCGCCCATCGCTCCGTTGTCGGCGGTCGCCGGGCCGCCATACAGGGCTACGAGGACCCAGGCGACGAGGACGAAACCAACGACGGCGAGCCACGGGCGACGCGGCAGCCGATCGGAGGACGGCCCGGGTTCATCGAACCGGGGCTCCTTCCACGCGAGCGCAAGCACCGCGAACGAGATCGTCAGCGCCCAGGAAGCACCAACCATCGCATAGAGGAACGGGATCGGCAGATCCGTCGACCCGCCGATCCCGTGTGCCAGGAGGCTCCGCCCGTCCACCAGGCCCTGCCCGTCATTCGGGAGTGAGATCACGGGCGGACAACGAGTTGAACGATGATCGCTTCCGTGTGGTGGGACTCGACGGCGACCTGACCGGGCGTGTCGATCGTGAAGGTGAAGTCCTTGCTCATGCCGGTCACAACCTTGAATTCGTGCCCGGGTTCGGAATGCACGTGGATCTCATCTTCGCTGTCACTCGTCACCTTCAGGGTGATCGGTTGACCGACCTTGACCCCGACGCGTTTACCGCGAGGCGTGACCTTGTGGTCCTTGATCGAGACCTGGACGACCTTCGCGGCCGCGTCCGGCGATGAGTTGGTGCCGGTCTTGGCGTCGGTTGACGATCCGCAGGCAGCCAGCATCAGGGTGCAGGCGAAAAACGTGGCGAGCTTCTTCATTCGTCCTCCTCGAAGGCGCGCTCGATGAGCTCGCGTTCTTCACGTTCCTCGCGCCGGTCTTTGCGCGCGATGTAAAGGACCACGCCGACCACCACGACGGCAGGGATGAGGGCCGGTATGGCCAACAGTGCCGCGTGGTGGGCGAGGAGCTGATCTCCCGCTGAGGTCATACCTTGATCTTCGCCTCTTCGTCGTCCGACTCGTGTGCGGCGATGCTACGGGAGACCCGGGCCGTGGCGATCGCGGTGCCTCCTATGACGGCGATGCTGCACATGAGGACGATGAAGTTGGCGAGTCCCCAGATCCAGGCAGGAGCGTCGAACTTGCGTTCGCGCTGCAGGATCTCGATCTCGGGTACGAAGTCGCGGGTGAAGCTGGCCGAGGCCGGGATCTCCTTGGCGTCGAGGGCCTCATCGGCCGGCAGGAAGATCGGGACACCGGCGAGCATCCGCCCGTCCTGGACTCGCAACAACGTTTTCCAGGTACCGCCGACCGGTACGGGCTTGGTCGACTCCCAGGTGTTGTCACCCGTTCGCGTGAGGCGATCGGTGACGACACCGGGGCCGCCGCCCTGCCACGCGGTGATCTGGACCCATGCCGGATCGGCATCGATGAGGTCAGCGGGTTCGATCGTGACCTTTGCCATGACTTCGGGCTCGGCTTCGGTCCCGACATTGGTGAGCGTCATCGCGGCGCTGGCATCCTTCGGGACGGTGGCATACAGGCCGTTGGCGGTCGCCGCGGCGATCACCAGGACACTGCCGACCATGATCGCGCGGCAGGTGCCGCGTGAGGGCAGCTTGCCCTGGAGCCCGAGGAAGAACAACGAGCCACACAATCCGGAGGCGATTGCGACCGGGACCGTCATGAGGAGTCCCTCGGCCCAGACATCCTGCGGCCACGGGAACTGGAAGACCAGACCGGTCCACGCCAGCTCGATGACCGAGCCGACCGTGCCGATGAGAAGTCCGGCGACCGCTCCGAAGGCGAGCGGCTTGTCCTTCAGCGAGGTGAAGGCCAGCAGCTCAATCAGAATCGCGCTACCGAGGTAGAGCGGGAAGACGTGATGCGCCTGGCCGAAGACGTCGGTCACGATGAACGACACGACGCCGCGGATCAGCAGGAAGAACACAGCGGCGCCGATGGCGGCGCCACGGCCGACATACAGGCGGGCCGCGACCAGCGGCAGGACTGCTGCGGCTGCGATGAGCATGGGCTGGAACACCATACGGAACTGGGCGATGCCGAAATCGAACTCGGCCTGGAAAACCGAGAGGCCGATGAGGAGCGCGCCGAACGCGATCGAGAGCGTGATCCGGGTCATCCATTCGGGCGACTTCGTGCCGGCCTTGTTGTGGCCGAAATCGCCTTCGCGGTGAAGGATGATGATGCCGGCGGTCGAGAGGCCTGCGCCACCGATGAGCATGAGGTGGGTCGGACCCCAGAGTGTGACGTCCTGGCCGAAGATCCGGTGCCAGACATCATCGAGCGGGAAGCCGATGAGCGCATACAGTCCGCACGAGGCGATCAGGAGTCCGCTGACGGGCGCGTACCAATGACGTGTGATGCGCACCGACGCGATGCCGGGCTTCTCGCCGTCACGCGGATAGACGACGGCCGACATGCCGGCGATGAACAGCGCGAAGAGGCCGTAGAGGATCAGGTAGTGCGCCGGGTTGGCCAGCGGTCCCGCGTCGCGGCCGCGGCCGGCGTGCAGGCTCACGTCCCAGAGGAAGCCGAGGAGGGCCACGATGAGCGAGGTGGCGACGAACGCGATCGGGATCGCGACCCATCCCGGAGCGCCGATATTTCCACCGAGCCGCTCGCCCAGATTGTTGAACCATTCGATGCGGTGCGTGCGGTGCTGCCAGGCGATGACGAGCAGTATGCCCGTCACGAGCATCGCGGCGATCGTGAGTCCGATGACCTGATCGAGGGCTGCTCCGCCTGTCGGCGTCGTTTCTGCTGCTCTAACGAAATTCAACATACCGAGAGTATGTCGCATTCCTATATGACATGTCCAGTGTCACATAGGAATGCGACGCAGATCACGTCCGTCGGCGCGTCCTCAGGAGCGACAAAGCCCCGGATCTCGCGGGGAGATTCCGGGGCTCTGCTCGAAGACTGTCTCAGCCAGAAGGGGCGTCTTCCGCCTAAGGGGAGACTACGTCCTGGGCTTCGCGGCCCTTCGGGCCGTCGACCACGTTGAATTCGACGCTCTGGCCGTCATCGAGGGTCTTGTAGCCGTCGGTCTTGATCTTGGACCAGTGGACGAAGACGTCCTCCTGGCCTTCGACGGCGATGAAGCCGTAGCCCTTGTCGGCGTTGAACCACTTGACGGTGCCATGCACCATGACGTACTCCCGGCTGTTCGTTGGAAGCCCACTTGCCCAGGCTCCCGTTGCTGACTCGACCTTATATGAAGGGTGGGCGGTGGGGCTAACCCCCGGCGACGGCCGGAATGATCGAGATCTGGGTGCCTTCGGGCGTCGGCGTATCGAGTCCGGAAGCGAACCGCACATCCTCTTCGGCGACATAGATGTTGACGAAGCGGCGCACGGCGCCCTGCTCGTCGACGACGCGGGACTTGATGCCGGGGTAGTTCGACTCGAGCGAGTCGATGACCTCGTTCAGGGTGGTGCCTTCGACACTGACCTGGGACTGGTCGCTGGTGTAGGTGCGGAGGATGGTGGGGATGCGGACGCTGACGCTCACAGTTGTTCCTTTACGCGATTCCGGCCTGGACAAAGGCATCGTAGGTGGGTGGGATGTTGACAGTCGGGCCGACGCGGTCCGAGATCGCATCGAGGGTCTTCAACCCGTCGCCGGTGTTGAAGATGACCGTTTCGGCTTCGGGATCGAGCTGGCCCGTGGCCAGGAGCTTGCGGAGGTTGGCGACGGTGACGCCACCGGCGGTCTCGGCGAAGATGCCTTCGGTGCGGGCGAGCAGCTGGATGCCGTCGCGCACTTCGTCGTCACTGACGTGTTCGACCGTTCCACCAGTGCGGCGGCAGGTGTCCAGGACATACGGGCCGTCGGCCGGGTTGCCGATCGCGAGTGACTTGGCGATCGTGTCGGGTCGGACCGGGCGGACGTTGTCCCAGCCTTCACGGAACGCCTCGGCGACCGGCGAGCAGCCGGTGGCCTGGGCGCCGAAGATCTTGTAGGCGGCGTCGTCGACGAGTCCCAGCTTTATGAGCTCGCCAAAGCCCTTGTCGACCTTGGTCAGCTGTGAGCCGGAGGCGACCGGGATCACGACTTGTTCGGGGAGGCGCCAGCCGAGCTGCTCGGCGGTCTCGTACGCGAGCGTCTTGGAGCCCTCGGCGTAGTAGGGGCGGACGTTGACGTTGACGAAGGCCCAGTCGGGTTGCTCGCCGGCGATCTCGCTGGCGAGCTTGTTGACGTCGTCGTAGTTGCCCTGGACGGCGACGAGCGTGCCGCCGTAGACGGCCGTCGTGATGATCTTGGCCGGCTCGAGGTTCTCGGGGATGAAGACGACGCTGCGGATGCCGGCGCGGGCCGCGGCCGCGGCGACGGCGTTGGCGAGGTTGCCGGTCGAGGGGCACGCGAGGACGGTGAAGCCGAGCTCGCGGGCCGCGGCCAGGGCGACGGCGACGACGCGGTCCTTGAAGGAGTGCGTCGGGTTGCCGGTGTCGTCCTTGACCCACAACTTTTTCATGCCGAGCTCGCGGGCGAGGTTGTCGGCCTTGACCAGCCGGGTGAAGCCCGGGTCGGTGTTGGGGATGTTGGCGACATCGGCCGAGACCGGGAGCAGCGGCTGATAGCGCCAGATGCTCTTGGGGCCGGCTTCGATCTGCTCACGGGTGATCGCCGGAAAGTCATACGCGACCTCGAGCGGCCCGAAGCATTCGTTGCAGGCGTAGAAGGGGCCGAGCGGCTGTTGTGCGCCACACGCCCGACAGACGAGTTCGCGTGCGTTGCCGAACGCGCCGTCGCGGGGAGCGGGCTTGCTGGACGCGCGTTCGGTGGTGGCGGTGTTGAATCCGGTACCTGTGCTCATGGAGCCTCCTGGTCATCTTCCCCAGATCGACCGTCGTCTGGGACGGAATTAGCACCTGGCTTCGGAAATGGGACTCCGAACTGGTTGCTGGGGCTTCAGCGGGCCGTATCCCTCTGCCCCTCATGATGAGCGGCTCCCAGCGTACGGCTGCGTCTCACGATGTGTCTAATCGGTCCGCATTCTGGACGGGCGGCGTCCGGCATCCGGAATCCGGTCAGAGTCAACTGGTTTACCACGGTCACTGGGTTTCCCTCGACTGAGCCGGGCAGATATGCCACGTGGAGTTGAGGTTTGCCCGGCCCAGTCGAATCGCCCGCTCAGAGT
>JALYQD010000115.1 GCA_030856025.1 Actinomycetota bacterium
GGATCAGGGTCATCGCCGCGATCATCGTCGGCGAGATCATGAAGCCGGTGAGGAACATGCCGAAGGCGAGTCCCACCACCGAGTGCAGGAACAACAACGGGATGAACAACAGGCTCAGGAACAGGATCGAGAACCGCAATTGGCGCAGCGGTGTGATCGGCAGGTTCACCGACCCCACGACGATTCCGGCCACCAGGCTCCCGGCCGCCCACACCGCGAGGATCGGGCCGGTGGCACCGCGCTGGTCCAGCTCGGTCGCGAAGGCGACGACGATCACCTCGGCGGAGCCGAACAGCACGCCGAGGCCCGCGGAGGCAAACACCACCGGTCCGAGGAGGCCCCAGCCCATCGGTGCCCGCGGGCCCTCCCGGTGGGGAGCCGGAGGCGGTTGGGTGGCCCGCAGGGACGCAAGGACCCAGGTGCCGGCAAGGGCCGCGACGGCCGTCACGAGGAGCCCGCTGCTCTGCGCCACCTCGATGGTCAGGAAGGTCACCAGCACCGGTCCGATGATGAACACCATCTCGTCGATGACTGCCTCCAGCGCGAAGGCGGTGTTGAGTTGGCTCCTGTCAGTGAGGACATGGGCCCACCGGGCGCGCACCATCGATCCGGCCTGCGGTGAGGCGAGACCGGCGACGAGTGCACACAGATGGACCCAGGGTGTGCCCCAGTCGGCTTCGATCGCCATGAGTGTCGAGGCGATGCCGGCGGCGAAGATGAGTCCGCTGGCCCGCAACACCACGCCCTGACCGACCCGGTCGGACACACGTCCCTGACCGGGAGCGCCGACAGCGGCCGCAAGGACATACGCGGCCGAGACCGTTCCGGCCAGACCGTACGAGCCGGTGCGCTCCGAGACGACGAGGACGATGCCCAGGCCAGTCATCGACAAGGGCAAGCGGGCGAAGAGGCCGGCGAAGCTGAAGGCAAAGGCGCCGGGGAGCGACAGCACCCGGCGATACGGCTTCAGCACGGTTGCTCCCTCCGGACGGTGTCGGTCAATGATGGCGTCAAAGATGGCGGTGACTGTGAGGGGTGACAAACTGCGGGTATGAATCCCAGTCCCTATGACGCACTCTTGCTGGTGTCCTTCGGAGGTCCGGAGAAACCTGACGACGTGGTGCCGTTCCTGGAGAACGTCACCATGGGCAAGGGTATTCCGCGCGAGCGACTCGCCGAGGTCGGTGAGCACTATTTCCTCTTCGGCGGCAGATCGCCGATCAACGACCAGTGCCGCGACCTGCTCGAGGTGCTCCGCAAGGACTTCGCCGACAACGGCCTCGACCTGCCGGTCTACTGGGGCAACCGCAACTGGGATCCCTATCTCAAGGACGCGATCGCCGACATGGAGGCCGACGGCGTCACTCGCGCGTTGTGCTTCGTGACCAGCGCCTATTCGTCCTATTCGGGCTGCCGCCAATACCGCGAAAACCTGTTCGAGGCGCGCGGCGACACCAAGATCGAGCTCAACCGGATCCGGCACTATTTCAACACCCCCGGCTTCATCGGGCCGTTCGCCGAGGCAACCGAGGAGGCCCTCGCGACCGCCCCTGCCGGCACGCACGTGGTCTTCGTGACCCACTCGATCCCGACGACGATGAACGAGGCCAGCGGCGGACCCGGCCGGCACATGTATGAGCGCCAGCACCTCGATGCCGCCACCCAGGTCGCCGAGCGGGCCGATGTTGATTCCTGGTCGCTTGCCTATTGTTCGCGATCGGGTCCGCCCCGGATGCCCTGGCTCGAACCCGACATCAACGATCATCTCCGCGAGTTGCACGAAGCGGGCACTACGTCAGTCATCGTCGTCCCGATCGGCTTCACCTCCGATCACATGGAAGTCATCTTCGACCTGGACACCGAGGCCGCCGAGACCGCCCGTGGGCTCGACATGGAGTTCGTCCGGGTCGCGACACCTGGCACACATCCCGACTTCGTCGCGATGATCCGCGAGCTTGTCCTCGAGCGGGCCGCGGTCGAACGCGGCGAGGACGTCGAGCGGCGTGCGCTCGGCGCCCTCGGGCCGCACCATGACGTATGCCCGATCGACTGCTGCGCCAATCCACGGGTGCTCCTGCCCGCCATCTCATGAGCACTGCCAACGAGGAATTGCTCGAGCTGGCGCGCAGCGTCGGCCGCGAAGCCGCGCAGTACGTCGCCGGTGCCCGGCCGCATGGTCGCGTCGACGTCGCATCGACCAAGTCCAGCCCGACCGATGTCGTGACGGCGATCGACGAGGGCTGTGAGCAACTCATCCGCTCGCTCATCCTCCAGGTCCGACCGGACGACAGCTTTGTCGGAGAGGAGGGCGACGACGTCCACGGCAGTTCCGATGTCGAATGGATCGTCGACCCGATCGACGGCACGGTCAACTTCGTCTACGGGCTCCCGTTCTACGCCGTCTCCATCGCGGCGGCGGTCAACGGCGAGGTCGAGGTCGGCTACGTCATCAACATCGCCAACGCCGACGAGTTCACCGCGATCCGCGGCCAGGGCGCGTGGACACCCGGCGACGAGGACCCGATCCGGCTGCAGGCTCCGGTCGTCGATCGACTCGAGCACGCCCTGGTGGCGACCGGCTTCAGCTACGTGACGGCCACCCGGACCAAACAGGCAGCAGCAGTGGCCAAGATGCTTCCTCAGGTGCGCGACATCCGCCGCACCGGTTCGGCCGCCCTCGACCTCTGCGGACTCGCCGCTGGCAGTTATGACGCGTATGTCGAGGAGGGCCTGAAGCCGTGGGACCTGGCCGCCGGAGGGCTCATCGCGCGGGAGGCCGGCATCGAGATCGGCGGCATCGACGGCGTACCCGGAGAAAGATTGGTCATGGCTGCCCACCCCAGTGTTTCCGGGGAATTTTTTGACCTCGTACACGCTTGTGGCTTCTGAGTGTGCTTGTTGTCGAAACATATGACACAATCGCGCCGGTTGTTACGCACAAGAAGAGGAGGGTCCATGGCTACCGACTACGACGCGCCCCGCAAGACTGAGGAAGAACAGTCCGAAGACAGCATCGAAGAACTCAAGGCACGACGCCACGAAAAGAGTTCGGGCAAAATCGACGAGGACGAGACCGAAGCCGCCGAGTCATTCGAACTTCCCGGTGCCGACCTTTCGCATGAAGAACTCGCCGTCCAGGTGGTGCCGAAGCAGTTTGATGAATTCACCTGCAGCGTGTGCTTCCTCGTCCATCACCGCAGCCAACTGGCCTCGGAGAAGAACGGCAAGTTCATTTGCCGCGACTGCGACTACTGATTTCGTTTGCGCCTTTTGGCACCACGGGCAACGCCATGACTGGCAACAGAGCCACTGGCAACAGAGCCGGCCGATTCCTCCACCGGAGGGTCGGCCGGTTTTTCTGGCTCTCCTGACATATCCGTGGGTTAGTTCCGGAGTTTGAAGATGGTCCGCAAGCCCTCTTTCAGGTAGTAGGCCCGACCCCGTCGGGGGTCGGTGGCCATGATCCAGGCGAGCTTGGCTTGTTGCTTCTCGGTGAGATTTTCGGGGTTCTTCCAGAGCGCATAACGGGAGTTCTTCACCCCGGCAGCCCGGGCGAGGTTGCCCCGACAAGTCTGGATGCTCTGACCGGTTCGACGATGGTGCGACCGATCACCCGGACCGGCGATGTCATCGGGGCGCTCAGTTTGGAATTGTCAGGTCGGCCGCCAGCGCAATGCGGGGCACCTGGACGACCTCACTCCTCGGGAGCGCGACGTTCTTGAACTGATGGCCCGTGGCCTTTCCAATGCGGCCATCTGCGAGCAGTTGCGCCTGAGCGTCAAGACGGTGGAGCCGGCGGTCGGTGCGATCTTCGCCAGGTTCGGGCTTCACCCCGACGTGGCGAGCAACCGTCGGGTGCTGGCGGTACTTGAGTTCCATCGTCAGTGACACCTCGGTGTTCCCGGAACCGCCCGCTGGCTCAGCTCAACCACCGCGGACATATCGCACGCGTGCTATGGACACACATAGCATGCGTGCGATAGCGTCGTGAGCATGCGACGTGTTGTTGAGGACGATGAGTTCTATGAGGACATCGCGCGCAAAGTGCTTGAACAGCGGTTGGTCCGTCAGCTCACGCAGCGCGAGTTGGCCGAATTGTGCGGCACTACGCAGTCGGCCATCGCGCGCTTCGAGTCCGGGGTTCGCCCGCCACGACTCGACACACTGTTGCGCATCGCCGCCGCGCTCGACTGCGAGCTCGAGGTGATTCTGCGACCCCGTACGAGGCCCCGGAGGAGAAATCATGACGACACGCATTGACACCGAAGAGATCGAATCGACCAGGAGCGAAAAGTTCGTCGCTTTCGTGCTCGCTGCCTTCCTGCTGATCGGTACGGGCTGGTTCTACGTCAAGGCCGATGACTGGGCGCGGGAGATCTCGCCGGACCCATCGATGACGACCTCGGAGCATGCCGCAGTCAAGGCGACAGAGAAGGCGTGGGACCGGCAGGCCGACGCGGACTTCGCGCTCGAACAGGCGCGCACCTCCCTCGAAGTCGCCCGCGACGCCGAGCTTGCAAAAGCCCAGGAACGCTTCGACGCTGCGACCCGCGACGCCGAGGATGCGCGAAGCGCCGCCGAGGCAACATCGAAGGCCGCCGACAAGGCCAATGCTCAGTATCGGACGCGTGTCGAGCAAGAGACGAAGGGGCGAACGTTCGCTGTCGCAGTGATCCGACTCGCCGTCATCGTGGCGTGGATGGCCGGATCGTTCGTCCTCATCGGTCGTATGCGTCGGCGCGAGTCGCGCTACTTGCCACTCGGCTTCGCCGCGGCGGGCACCGGGACCATCCTCGCGCTCTGGTTCGCGATCGACTACATCACCGACTACATCGATCCTCTCGATCTCGGGCCATTCGTGCTTGCGGCTTTCGGTGTCGCAGCATCGATTGGTGCGTTCGTCGTGCTCCAGCGCCACCTGGCTCAGCGCATCCCGGGCCGTCGCGTGCGAAAGGGCGAATGCCCATTCTGTGGATTCCCCGTACGAGGCAACGGTCCACATTGTGAGGGCTGTGGCCGCGACGTCGTCGCCGAATGCGCCTCCTGCTCAGCGGACCGCAGGGTCGGCTCGCCTCACTGCCCAAGCTGCGGCTCGGCCTGATGTGAGCCCTCGGCTCCTCAACCACCGGGGCGGCGACACAAATCCATCATTTTTCTTTGCCCTTGCGACCCTTGGTGTCGGTGGCCTTGAGCGGCTTCATGCCCGGAGGCAGATTGCCGGTCGACTTGACCCAGTAGGTGGCCGCACCGCGGCGGATCAGGACCTTCGACAACTCGACGACGACGCCGGCGAGGACGGCCCACGACACGGCTTCGGCCTTGCCGAGCTCGGGGTGCCGAGTGCTCGTGGGGGGCTTCTTGCCGGTGGCGGCCCGCCACGCGATTGACGACACTCGGTGCGCGACGATGCCGGCGACGATCGTGGACGCCTTGTCCATCATCTTCCAGGTGCCCTTGCCGTGCGACTTCTTGGACGGCGGGGCGGTCTCCAACGACTCGTGACGGACCTTTTCGCGCTTAGTCTTCTTCGACAACGGTCTGCTCTCCGATCGGTTCCGCCTTGGGCTGATCCTCGCCCGAATGAGCCAGCGACGCAACAAACGCGTCCGGGTGGCGCGTCGACACGATCCAGTACGGCGTGGCATCGGCGGTGTCGGTCACCGGTATGAGCGCGCCGGTCCGCACATAGGGACGCGTGAGGATGAATGCCCGCACATCTGCACCCGGACCCATCGCGTGACGGAACTCTTCGGCCGTCAGGGCTTGCGCCGGTCCCCGGAAACGGCTTTCGAGTCGCGCCCGGCCGACGCGGAGATCGCCGTCGACGACCTCGAGCGTGAGCGCTCCATACGTCCAGAGTGCCCAGGCGAGCGGCGCGGCGATGACGAAGGTGGCGATGGCGGCGATCGTCCAAGTCGTGACGACAAGGAAGATCCAGCCGAAGCTGATCGCGAAAAAGGCGCCGAGGAGCCACCAGATGAGCGGAATGCGGAGTCGTTCCCGGTAGGAGGTCACCGTTCAAGCCTGCCCCACCAATGCCCCTTGGCCGAAGGGTAGGGTCGTTTTCATGGTTGACGTCCAGATCACGAGGCTCGATCCGGGCATTCCGCCCCCCGCTTACGCCCATCCCGGCGACGCGGGAGCGGATTTGCATTCGACGGTGGACCTGCGCCTCGAACCGGGGGAGAGAGAGCTGGTTCCGACCGGCATTTCGCTCGCACTGCCCGAAGGTTTTGCCGCGTTCGTCCATCCCCGCTCGGGCCTCGCCGCCCGCCACGGGCTCTCGGTCGTCAACACGCCCGGCACCATCGACGCGGGCTACCGCGGCGAAATCAAGGTGCTCCTCATCAATCACGATCTGCGCCAACCGGTCGTTCTCAACAGGGGAGACCGCATCGCCCAGCTCGTCGTGCAACGCGTCGAACACGTGCGATTCGCCGAAGTCGAGGCATTGCCCGACTCGGTGCGCGGCGAGGGTGGCTATGGTTCCACGGGCGGACACCACAGCCTGCAGGATGCAGAGCCCCGGCAGGCAAGCGTTGCAAACGCAGATCCACTGGAAGAAAAGCCACAGCAAAGGGAGAACGCGTAGTGCGTCTGAATCGAAAGAAGTCGACCGAGACCGACACGCCGCAAGCGCAGGATGTCGAGGCGGTCAGCCTCGACGTCGAACCCGTCACGCCTGTGGAGACAGTTGACCTTCGTGCGGACGGACCCTGGGACGCGAGCGAGAAGACACCGGGCGAGGACGAAAGCTACATCGACCTCGGTTCCCTCATCATCAAGGGTCGCCCCGGCTTCAACCTGCAATTGCCGACCGATGGCGAGAGTGACGACATCGGTTCGGCTGTGCTCCTCACCGAAGACTCCGGACTCGAGCTGCGCGCGTTCGCCGCTGCGCGATCCGGCGGCCTGTGGGACGAGGTCCGCGCGGACCTCATCGAGGAGGTCGAGCGACTCGGCGGCGACTATGACGCTGTCGACGGCGCCTTCGGACCCGAGCTCCAGATCCGCGTCCCGGTCAAGCTTCCCGACGGCGAAGACGGATTCCAGCCCAGCCGCATCATCGGTGTCGAGGGGCCTCGCTGGCTCTTGCGCGGCACGTTGCTGGGTGATGCTGCCCTCAACCCCACCGATGAGGGACTGCTGATCGAGGCGTTCCGCGACACGATCGTCGTACGAGGCGGGGAGCCCAAAGCACCACGTGAACCCCTGTTGATCGAGGTGCCGTCAAACGCGGTGGTGCTCGAAGACGAGTCCGACGAGGCTACGGACGCGTGATCCCGTTGAGGATGATCGCGAGCATCGGCTCGGCTTCCGCCCGGGTCATCGACGCCTGATCGATCACGGAAGCGACTCCGCTGACCATTCGCATGACTTCGCGGCTGTCGACGTCCTCGCGCAGGATTCCGCTCTTCGCCACATGGGACAGCACGTCATCATTGGCGGCTGACAACACCTGGCATTTGCGGTAGATCGGCGTTGTGGGGTCGTCCATGGAGGCGACGAACTTGGCTGCGGCTCCGCGGTAGAGACTCATGTGGCCGATGAATTCGGAGAACCATTTCTCAAGGGCCTCGCGAGGTTCGGCATCCGACTCAACGACCGCCCGGCTGTCGGCCTGCACCTGGCCGACCCATTCGCGCATCACGGCGTCAATGAGGGCGTCGCGGGTGGGGAAGTGGCGATAGAGGGTGCCCGGTCCGACGCCAGCTCGCTTGGCAATGTCATCGAGGGACGCCTCAGATCCGTGCTGGGCAAATGCCTCGCGCGCCGCGGCGATCAACTTGTCATAGTTGCGCCTGGCGTCGGCGCGCATCGGACGACCGGCCTCCGGAGCCTCGTCAACGCCTGTTGTGACAGACGCCACAATCATCACTCCCTTGCTAAACGGAGGTTGTCTCCGTATTGTGATTACTAACCGGAGCAACTCTCCATATAGTGTACAACGCCAAGCTTTGAAGGACACCCCATGACCGAACAACTCGTGCGGACTCTGCCGGAATCGCCCCTGTCCGCGGAGTCGGCACCGAAGAAGCGCGGTTACGCGCTTGCCCTCATCCTCACCGTCCAGCTGATGATCGTGCTGGACATGACCGTGGTGAATGTCGCCTTGCCGAAGATCCAGACCGACCTCGATTTCTCCGCCGCCAACCTGTCCTGGGTCCTCAACGCCTACACGCTGACCTTCGGCGGTCTGCTGCTGCTCGGCGGCCGGGTCGGCGATGTGTTCGGCCGACGCCGCGCGTTTATGGTCGGCTTGAGCATCTTCACGGTGGCCTCCCTGCTCGGCGGACTCGCGCAGTCCTCAGACCTGCTTGTCGTGGCCCGGGCGCTCCAGGGCCTCGGTTCGGCCATCGCCGCACCGAGCGTCCTCGCGCTGATCACGACGATGGCCTCCGACGACAGCGAACGCAATCGTGGACTGGCCCTGTTCAGTGCCGTGTCCTCGGCCGGCGCCTCGCTCGGCCTGATCCTGGGTGGCGTCCTCACCGGCTACGCCTCCTGGCGCTGGGCGCTGTTCATCAACGTGCCGATTGCCGCTGTCGTCCTCGTACTCGCACGCCGCTTCATCGGCGAGACCACGCGCCAACCGGGCCGCTTCGACATCACCGGCGCGCTGAGCGCGACCGTCGGCTCGGTGGCGATCGTCTACGGATTCATCAATGCGCCGACCCATGGCTGGACCGACCCCCGTGTCTTGGCTTCGATCACCGCGGGCGTCCTGTCCCTGGTCGTCTTCGTCGTCGCCGAAAGTAGGGTGCGCCAGCCTCTTCTGGAGCTGTCGCTGTTGCGGGACCGTCAGCGTGCCGGTGGCATTGCCGCGATGGCGCTGATCATCGGCGCCCAGTTCGCGCTGTTCTTCTTCACGGTGCAGTTCATGCAGCATGTCCTCGGCTACGGCGCCCTGCGGTCAGGTTTCGCCTACTTGCCGCTGACATTGCTTATCTTCGCCACCTCTCGGTTCGCCGCCGGTCTCTCGACCCGGTATGGCGTCCGGCCGCTGATCGCCACGGGTGCAGCGCTGCTCCTGATCGCCAACCTGTGGCTTGCGCAGCTGTCGACCGAGAGCGGCTACCTGACCGAGCTGTTCGTCCCGATGATGCTGATCGGTGTCGGCGCGGGACTGACCTTCATGCCCTTGACCGTCGCGATCCTCGCCGGGGTCGACCCCGAACACGCCGGAACGGCATCGGGAGTCGTGCAGATGTCGCAGCAGATTGGCGGCGCCGTCGGTCTGGCCGTACTCGTGACGGTCTACGCCTCACACGATGTCGTCGGCCAGGTCGTACCGGGAGTGGCCGGCAGCTTCTACACAGCCGCGGGCATGTTTGCCCTCGCCATCGCGATCACCCTGGCCTTCATCGGTCGCGCACCGCGGGTCGCGAGCACGACCGCCGACTGATTGCGGCGTTGCTGATAAATCCTGCACACCCCAAACGTAGACTTGGGGCATGACCGGATTCATCAGCAGAACGCTCGGTCGACTGGCAACGGTCGACCATGAGGCGGGGGAGTTGAAGCAAGACGCCGAGAATGCGGGTTGCTCCCCGATCGCCACCCAAAGCATGCGCTGTTACGTGGCGATTCATGGGGTTCTGCGTTCGGTGACACTGCGTCCCGTCGACGGCGTTTCCGCGCTCGAGGCCGAGCTGTATGACGGTTCGGCCAGTGTCACGCTCGTCTGGCTCGGCCGCCGCCGGATCGAGGGCATCGTCCCGGGCCGTCAGCTCACGGCACACGGTCGCCTGGGCATCCGCAACGGCGAGCGCGTCCTCTACAACCCCCGTTACGAACTCGGCGCATGACCGATCATCACGACACGGTCGAACAGCTCGTACGCTCGCAACTCTCCAAGGCACTCGGTGGCCGGCGCGGTGTCGTCGAGAGCGCCATACCGACCATTGTCTTCACGGTCTCGTGGATCGTCGGCCACGACCTGCGCAACTCGCTCGTCATTAGCATCGGTGCCGCCGTCGTCCTGCTGGCCGTCCGGCTGATCCAGCGCAGTTCTCCCCAGTTCGTCCTCAACGCCTTGTTCGGCATCGGCATCGCCGCGGTCTTCGCGAGTCGTTCGGGCGAAGCCAAGGACGTGTTCCTGCCCGGCATCCTCTACAACGGCGGATATGCCGTGGTCATCGTATTCACGATCCTCATCGGCTGGCCGATTGTCGGCTTCATGGTCGGCAGCGTAACCGGCGATCCGACCGCCTGGCACGGCGACAAGGCGATGGTCACGTTGTGCAGCCGACTGACTTGGCTGCTCGCCCTGCCCTGCATTCTCCGGGTCGTTGTGCAATATCCCCTATGGGCCGGCGACCACGTCGCTTTGCTCGGCACCTCCAAGATCATCCTCGGATGGCCCTTGCAGGTGGCCGCCTTCGCCGCGATGGCGTACGTCCTCGGCCGCAACAAGACCCCGCTGGAACACACTGCCGGTTGAGAACCCGCTGCCGGTTGAGCCGGCCGCTGAGGCTCAGTGCGGGTGCTTGGGGGAGAGCAGCTCGCCTAGCTCGTCCTCGGCGTCCTCGGGAGTCACGAACAACAACTCGTCGCCGGCTTCGAGCGATCGATCGCTGTCGGGCGTCTGGATCGAGTTGTCGCGCAGGATCGCCACAAGCACCACATCGTGAGGCCACTGCACATCGCGAACCGAGCGGCCGACGAATGGTGAGTCCTCCGGCATCGTGAGCTCGACGAGGTTGGTGTTGCTCTGGCGGAACGTGAAGAGTCGCACCAGGTCGCCGACCGTGACGGCCTCCTCGACGAGTGAGGCCATCAGCCGCGGCGTGGAGACGGCCACATCGACGCCCCACGACTCGGCGAAGAGCCATTCGTTGTTGGGATGATTGACACGGCCGACGGTGCGGGGCACCGAGAACTCGGTCTTGGCGAGCAGTGAGATGACGAGGTTGGCCTTGTCGTCGCCGGTCGAGGCGATGACGACGTCACAGCTCTCGAGCTGTGCCTCCTCCAGGGAGGAGAGCTCGCAGGCATCGGCGAGGAGCCACTGCGCACCGGGAACGACATCGGAACGGATCGAGGTCGGTTCCTTGTCGATCAACAGGACGGTATGGCCGTTTTCGAGAAGTTCCTGGGCAACCGAGCGCCCGACGGCGCCGGCTCCTGCGATGGCAACTCTCATCAGTCGTCCTCCGGTCCGGTGTCGAGGATCCGGTGAGCCTCGTCGGCGTGATCTTCGCGCATGAACACGCTGAGGAAGTCGCCCTCCTGGATGACCGTGTCGCTGTGCGCGATCTGGCCCGAACCGAGTCGGGTCAGATAGCCGACACGGACCTTGGCTTCTGCTTCGAGGTCGGAAATCGCGTGGCCGATCCACCCGACCGGTGCGTAGACGCCGTCGAGGCGGACTTCGCCGGACGGGTCGCGCCAGGCCGACTCGGAGCCGGCGGGCAACAACCGGCGCAAGACCTGGTCGGCCGCCCACGGCACGGTGGCAACGGTGGGGACGCCGAGACGTTCATAGACTTCGGCGCGGCCCGGGTCGTAGATGCGCGCCACGACGTTCTCGATGTGGAACTGCTCGCGCGCGACGCGTGCGGAGATGATGTTGGAGTTGTCGCCGCTCGACACGGCGGCGAAGGCATCGGCCCGTTCGATGCCGGCCTTGACTAGTACGCCCCGGTCGAACCCCATACCGGTCACCGTGGTGCCGGAAAAGTTTGGCCCGAGGCGACGGAAGGCGTCGGGATCGGAGTCGATGACGGAGGTCGTGTGACCGCGCTCTTCGAGACTGCGCGTCAGCGAGGACCCCACGCGACCGCAACCCATAATCACAATGTGCACGCAGGAGACGCTACACCGCCAGAAGGCGAATGGTGTGCACGGAGGTGGGTGGGTCTAGCATCGTGGCCGTGGGAATCGTCGATGTAGCAAAGCGTGCCGTCGTGGGCCGGAAACTGCGCAGCGCGCAACTCGGTGAAACGCTTTTGCCGAAACGACTGGCACTTCCCATCTTCGCCAGCGATGCGCTTTCCTCGGTCGCGTATGCACCCGACGAGATCTTCCTGACCTTGTCGCTGGGAGGCATGTCGGCCTACGCGTTCAACTGGAAGATCGGCCTCGCGGTCTCCCTCGTCATGCTCACCGTGGTGGCGTCATACAGGCAGAACGTCCACGCCTATCCCAGCGGCGGCGGCGACTACGAAGTGGCGACGGTCAACCTGGGCCGCAAGGCCGGCGTCACCGTGGCCAGCGCCCTGCTCGTGGACTATGTGCTCACCGTGGCTGTATCGGTTTCCTCCGGCGTCCAGAACGCCGCCTCGGCCCTGCCATGGCTAGATGGCCACGAAGCCACGGCCGCGAGCGTGCTCGTGATCGCGCTGATGGCCATGAACCTTCGCGGCACGAAGGAGTCAGGTAAGGCATTCGCCATACCTTCCTACCTCTTCATGATCGCGATTATTGGCATGGGCATCTGGGGGTACGCGCGTTTCTTCGTCGGCAATCTGCCGAAGGTGGCGAGTGCCGGTTACGAAATCGCACCCGATGAACGCTATGCCGGTGCCATCAGCAGCGTCGCGATGGTCTTCCTGCTCGCCCGTGGCTTCTCCTCGGGCTGCACGGCCCTCACCGGCGTCGAGGCGATCAGCAACGGCGTCCCGGCCTTCCGCAAACCCAAGAGCAAGAACGCAGCGGCGACCTTGCTACTACTCGGGGTGCTGTCGATCACGATGCTCATGAGCATCCTGGTCCTGGCCGACCTGATGCATCTGCGCTACGTCGAGGATCCGGCCAAACAACTGCTGCTCAATGGCGAACCTGTCGGTGATGGCTACGAGCAGGGCACCGTCATCAGCCAGCTCGCGAAGGCGATCTACGGCAACTTTCCGATCATGTTCTACTTCACGATCGCCTGCACCGGCATCATCCTCATCCTGGCCGCCAACACAGCCTTCAACGGTTTCCCGGTGCTGGGCTCGATCCTCGCCCGCGACGGCTTCCTGCCGCGCCAGCTCGACACCCGCGGCGACCGGCTCGCGTTCAGCAACGGCATCGTCCTGCTCGCCGCGGCGGCGATCGTCCTGATCCAGGCCTTCGACGCCGAGGTCACGAAGCTCATCCAGCTCTACATCGTCGGCGTCTTCGTGTCGTTCGTCCTTAGCCAGCTCGGCATGATCCGGCACTGGACGCGTCATCTCAAAACCGAGACCGATCCGGCCGAACGGGCTCGCATGTACCGGTCACGAATCGTCAACGGCTTCGGTCTGACCATGACCTTCACGGTGCTGTGCATCGTGCTCGCGACAAAGTTCCTCTCGGGCGCATACATCGCGATCATCGCGATGGTCGTCATCTTCATTGGCATGTTGGCGATCAACGCCCACTACCGTCGGGTCGCTGAGGAGCTTGAGATCGACGACACCGACATCATCCTGCCGTCCCGCGTGCACGCCATTGTCCTGGTCGGCAAGCTGCACAAGCCCACGATGCGCGCGTTGGCATATGCGAAGGTCTCGCGACCCAACACGATCGAGGCGCTTTATGTCGAGTTCGACCGGGAGACGACCGACGCATTGACGAAGCGCTGGGAAGAACTCGCGATCAACGTGCCGCTGAAGGTCATCGACTCGCCATACCGCGAGCTCGTGCGCACGGTCGTCCGCTACGTCCGCGAACAGCGCAAGGCGAGTCCGCGCGACGTCATCACGGTCTACATCCCCGAGTACGTCGTCGGCCGCTGGTGGGAGCAATTGCTGCACAACCAGACTGCGTTGCGGATCAAGGGACGCCTGCTGTTCACGCCTGGCGTCATGGTCACGAGCGTGGCCTATCAGCTGCAGTCGGCCAAGGAAGCCAAAGCCAAGAAGGATCGTGCCGCACCCGGCGACGTGCGCCGCGGACGCTAACCCCGATCCATCCGGACCGTCGGCGTCACCGAAACGGGAGGACGAGAGATGGCCTCGACTTTCACCGGCACTCCGTTGAGGGCGGCGTTGCCGTTGGTCGGATCGAGGAACTCGCGGTCGGTGAGGTCGTTGATGCTGGCGCCGGGCACTTCGGCCACCGTCACGCCGGTGCCGCCCCGCCCATGCCCGAATCCGTGAGGCAGCGAGACGACACCCGGGGCCATCTCGTCGCTGGAGGCGACCTCGACGTCGATCCGTCCGGAGCGAGAACTGACGCGCACAGTCGAACCCTCGGCAAGATCGCGTTCCTTCAGGTCATCGGGGTGCATCAGGAGCTGGTGACGGGGACTCCCCTTGACCAGCCGCGGATATTGGTGCATCCACGAGTTGTTGCTGCGCAGGTGCCGGCGACCGATCAGCATGAGCTCGTCGGGGTCGATCCCCGCGTCCATCGCCTCGACCAGTCGCGGAATGTCTGCACCCACGAGGTTGGGCAGGACGTGGATCCGTTTGTCCTTCGTTCTCAGCCGCTCGGACAGGCCCGGTTCGAGTGTGCCCAGATCGATGCCGCTGGGTCGGGCGAGCAACTTCTTGACCGAGAGCTTCTGCCCCTTGCGCGTGCGCAGCAGGAGATCGATCGTGCGCGTGGGTGACATCCGCATCCGGATCTCGGTGATCAGCGATCGGGGACTCAGCCGTTGGCGCAACGAGACGCTGAGGTGGCGATTGTAGGCAAGCGCGAGGTCGCGATAGATCTCCCAGTCGTGCATCGCCCCCTCCTCCTTGGGAAGCGGCGCGGGGGTGAATCGGGCGGTGTTGCGTACGGCGAATGTGTGGAAGACCAGGTCGTAGTGATCGCGTGTCATCGCGTGCGTCGGCGGCAGGATGATCTGGGCGTGACGTGAGGTCTCGTTGACGTAGAAGTCGATCGCGACCATGAACTCCAGCGACGCGAAGGCGCGATCCATCGCGACGCCGTCCGGGGTCGACAACACCGGGTTCCCGCTCATCACGACGAACCCCCGCACCTGGCCGTCGCCGGGAGTGAGCATTTCCTCTGCCATCGCCGCGCTGGGAGCCTCGCCGGCGAACTCGGGCAGTCCGCGGACGCGTGTCTGCCACTTCCCGAGGTGTCCGGGACCGACCACTCCGCGGTCGACGAGGTCGATCGCGGGGCTCGTCAGGATCGCGCCACCGCGGCGGTCGAGGTTGCCCGTGACCAGGTTGAGCATCTGGATCGCCCAGTGGCACAACGTGCCGAAGCGCTGCGTCGACACGCCCATACGTCCGTAGACGACACCTGTCGGAGACGCCGCGAACTCGCGCGCGAGCGTCGTGATGGCTTCTGCGCCTATGCCGGTGAACCCGGCTGCCCGCTCCGGTGTGAATGGCTCCACCGCGCGACGCAACTCGTCGATACCGTCGACGAAGTCGGGAATGTCGGTCGTTCCGTCGGCGATGATGACGTGGAGCATGGCCATCAGCAACGCGGCGTCCGAACCCGGCCTGATGAAGTGATGCTCATCGGCCAACCGCGCGGTCTCGGTGCGCCGCGGGTCGATGACGACGACCTTGCCGCGTTTGCGGACGGTATTAAGCCTCTTGACGAAGTCGGGCGCCGTCATGATGCTGCCGTTGGACGCCGCCGGGTTCGCGCCGATGATGATCATGTGGTCGGTGTGATCGAGGTCGGGGATCGGCAACAGGAACTGGTGGCCGTACAGGAGATTCCACACGAGTTGATGCGGGAGCTGGTCGACCGAGGTCGCCGAATATCGGTTTCTGGTGCGCAGCATCGATCCGAATGTCGTGCCGTGGGTCATCGCGCCGAGACTGTGGACGGTCGGGTTGCCGGCATAGAGCCCCACCGCGTTGGCCCCGTGCGCGAGGCGGATCCGGGCAAGCTCACGCGCTGTCGTCTCGATCGCTTCGTGCCAGCTGATCTCCTGCCACGCATCACCCACACGCTTGACGGGACGCACCAAACGATCGGGATCTTCATGGATGTCCTGGAGGGCGAGCGCCTTGGGGCAGATGTGCCCGCGTGAGAGCGGGTCGTTCTTGTCGCCGCGGATGGAGAGGATCTTGTCGTCCTCGACGGTGACCTCGAGACCGCAGATGGCTTCGCATAGATTGCATGCCATGTGCCTGATGACCATCTGAGGCCCCTGGGAATCGCGGCGCGAACGGTTTGTCGGGCCCAGACCAGTTTAGCCATCGCTCGACATGGGTCCCGGACGATCGCCCGCGCCGGGGACTCTCTGCACCTGTGGAAGAATCCCCGTACTCGCAACGCCCGCCGTTCGACGCGCAACAGTTCGACCCGCAACAGAGAGATACGCCGACATGACCGACCCGATCGTCGACGTCGGAGCCATCGCCCACGGCGGCCACTGCATCGCCCATCTCGACGGGCAGGTCGTCTTCGTCCGGCATACGATGCCCGGCGAACGCGTCCGCATACACATCATCGAACGCAACAAGCGGTTCCTGCGCGCCGACGCGGTCGAAGTCCTGACTGCGGCGCCGGGACGCGTCACAGCGCCGTGCCGTTATGCGGGAAAGTGCGGAGGCTGCGATTTCCAGCACATCGACCCTGCGGTGCAGCGCCGGCTGCTCGGAGACGTGGTCCGCGAACAGTTGAGCCACCTGGCCGGGCTCGAGTGGGACGGCGAAGTCGAGGCCGTCGACCCCGAAGCGCTCGGCTGGCGCACTCGTATGACGTATGCGGTGCGGCCGGACGGAAGACTGGGGCTGCGCCGCCACCGCTCGCACGACCTGATCGAGATCGATGAATGCGTGATCGCCAGTGACGGGCTCCCCCCGGTCCTGGCCCACACCTGGAAGGCCGACACCGTGGAAGCCGTCGGGTCCTCCGAGGGCGACCAGTTGGTCGTCCTCGACGGCATCCGCGGCAGGATACCCAAGCTTGAAGGTGTCAGCGTGGTCAACGCCGACGGCGAACGACTGAGAGGCAAGGCATCGGTCACCGAGAAGGTCGGCGACCACTCGTTCCGTGTGTCGGGTTCGGGTTTTTGGCAAGTCCATCCGCAGGCCGCGACCACCCTGGTGGAGGCCGTCATGACCGGCCTCGGTGCCCAGCCCGGCGAAGCCGTAGCCGACCTCTATGCCGGCGTCGGTCTGTTCACGGCGTTCCTCGCCGACGCGGTGGGGGAGACCGGCTCGGTTTTCAGTGTCGAAGCCGATCCCGGCGGTGCCCGCGATGCACGCCGCAACCTGCATACGTTCCCGCAAGTCAGGCTGGTAGCCGAACCGGTCGAGCACGCCCTGCGCGACAAGTCCCTGGGCGGGGCGCTCGACCTCGTCGTGCTCGACCCACCCCGCACCGGCGCCAAGCACGCCGTCGAGCCGATTGCCGCGCTCAATCCGCGCAAGATCGCCTACGTCGCCTGCGATCCGGCCGCGTTGGCCCGGGACCTGGCGACATTCGCCGGCGTCGGCTATCGACTCGAGAGCCTGCGCGCCTTCGACCTGTTCCCGATGACACAGCACGTCGAATGCGTCGCGGTCCTTGTCAGGGACTAGTTGACAAGAGAAGGTGGGGCCATGCGCTTCGCCGACCCGCACGCCTGCCCGAGTTGCGGGGGAGCGATCGCCGGCGAACCCCGGTGCCCGCACTGTCATTTCGATCTGAGCTCGCCCGCTTCGCTGCGGCTGTGGCAAACGCTGATCCAGGCTGATTCTCTGCTCGCGCAGGCGCGCCACGACTCGGTTGACGCGAGGGCCGGTGCGCAGCCGGACGCCGACCCCACCGTCGCTGACCCCACCGTTGCCGCGCCCGGCGGATCAGCGGTCGGCTCGCCTGCCCCGTTCCCGCACCCGAGCCCGCCTTCTGCCGCCACCCCGGGCTCGCCGCGACGCTGGTCGACCGGTTCGATCATTCTCGGCCTCGGCGCGTTGTGCCTGCTGGTCGCGGCGCTCATCTTCATCACGGTGTCGTGGGACGTCCTCGGACCGACCGGCCGCACCCTGGTCCTGGTCGTCATCACCGCAGCGATCGGTGCGGCGGCCGCGTGGTCGACACGTGCGCGCCTCCGGGCTTCGGCCGAAGCGTTCTGGGCACTCTTCTTCGGTCTGTTCACGATCGATTTCTTCGCAGCTCGCGAATACGAACTCCTCGGCCTTGACCAATTCAGCGACGAGCAAGCCGCGCTCGTGTTCGGAGTCGTCATCGCCATCGCCGGCGGAGCCGTCGTCCTGCTGAGCCGCAGGACCCTCGCGGTCGTCGTCCCGTCGGTCGCGACCGGGCTCGCGGTCTGGACGGCGTCGTTCGCCCTGGCCGCCACTTTGGACTGGCCGTTCTTCTGGTGCGCGATCGCGGCTCTCGCCCTTGCGGTCGTCGCGACCGGGCTCGCGTGGCGACTCTCGATGACGTTGGTCACGTGGATTGGGGGAACAGCCGCCGCCGTCCTCTACGCCCTTGCCGCCGGCACGGCCGTCGAAGAAATCGCCGACCATCCCGATCTTGCGGACCTGACCGGCAACGCCCACGGCCTTCCCATGCTCGTCATGATCGCCCTCACCGCCGCCATCGGCATTGCCGCGCCACGGCTGGCGATTCCCGCCGCGATCCTCATCACGCTCGGGGCGGGTTCGCTGGTGTTCGCTCCCTCGGAAGCGGCGGCTGAGCACGAGGGCGGCTTCCTCGCCGCGTCGATCCTGGCGGTTGTCCTCGCCGTCACACTCGTACGGGGAACCCACGCCTGGGCACGCGGAGGACGAATAGCCGGCGGCTTGATCCTTGCCGCGCTCGCCATCGCCTCCATGGGCTGGTTGGCCAACGCGGTCGACGCGGTCGGACAGAGCAACGACGATGGTTTCGGGACGTCCTGGACCACACGCCTGGCCAATACTGACGCCCTCCCGGGACCAGGCTGGCTGGCATTCGTCGTCTTCGCCGCTATCGCCGCCTCGGTGTTCGCAGTCCTTCGCTGGCCCGAAGTGCGCGCCCATGCCCGACCGTTGTCGATGTTGCCCGCTGCCATCGGCGGACTCGGTGTTGTCGTCGGGGTCATCGCGTACGAGCCGCCGGTCATCCTCGCGGCTCTACTCGTCCTCGCGGCCGGCATCGGCCTGCTCGTCATGGTCCGTGCGTACGACTCTGCCCGCAAGGAGTGGGAAATCTGGCTGGGCGTGGCGCTGCTCGTGACCGTCATACCTGCCGGAATGGTGCTCACATCGAAACCGGTCGCACTGCTCGTGTGGCTTGCCGTGGCGGGCACGCTTGCCACCGTTGCCCGGTTCTTTGCGCCGGTATGGGCGCGCCTGGCGAGCTCGTTCGGCGCTGCTGCTCTGGTCATCGGCGCGGCGGCGGTCGCCGCCGAGCTCGCCTCGTGGGGAGATCTTGGCGTCCGGCTCGCCGCAGCCGTGGTCTCGATCATCGCCCTCGTCGTTGCATCATTCGTCCTGCGTAGATTCCCGGGACGACCCGCGATCGAGATCGCCGCAGGCCTGGGGATCGCCGTGAGCCTGTTGTCCGCTGCCGACATGGGGCTGGGCTCCCAGGCCTTGATCTGGACGGTCGTCGGCGTTTCACTCGTCGCGCTGGGGCTGTTCGTCAATGACCGGGACTGGCTGCGCTATGTCGGATCCGCCGCTCTGGGCGTGGCCTGGGTGATGCGGCTCGTGGCGAGCGACGTCGACACGGTCGAGGCCTACACCGCACCGTTCGCCGCCGTGCTCCTCGGCGCGGGACTGTGGGCGATGCGAGGTAATCCGCAGCTGCGCACCCTGATCGCCCTGACTCCCGGCCTCACACTCGCATTCGTGCCCAGCATTCCGCAGGCCCTCGCGGATCCGACCGGTCCCCGTGCCCTGTTGCTCGTAGTCGCCGGCCTCGTCTCCCTCGCCGTGGGCATCTGGCGCAAATGGCAAATGCCGTTCGTCTTCGGCTCCATCGTTTTGGCGTTGCTGGTTGTATGGAACGTGGGTCCGCTCGCCAATGGCCTGCCACGTTTGATCATCTTCACCGCGGCCGGCGTCATACTTAGCGGGTTGGGATTTACCTGGGAGAAGCGGGTGCAGAACGCAAAGTCCGCAGTTCTCTACGTGCAGAATCTAAGGTGAGCAGAGGATGACCATGATGACGACGATGGCTACCCTGGATCAGCGCCGTTCGGCGCTCTTCCAGGATGCCTTGCTCTTTTGCGGGGCTTTCACCTGCGGCGCCATCCTCTTCAGTATCGTCCGCGCGATCGTCGACGCAGTGCGGGGCTCGACAGGCGGCAGGGGCTACTGGGAAATCGGTCTGTCGGACGGACTGATCCTCAGCGGACTGATCGCCGGCGAAGTCTTCATCCTGTGGAACAACGGCGTGCGCCAGGGGATCCGCGGCCACAGCATCGGCAAGCACCGCGTCGGTCTGCGGGTGGTGGATGCCGAAACGGGGGAGCCGACCGGACCCCTGCGCGGATTCTTCCGCGGACTTGTCATGGCCGTGCTGCTCGACCTCGCGGTCGCGGCGATTCCGATCGGCCTGCCGACGGTCTTCCGCCGGCTGACTCCGGAGAGCCTGCACTTCGGCGGCGCGGCCTATCTCGCGCTGATCGTGCTCGTGGTGCCGATCTTCCTCAGGACCCGCCGCGGGCTGGCCGATCTGCTCGTCCGTTCGAGCGTCGTCCAGGCGACCGGCGAGGATGCGACCCTGGCACCGACTCGCCGTCACGTGCTCGAATTCCTCGACATCGTCGGCGTCCTCGGTGTGGTGGCCGTCGCCGCCAACTACATCCTTTTCTACTGGCCGCTGTTTTTCCACTTCCCGAAATTGTTCTAGCCGAAATTGTTCTAGACCGGGGATCCTCCAGCGCCGTTCGGCAGCGAACACGCGCGGCCATGTGTGCTGGAAATATGTTTCGATTTCATGTATCTTGACATCAAGATAAGTTGGGTCACGGGGTTAGGCAAACCTGAGAAAACCGAGCATGATGGTGCTGGGCAGGATGGACCCGAACGCGAATCAAGGAGAATTTATGTCCGTCGACAGCTTCAACGCCAAAGACTCACTCCAGGTCGGGGATCAGTCCTACGAGATCTATCGCCTCGATGCGGTGACCGGAGAGGGACTGGATGTCGACTCGCTTCCGTTCAGCCTCAAGGTGCTGCTCGAAGGCCTCCTGCGCACCGAGGACGGTGCCGACATCACCGCCGAAGACATCAAATCGCTTGCCGGCTGGGATGCCGATGCCGATCCGAGCAAGGAAATCCAGTTCACGCCGGCACGCGTCATCATGCAGGACTTCACCGGCGTTCCCTGTGTCGTCGACCTCGCCACGATGCGCGAAGCCATGGCCGACCTGGGCGGTGACCCCGCCAAGATCAATCCCCTCGCGCCCGCCGAGATGGTCATCGACCATTCGGTGATCGCCGATGTCTTCGGCACCCCCGAAGCCTTCGAGCGCAACGTCGAGATCGAGTACGAACGCAACCGCGAGCGCTACCAGTTCCTCCGCTGGGGCCAAGGCGCGTTCGACGACTTCAAGGTCGTCCCTCCGGGCACCGGCATCGTCCACCAGGTCAACATCGAGCACCTTGCCCGTGTCGTGTTCACCCGTGACACAAACGGCGAAACCGTCGCCTACCCCGACTCCTGCGTCGGCACCGACTCGCATACGACCATGGTCAACGGTCTCGGCGTCGTCGGCTGGGGCGTCGGCGGCATCGAAGCCGAAGCGGCGATGCTCGGCCAGCCGATCAGCATGCTCATTCCGCGCGTCGTCGGCTTCAAGCTCTCCGGCGAGCTTCCTTCGGGCGCCACCGCCACAGACCTCGTGCTCACGATCACCGAGCAGCTCCGCAAGCACGGCGTCGTCGGCAAGTTCGTCGAGTTCTACGGACCCGGCGTCAGTGCCGTGCCTCTGGCCAACCGCGCCACGATCGGCAACATGAGCCCCGAATACGGCTCGACCATCGCGGTCTTCCCGATCGACGACGAGACGACCAAGTACCTCCGCCTCACCGGCCGCAGCGAGGAGCAGATCGCCCTCGTGGAGGCCTACGCGAAGGCTCAGGGCCTGTGGCACGACGCCGACAAGGAACCGCGCTTCTCCGAATACCTCGAGCTCGACCTGTCGACGGTCGTCCCGTCGATCGCCGGTCCGAAGCGTCCGCAGGACCGGGTGTCGCTCACCGACGCCAAGCAGTCCTTCCGCGGCGCGCTCGCCGACTACGTCGACGAAGAAGATCACGACGACAAGGGCTACGACGAGGCAGCCGCCGAGTCGTTCCCGGCATCGGACTCGCCGGCCTACTCCGGCTCCAACGGCTCCAAGGCCCCCGATGACCACCTCTCGTCGGCACCGTCCGACGGAGGCCGTCCGAGCAACCCGCAGTCGGTCACGCTTGCCGACGGCTCCAAATACACAGTCGACCACGGCGCCGTCACGATCGCCGCGATCACGTCGTGTACCAACACGTCCAACCCCTCCGTGATGATCGGCGCAGCCCTGCTCGCCAAGAAGGCCGTCGAGAAGGGCCTCCAGAGCAAGCCGTGGGTCAAGACGACCCTGGCGCCGGGATCGAAGGTCGTCTCCGACTACTACGAACGCTCCGGGCTCACCCCATACCTCGACAAGCTCGGGTTCAACCTCGTCGGATACGGCTGCACGACGTGCATCGGCAACTCCGGCCCGCTCATCCCCGAAGTCAGCAAGGCCGTCAACGACGGCGACCTGGCCGTCGTCTCGGTGCTCTCGGGCAACCGCAACTTCGAGGGACGCATCAACCCCGACATCAAGATGAACTATCTCGCGTCCCCGCCGCTCGTCGTGGCGTATGCGATCGCCGGCTCGATGGACGTCGACCTGTTCAACGACCCGCTGGGCCAGGACACAGACGGCAACGACGTGTTCATGAAGGACATCTGGCCGTCACCCGCCGAAGTCGAAGACGTCATCGCGTCCTCGATGGACTCGAGCACGTTCACGCGGGAGTATGCCGATGTCTTCGCCGGCGACGAGCGCTGGCAAAACCTCCCCACCCCCGAAGGCAACGTCTTCGAGTGGGAAGAGGACTCGACGTATGTGCGCAAGGCTCCGTACTTCGACGGCATGGAGCTCGAACCGTCCCCGGTCACCGAGGTCAGCGGCGCGCGTGTGCTTCTCAAGCTGGGCGATTCGGTCACGACCGACCACATCTCGCCGGCAGGTGCGATCAAGAAGGACAGCCCGGCCGGCAAATACCTCTCCGAGCACGGCATCGAAGCCCGCGACTTCAACTCCTACGGCTCGCGTCGCGGCAACCACGAAGTCATGATCCGCGGCACGTTCGCCAACATCCGACTCCGCAACCAGATGGCACCGGGCACCGAGGGCGGCTTCACCCGCAACCTCATCGCCGACGGCGAGGTCACGTCCGTCTACGAAGCCTCCGCCGCCTACCAGGAAGCCGGCGTCCCGCTGGTCGTCCTGTCCGGCAAGGAGTACGGCTCGGGGTCCTCACGCGACTGGGCCGCCAAGGGCACCGCGCTCCTGGGCGTCAAGGTCGTCATCGCCGAGTCCTACGAGCGCATCCACCGTTCCAACCTCATCGGTATGGGTGTCCTCCCGCTGCAGTACCCCGAAGGGCAGACCGCCGAATCGCTTGGGCTCACCGGCGAGGAGACCTTCGACTTCACCGGCATCACCGAGCTCAACGAGGGCAAGACGCCCAAGACGGTTCACGTAAAGGCGAGCGCCGTGAATGGGGAGAGCGTCGAGTTCGACGCCGTGGTCCGCATCGACACACCGGGTGAGGCCAACTACTACCGCAACGGCGGCATCATGCAATACGTGCTGCGCAGCCTGGTCGGCTGACGTTTCCCGTGAGAGTGACGTTCGGCGGGCGACACGCCGATACAAGCCTGCGGAACGTCACTCCCAGCGGGGTCATGAGGTGACGATTCACTCCGACCACCCGTTCATGCCGCCTGAGGGCGAGCGTGATCCGCTCCGCAGGTTTCGTGGACGGCTCCCGGCACCGGTGACGGTATGGGCGACGGGGGAGGGCCGCGAACGGCGCGGCTTCACCGTGTCGTCATTGCTGATCGCCGACGGCGAACCGGGCCGGGTCGCCGGATTGATCGATGAGGACTCCGACTTCCGCGACGCCCTCGAGGACGTCTTCACGATCAACGTGCTGACCCCGGCGCATACGACGATGGCAGACGCCTTCGCAGGCGTCGGGCCCGCTCCGGGCGGCCCGTTCACGCTCGGCGAGTGGGAGCAGACCGCATGGGGCCCGGTGCTCACCGGCAGCGCCGGCTGGCTCGGAGCTCGGCTCGACGCCGAGCCGCGTCACCTCGGCTGGGCGCTTCTGGTCGAGGCAACCATTGAACACCTCGAGCTCGGCGACTCGGACGCCCTGACTCATCTGCGCGGCAGATACACCTAAGGCATCGGGCCGGGCTGCGCGTCGGCTGAGACCCACGTAATGTTCACGGCGTGACCAAAGCGACCATCGCCGCCGACGTGCTTCACGCCGATGCCCCGGTAGACTGAGTCGCTACGTTGGATACGCGGAAAGGAGCCTGAATGAGTGTTCTCGACAAGATCGTCGGGCCTGCGGATCTGCGCAGCCTGACCGCCGATGAACTGACCGAACTCGCTGCCGAGATCCGCGAACGCCTGGTGACCTCGGTCGCCGCCAAAGGCGGTCACCTTGGCCCCAACCTCGGTGTTGTCGAGCTGACCATGGCGATTCACCGCGTCTTCGAGTCCCCGGCCGACCGGGTCATCTGGGACACCGGCCACCAGGCCTACGTCCACAAGATGCTGACCGGGCGCGCAGGGGAGTTCACCACGTTGCGCACCGAAGGGGGATTGTCGGGCTATCCGTGCCAGGCCGAGTCCCCGCACGACTGGGTCGAAAACTCACACGCCTCGACGAGCCTGTCCTACGCGGACGGCATGGCCAAGGCCAATGCGATCCTCGGCCGGGACGATCACGTCGTCGCCGTCATCGGCGACGGTGCGCTCACCGGCGGCATGGCCTGGGAAGCGCTCAACAACATCGCCGCCGACAAGGACCGCAGGCTGGTCATCGTCGTCAACGACAACGGTCGCTCCTACACGCCGACCGTCGGCGGACTCGCCAACCACCTGACCAACATTCGTACGAACCCGCGATATGAGCCCACGCTCCATGCCATCAAGGAACGGCTCAACCGCTCCAAGCACGTCGGCCCGGCCACGTACGAAGCTCTTCACGCCATCAAGAGGGGCCTCAAGGACGTCCTCGCGCCCCAGGGGATGTTCGAAGACCTCGGCATCAAATACCTCGGCCCCGTCGACGGCCACAACCTCGCCTCGGTCGAGCACGCACTGACCCAGGCCAAGAAGTTCAACGGACCGGTGCTCGTGCACGTCCTGACCACCAAGGGCCAGGGCTACGACATCGCGGTCAACAACGAGAACGACCAGATGCACCAGGCCAACCCGTTCGACCGGCATACGGGTGAGGCCACCAGCATGGCACCGGCCGGCTGGACCTCGGTGTTCCGCGACGAGATCGTCCGCATCGCCGACGAACGCCCCGATGTCGTCGGCATCACGGCTGCGATGCTCTACCCGGTCGGGCTTGACGCCTTCGCCGAGAAGTTCCCCGATCGCGTCTTCGACGTCGGCATCGCCGAACAACATGCCGTGACAAGTGCCGCCGGCCTCGCGATGGGCGGGCTTCACCCCGTCGTCGCGGTCTACGCGACTTTCCTCAACCGAGCCTTCGACCAGGTGCTGCTCGATGTCGCCCTCCACAAATGCGGGGTGACCTTCGTGCTCGACCGCGCCGGCGTCACCGGTGACGACGGCGCCAGCCACAACGGCATGTGGGACATGTCCCTGCTCCAGATCGTCCCCACGCTGCGTCTCGCCGCACCCCGCGACGGTGCGCAGCTCCGCGAGCAGCTGCGCGAGGCCGTCGACGTCGACGACGCACCGACCGTCGTGCGTTTCGCCAAGGGGCCCGTGCCCGATGACGTCGAGGCGATCGAACGAATCGGCAGCTTCGACGTGCTGTCCCGCGACGCCGACAAGGACGTCCTCATCATCGCCGTCGGCTCACTCGTCCATACCTGCGTCGAAGCAGCCGACCTGCTTCGCGCTCAGGGTCGCGGCGTCACGGTGGTCGATCCGCGCTGGGTCAAACCGTTGGATTCGCAGCTCATCGACATGGCTGCCGCCTTCGGGATGGTCGTCACGGTCGAGGACAACGGCCGCAACGGCGGTGTCGGCTCGATGTTCACCCAGGCATTGCTCGACGCCAACATCACCACGCCGATCCGGGTACATGCCGTCGACCAGCAGTTCTACGACCATGCCAAGCGCGCCGTGATCCTCGAACGCCTTGGCCTGACCCCGTCCGCGATCGCGGATGACACCGAAGCCGCCTTGAGCGGGAATATCGCTGCGGTCTGAGGCATTGACTATGAAGTGGCCACAACGACGAAATGACGACAGCAACCGACGCTTCCAAGAGCGTCCGGTCCTGATCCATGCCCTCGAAGGATTCCTCGGCGCAGGCTCCGCACCGCGCATCGCGGCTGCCGAGTTGAGTTCGGGAGAAGGCGAAGTCCTCTACAGCTTCGACGTCGATTCCTACTACGACTATCGCGCCCGTCGGCCGCTGATCACCTTCCTCGGCGACCATTATGAGGGCTATGACGATCCGGCCCTCGAGGTCGTGCTCGAACACGACCTCGACGGCCATCCCTTCCTTCTGCTGGCCGGCCCCGAACCCGACTTCCAGTGGGAACGCTTCGTCTCCGAGTTGCACGATGTCGTCGAGGAGTTCAACGTCTCGCTGACCCTCGGCCTCGGCTCGGTCCCGATGGGCGTGCCGCATACGCGACCGCTCATGATCACCTCGCACGGCACCCGCCCCGAGCTCGTGGACCGCAAGAACCTCTGGTCGGCGCAGGTGACGGTCCCGTCGTCGGCGCAGGCACTGCTCGAATACCGGCTCGGCCAGATGGGCCACGATGCCGCCGGCTATGTCGTGCACGTCCCGCACTACCTGGCGCAGATCGACTATCCGACCGCTGCCCTGGCACTGCTCGATGCGGTCGTGGACCGCACCGACCTGCGCCTCGACCTCGAGGAGCTGCGACTGCGACAGGGCACCGCGATGGTCGAGATCGAGCAGCAGATCGCCGATCAGGACGGCGGCGAGCTCCTCAACGGTCTCGAGGAGCAGTACGACGCCTTCACCCGCGGCGCCGCCGAGTCCCTGCTCGCCAGCGACGAAGAGCTACCCAGCGGCGATGAGCTCGCCAAGCAGTTCGAGCAGTTCCTTGCGCGCACGCGCAAGGACAACGACGACTGACGCTCGCGAGAGACTTTGTTCGGGTCGCGAGAGACTTTCGCACATGACTGCTGCGCACAAACTCTCTCCTCGGCGGGACAAATTCTCTCGCGGTGGGGACAAATTCTCTCGCGAGCGTGATCGCTAGTATTTGCGCGTGCCTTCATCACTGGAAGAAGTCGTTGTCCTGCTCGACCTCGAACAACTCGAAGTCGGTCTCTATCGCGGTCGGCAGCCGGAGTCCTCTTCGCTGAAGCGCGTCTTCGGCGGGCAAGTGGCCGCGCAGGCCCTGATGGCCGCTCAGCTCACGGTTCCCGCGGAGCGTCACGTCCACTCCCTTCACCTGTATTTCATCCTCGGCGGGGACCCGAACATCCCGATCGTCTATGACGTCGAGGTCGTGCGCGACGGCGGATCGTTCAACACCCGCCGGGTCGCGGCGCGCCAGCACGGCGCGATCATCTTCTACATGACAGCGTCCTTCCAGAAGCGCGAAGACGGCTGGGACCACCAGGACCGTATGCCCCTGGTGCCGCCGCCCGAAGAAGCCACGCCGCTCGCGGACATGATTGAGGCGCGCGGGGCGCAGTACTCCGCCGAGTGGAAAAAGGAATGGGCCTCCTTCGACATGCGCTACATCGGCGACAACCGCGAGCCCGATGACCCGCAGCGCGATTTCGTCCGGGTCTGCCAGCGGTTGTGGTTCCGCGCCGACGGGACGCTGCCCGAGTCGTCCGACGTGCACAATGCGGCGTTCACCTACATCAGCGATTTCAGCCTGCTTGGCGCGGCCCTGGCTCCCCACGGACAGTTCATCGGCTCGCCCAACGTCCAGCCCGCTTCGCTCGACCATACGATCTGGTTCCACCGGCCGATCGCCGCCGACCAGTGGCTGCTCTACGACCAGACGTCGCCTTCGGCATCGGGTGCCCGCGGGCTCAGCACGGCGCGCGTTTTCGCCCAGGACGGCACCCTCGTGGCGACCGTCGCCCAGGAAGGCCTCATCCGGCCCATCGTGCCGACGGACTGAACCGGCCTACTTGAGTGTCGGAATGGTGAGTTCGGACGGGTATTTCGCCGAGTTGTGAACCGTCATGACCGTGAGTGTGCCGAGGAGTTGCGACAGGTTGGGCAACAGGTGAGGTATGTCGAACGCCTGGATGCTGATCCGCAGCTTGTGGCCCTTCTGGATCTGGGCACCCGTGGGGAACACCTCGACGTCGATCGGCGCGACCTCGCCCTGAGCCAGCGGCTTCTGTGACGCCTTGGTGAACGGGTGGAAGGGCTGGATCAGCTTGCCGTTGAGGTGGCGCGACTTCGCCGTCGTGAGCTCGCGGAGTGACAACACCTGCCAACCGCCCGTCAATCGGCTGACCTTGCCGTCGGGCGCCACATCGGACACCGCCACGGACAACATGCCGTCACCGCCGAGACTCGAGGTGAACAGGTGGGCGTTGATCGGGCCTTGGATCGAGACAGGGGATGTCACCGGGGCGGTGCCGAACACGATTCCCGACGAGTCGTTGAGGGCATTGTCGTCGAGGCAGGGATTCCTGATCGGCGACGCGTTCATGATTCCGGCCGTCCACTGATTGGCCGATCGTGTGCAAAGCCCGGAGACGGGGATCGGGAGCACATCGGACGTGCCGTCCGTGACCGTACCGGTCGTCAACGCACCGGCCGTGCCGCCCGTCGACGACTTGCCGGACAGCTTGTAGCTCGTCGCCTTGAGGTTCGGACCGATCCAGTCATTGGCCTTGCGCCACTTGCCGGAGCCTTGCTCGAAGTAGGTGAGCGGGGAGATGTCGCTGTCGAGCTTGGTGTCCTTGACGCCCTTGAGGTATTTGTCGAACCAGCGGAGCTGCAGCTCGCCGAGCTCGCCGTAGCCGGCCTGGTCGACGTCGGCGCCCGACGAGCCCTGCAGGTGGTCCCACGGCCCGATGATCAGCTTGGTGGGCACGCCGCGCTTGCGGAGGTTCTCGAACAACAGCGGAGTACCGCGCTGGAACAGGTCGTACTCGCCGCTGATCAGGAATGTCGGGACCTTGACCTTGTCGACGACATTGATGGGGGAGCGCTCGGCATAGAAGGGTCCGTCGTATGCCGTTTCGTCACCGGCGATGGCTTTGACCAGCAGCGGGAGGGTGAACGAGGCGAGCCCATTGAGGTGATCGGTGACCGACTTGAACGCCGATTGCGGTTCCGTCGAAGCGTACGCCGGCGGAATGACTCCGGTGGCGGTGACGAGGCCGAGCCACAGCGGGATGAAGCCGACATCGAGCTGGCCGCCCGAGGCTACGACGTCGCGGTAGACGTCGGCGCCGGGGGCCTGCGGGAAGATCGCCTTGAGCCCGGCAGGCCGGTGGGATGCGGCGAAGATCTGGCTGATGCCCATGTATGAGGCGCCGGTCATACCGATGTTGCCGTTGCTCCAGGGTCGGGATGAGGAGTGCGCCCATTCGATGACTTCGCCGGCGTCGCGCGATTCGGCGGCGCTGAAGGCTCCCCACACTCCTTCGGAGTTGCCGGTTCCACGTGCGTCCACTGTGAGCTGGGCGTAGCCCCGCTTGACCAGGTAGGCAGGGTCCGCACCGGCGAGGGTCGAACCGAACGAGCCGATGACCGTCTTGTTGTAGGCCGTGATGGTCGCGACGACGGGAAAGCGGCCGGTGATGGCTTTGCCCGCCGCGTCGGCCGGGAGGGTGAGGTCTCCGCGAAGGATCGTGCCGTCCGACATGGGGATCGCGAGATCGGTCTGCTTGACGACGGCCGAATATTGCTCCGCTCGCGGCTTCCAGCCGGTGGCCGCCGACGCGGTCTGCAACTGGAATGACGCACCGATCATCGCGAGGGCGATCGAGACGACGGCAATCAGGCGTGACGCGCCACGAGGCTTGCTCACAAGTTCCCTCTCCTTGAAGTCACGATCAATAACGACAAGGAGAGGAAATTGTTACACGGAGTTACACCTTCGTGGAGATGCGCCCGGTGAGGTGGGTGACCGGCTTCTTGGAGCCCTTGACGCCGAACAAGTAGCCGTCGACGGTCTCTTCGGAACCGAAGATCGTCGTCGCCGGCAGCAGGATCGGCTTCTTGAACTCGACGTGCACCGTGAACGCATCGGGCAGCTTGTTCTGCAGTGCGGCCAGGCAGTGGGCCTTGGTCCACATACCGTGTGCGATGTTGCTCGAGAAGCCGAAGGCCTTGGCCGTGATCGGGTAGAGGTGGATCGGGTTGCGGTCACCCGAAACGGCGCCGTAGCGACGACCCAGGTTGCCCGCCATACGCCAGTGGACGACACCATTGGGCGCTTCGACGCCCTTCAGCGGTGCGATGGTCGTTTCCTCGGATCCGCCCTTGCCCCGCGAGAACAGCGTGGTGACTTCTTCCCAGACCGTTTCGCCATCGATCGTCACCGTGGTGAGCAGGTCGACGAGCTTGCCCTTGGGATGCGGTCGCAGATCGGCAGCGAGTACGGAGACGTCGAACGTCTCGTCCACCCGGATGGGCCGGTGCTGGGTGATGGAGTTGCGCAGGTGCACGAGGCCCATCGGCGCGAACGGGAAAGCCGTGTCGGTCATCAGCGCCATGTGCAGGCCGAATGCCGCCATGTGCGGGTAGGTGGCCGGCAACGTGTCGCCGCGGGCGAACCCGCATACGTCGTTGTAGGCGTCCAAATGCTCTGGATCGGTCGTGACGCCGGTGCGTTCGAGCACGAGGTCCGGGACGGCGCCCTTGGCGTGCTTGATGCCGGGGAGGCTGCCGACGAGGGGCAGGGCCGGGAGCACCGCCTTGAGATAAAG